>DATDLS010000328.1:0-49330 GCA_036519195.1 Occallatibacter sp. | reverse complement strand
GGACGGGCCGTACAAAGGGTCATTTCCGGCGAGGGTCTGCTCTGCCTAAAGCTGGAGCATCTTGGTGTCGGGCGGTTTCCGCTTGCGTATCGCAAGCGCATTTATCGTGCTGTTCTTGCCCAACCAAATATTCCCCAATTGAAAGAATCCGAGGTGGTCGTCATCGAAGTACGCAGGGCCAGAACGGATCTCAAGAGCGCCATGGCCACCTACAAGAAAGCTCACGCGATGGTCGTCGAAGACCCCGAAATCATGGGAGGGACCCCCGTGATCCGGGAGACGCGAGTTCCTGTGCATCTCGTCGCCGAGATGCGGAGGCAGGGAACATCGGTCGAAGAAGTTCTGAAAGGGTATCCAACCATCACGCGTGAGCAGGTTGCGTTGGCAGAGCTTTACGCGCAAGCTCACCCCCGGCGCGGTCCCAAGACTCAAACGCGGTTACCGCGAGGCGCTCGTGTCATCGCTCGAAAGGTTTATCCTTTAAAGCGTGCCTCCTGATGCGCTCTCGTTCCTGATCGATGAATGTCTGCATGCCAGCCTTGTAGAGGTTGCCAATGGCATGGGGCATATTGCTTATCATATCGAGTATCTCGGCTTGAAAGGCGCTCCCGACTGGCAACTATGGAAGCGCGCGCTTCAGGACGATTCGATCTTCGTCACCAACAACGCACAGGACTTTCGCAAACTCTCTCGTAAATCAGAAATTCATCCTGGGCTTGTTTTGATCCTGCCACTGGTGCGCCCGGAGGTCCAGCGGCAATTGTTCCAAGTCGGACTCGAATATCTGGAAAGACTGTCGCGGAGATCGCCAGCGCCGCGCAGGCTTTCGGCCAGGAAGACGACATCGGCGTGATCTCAGTCGCCCGCGCTGCCGTGGCAGAACTTTCCGCGGCGTGAGAAATCGGTGTGGCTGGGGCATTGGCAGGTTTTGCCCGGGTTGGGTCTAGGTACCTGCGAATCGATAGGATTGCTTCTGATCGCGTTGAGAGCTACATGGAAGCTGCGAGAGCATGGCTGGTACTGGGGCGGGTTCGCCGGATTGGGAGTAGCCAGATCTATCCATAGTTTTGCTGACTGTGTCCCCGTATTGTTCCCGCGACCAGGCCTGAAATTTGAGTGTGCTGATCTAGCCATTCAAAATCAATAGCCACTGCGCTGCCTCACTTTGCTCGCAATCCGACTTACCAGCTACGCAACGCCACTACTTCCGCCACCCCAGGTTTGTAGTCCACGACCTGTACCCGCAGGACGACCTGCAGATTCTTCTTTGCCCAGTCTTTCGGCAACTGGCGGGTCACCGCAAAGATCGCCGAAGGACTGCAGACGACATTCGCCGCCGCCAACGTGCCATATTGGCCCAACCCCGCAACGCTCAGGAGTGGGGCATTCCCGTCCTCATTGAGCAACCTTGTCAGAATGGCGTAATCCGCCGTGTAGTGCGAGTCCTCCGAAGTGCGGAGCAGCCATCGCCGCTTCGGATTCTGCAAATCGTCGATCTCGTTACGCCGGCGCAACACAAATCCCAGGTGTTTCGTGAGCTCAAGGGTCATCGGATTATTGAAGCCTCCGATCAGCACCGACGGCATGTTACGCAACTCGGCGAACGAGACGTCATCGGGAAATCGCTGCTGAAAGGCTTTTCCCTGGTTCGTTAGGCTGGCCACAATATTCGAGACCGCGGCGACATCTCCAAGAGCTACAAAGCTGCTATAGGAGGCATGAATGTCGCTTCCTTTGATATTCGCATCGGGCGCAAGTGGCACAAAGAACTCCGCCCCCTCCGCTTCCAGATTGTGGTCCCTGGCATATTGGTCAGTGATGCTCTCCGAGAGCCGATACACCGCATTGCTCCCGATCGAGACGATCACCGGCTTGGGAGTACTCGTCCATGGACCCCAGAATGCCCGAAACTCCGCCCCCGGACCGCGATTGTAATGGACAACGAGGATCACTGCTGCCATCAGAATCGCCAGTGCAGCGGCTGCAAGAAAATGCCAGGTTCTGATCCGAGAGATTAGCGGCGACGAGGTTAGCGGCGGCGCCTTCAACGCCTCTCCCGCAGATCGCGCTTCTACCTGTGCGACGGGAGCTTCGGCGGGACGAACCGCCGCAGGGACCATACGCTCCTCCACTCCCGGAGCCGCAGACAGCGGATGGCTCTTCCACTGGAACGTCGCGCGGTAACAGCCGGATGGGATCTCGATATGCACATTTCCCGCGTCCGGAACCGACTGGTAGAACTGTGCCAGGCGCTTCCGTAGGTCGGCGACTCGCAGCCGTACGACCGGATCTTCGCTCGTCTCATACCCCGGCGGGCGTCCAAACACCTCCGACCCGATCACCCGCTCGCGCAGCAGGTGATCTTCACCGGCCAGACTGTGCTTCACGATATATCGCAACAGGTTCTGGCATTGTTGCGTATTTCGAAACGGAGGGCTAATGAGTACCTGATCCAATGCTCTCTGAATCTCTACTCTTCCCATCAAATGTTTTTCTTCCGCCTCCCCGGCAGCGGCTTGCGGGGTCAACCGGTTCATCATTTATGTGGAGACACCTCGTCAGGGAGGTATAGTACCTCTCCCAAATTTGCTCCGTCAAGCTTACATATCAATTATTTATATCGGTACCGAACCGTAATGCACCTTGCGAGTCCGATTTTCGCAGTGTGTTCTTTGCTGGACTGCAGAAAGAGCTCTTCAAGGGCTCTGCCTTGCGGATGAGAGGTTGGAACAACGATTCTCATATCTCACACCTCGGCCGCCGACTGCCCGGTAACACTTTAGGAGACCAGAACGACATGAATCGATCACCTGACAAACGACGTCGCACCAACACAAAGCTCATCGCAATTGCGTTCGCGGGCTGTCTGCTTGTCCCTTTCGAAGTGGGAGGATGGTTGCCGATCGCCTCAGCGCAAATCATCACAGCTTCACTCTCGGGAACCGTTCAGGACCCTTCGGGAGCAATTATTCCGAATGCCTCCATCACCCTGCGCAATGAGCTGAGTGGGGATCTGCGTACTGTCAAGTCGAACAGCTCAGGATTTTTCACCTTTGCCGGCGTCTCCTCGGGCGACTACACCGTGATGGTGGCAGTCACTGGCTTCTCCAACTTGACTGAGCAGGGCATCCACCTGGATCCGGGTGACAGCCGTACCCTTCCATCCCTCGTTCTGCAGGCAGGGGCCACAAAGGAGACGGTGACAGTTTCTGCCGACAACAACAACGTTCCGCTCGACACCGGTGAGCGCAGTGATCTCATTACGTCGGAACAGATCAAGCACCTGTCCGTCGAAGGTCGCGACGTCACCGAACTATTCAAGACACTCCCGGGTTTTGCCATCACCGCCCAAGGAGTAACCAACAGCGCCTATGATCCCTCCCAGGTCAATGTGAACGGGGCACTCGGCAGCTATGCCGCCAATGGAAATCCTGTCCAGGGCATCAGCCTGACCCTCGACGGCGCCGATATCACCGACCCGGGTAACTATGGCGCTGCCATCCAGAACGTGAATTACGATCAGGTCGCCGAGGTCAAGGTCCAGGTCTCCAACTTCGGCGCCGACATTGCGAATGGTCCTGTCGTCGTGAGCGCCGTCACCAAGGCGGGAGGCGATCAATACCACGGGGAACTCTACACCTACGCTCGCACCTACCAGCTCGACTCTGCCGACGCCCTGAGCAAAGCAACCAACCAGCCGAAGGATCCGGACCGCGAGGTCTATCCCGGGTTCAACGTCGGCGGCCCGGTGATTATTCCCGGAACCAACTTCAATCGCAACCGCAAACTTACCTTCTTCGCGGGCGCCGAAGATTATGCACAGCGCAACATCTATGCCTACGGCGGCGCGGCGGGCGCATTGGTGCATGCCCTGGTGCCCACGGCCAACATGCGGAACGGTAACTTCAGCACCAGCGAGCTGCAGTCTTACCTCGGTCCCCAGCTTTATGCCAACTCTGCTTACCAAAACATTAATGCGATGCCTACTTTTGCCAAGGACGGTACCCCCATCACCAACGGCCAGATTCCTTCCTCCTACGCGGACCCGGGATTCCAGGCTATCTTCAAGACCTATCCCCTTCCGAATGCCGTCCCAACCCTGGCCAACCCCTACAACTGGCAGTCGACGGATTTCATCAACGACGATCTCTGGCAGGCCATCGGGCGCGTCGATGTGGCCATCTCTGAAAGAAACCACCTCTTCGGCCGCTACTCGGTAGAAAGGGGCAGTTCTGGCGAGCCCAGCGCCATATTCTACAATCCCGGTGAGCTCAATACACCGGGGGGCGGGATCAGCGCCATCAACTCCGAGAGCGCAGCAGCTAACTTCACCACGGTCATCAGCCCCACCCTCACCAACCAACTCTTCGGATCGCTCGCCTATCTGAATCAGGCTTTCGAGAGCCCTGACCCGAGCGTTCTCACCGACTACCCCTATCAGGGCGCCTTTGCCAACGGCCGTCACCCGCTCCTGGCGCTGGCCAACTATAATGATCCAAGCGGCCTGCCTCGGAGTCTCACCCCGGACTACTCCCTAGGCCCGCTTTTCTCCCATAAATTCGACCCCGAGGGCGGAGACAATGTAACCAAGGTGTGGGGAACCCATACCGTCGTCTTCGGTGTGTTCATCGAGCGGGTTACAAATAATCAGCGCACGCCGAACGTGGTCACCAACGGATCGATCACCGAATACTTTCTCCCCGGCGCCGGCCAGGCGATTACGGACGTCGACGGAAGTACCGCCATCATGTCCGGCAACTGGGTGGCGAATAACTATGAGGGCTATACCAGCCAGTACAGTCAGCAGAATGTCCTGCCCCAGACTAACCTCTATTTCTGGAACAACGACTTCTTCGCGACCGACTCCTGGAGAGTCAGGCCGAGACTGACCGTCAACTATGGCTTGCGTGTCGAGCACCTCGGCCTCTGGAACGACGCCTACGGCCAGGGTCTCGCCGTCTTCGAACCATCACTGATCGCAAGCGGCGCCGCGACCTCTCCCTATCCGGGCTTTGTTTGGCACGCTCTCGACCACAGCCTCCCTCTCTCCGGCAATCACTCCCAGCCCGCGTACCTCGCACCCCGCTTCGGTGCGGCCTGGGACGTTCACGGTACAGGTAAAACCGTGCTCCGTGGCGGCTGGGGAGAGTACCGCTCCCACGATTCCTGGAACGACGCTTCCAACGCGGTGGCAGTCACCCAGAACGCGAATATCGTCAACTATGGGGGCGGCGGGCTCTCGCTGAAAGCTGTCAGTGGCCTTAATCTGCCGCTGGCCTCTACCAAACTCCCCAACACCAATACCTTCGGACTATCGAGCCCTCCGGGAACATACTTCGGCATCAACTTTGGCGATCGCGAACAGCCACTGACTGACACCTACAGTGTAACGTTGAACCAGTCACTTCCCTGGAACACCAATCTGCAGATCGGTTACGTCGGAAATAACAGCCGCTTCCTGCTGAATGGCGGCAGCAATCAGACTGTCGCCCTCGACAACGTCAACGCCATTCCGATCGGTGGACTCTACCGGCCTAATCCCATCACGGGTCAGGTGCTGACGCCAACGGGCATCAATCCCACCGGCGCTGCCGTCTCGAACACGTCGGCAGGTGCAGGTACGGCTCAGGTCAACCAGTATCGCCCCCTGAATACCCCGCTCGTGCAGTATGGGGCGCTCGATGTGCCCACCCACAACCTGTTTTCCAACTACAACGGCCTGCAAGTGGGCCTTGCCCATCAGACCGGCCGCATCATGTTCAACATCAACTACACGTACAGCAAGGCGCTCGGCATTCAGGGCGCAGACGGTACCGGCGAACCGGCCAACCCCTTCAACCTATGGGATGATTACGGACCACAGGTCTTCGACCGCAGGCAGATCTTCAATGCCTCCTACACATTTGTAGTGGGCTCCCCTTTTCAGAACAGATTCGCCGGCGCCTTCGCCAACGGCTGGGAGGTTTCCGGGATTACGACCGTTCAAAGCGGCCCCAATATCCCCACCACCACTTCGAGTCCAGGCTTCGCCGTGAACGGGAACATTGGCCAGCAAAACCTGCCCGACGGCACGCCGAATCCCAACTACATCTCCATCAACAACACCGTGTATCTGGGCACGCCCGACGTCAGCCTGCAACCCACTCTCACGTGTAATCCGGCCGCCGGAAACAGTGGCCATCAGTTCATCAACGGCAACTGCTTCGGCACACCCAACCTGCTGCAGAATGGTCCCTATAAATACCCGTTCCTCGGTGGTCCGGCCTATCTCGATAGCGACCTGAGTGCGCAGAAGAGCTTCAAAATCAGGGAGAGTCAGAATATCCAGTTCCGCATCTCCGCGTTCAATTTCCTTAACCATGCGCTCACAACCTTCACCGGCGACTTCGCCAACGAATACACCCTCAATCTAACCAATCCCAATGGGTCCTCCTTCAACCAGGGGATGAACGATCCATCGCTGGGCTTTGGGACAGCCGCCTACAAGACTGGCCGCCGTGTCGTGGAACTCATGGCAAAGTACAACTTCTGACTGCCATGGCAAGAACACCCACCGCGACCAGCACTGTGGTCATAAAAAATAAGAGCGCAAAGATGGCCTCGGCTAGTTGCGAGGCCTCTTCATGTCGCTGCTCCACATTGAGCCGCGCATAGACCGGGATAAAGAACGCCGAGAGCACGCCCTCGCCGAAGAGGTTTTGCAGGAAATTGGGAATGCGAAACGGAGCGCGAAATGCGTCTGCGGCATCGGAGTTGCCGAAGTAGTGCGCAAAGACGCGATCGCGCACCAGTTCGACCAGACGGCTGAGCAGGATACCGATGGCTTCGAGAAGCGCATGCGCCTTTGTGGACCCGCGGTTCGATGGAGTGTCCAAACCAAATTATAGGGGCACGCGAACTTCATCGGTTGTTTGAGATGCGGATTCTTATAGGCTGGGGATGGTCGATGTGGCGGGCAGGGCGTTGGTTGAGGGCAAGCCCAGTCGACGCACTCATCGAGATCATTTTGAGGGAAAGACTCACGAATTTCTGAGTTCCGGCTGTGTCACCAGCCGACGTGGCAATGGGCGAAAAACGGGGTTACTTCCCAGTTGCCGACCACCCGACAACTATCGACGATCATAGGAAAAACAGCGGGTGCAAGGACCAACGAATATGTGTAAACACCGTGGTCACGCATACGGCGATCACTGGCGGGAAGATAGCAAATGCCCGGTGAAGGACTGCCAGTGTCCCGGATATGAAAAGCCAGACGAGGAACAGGCCGCGGGAAAGAAGCAGCTAACTACTTGGTTCTGGTCCATTGCAGTAGTGGCTCTGATATCTCCCCTCTTTTTTCTGTTCAATTCCGTCGGAAAATCGGGAACTGGACGTGCGGCTTGGCTGTCAGCCATGACGATCTTGCTTGCGATTAAGGTTTGATGGGAACTCAGGAAGTACTTGTGGTTCTGGCTGACGATGGCCTGTATTGTCGGCGCACATATTCCTCTCGTGTTATTGGTGCCTTGGACTTCTCGATGGGTTCCCGCCGTCGGGCTACTGCCGATTGTGGTTGCGGATATTGCAATCATTTTTGGATGTCTCCACTTTGTCGAGAAATGGAGGAATCCAAATAGTAGTTCCAAACAGGGTGAAGTTGCCGGTGGCGTTGACATCGCGAATTGAACAGCAAGGTCGCGGGCGAGTCAAACCCGAGATTGGGACAAATGGGGTTACTTCCTGTTTGGAGACATTCGCCCGGAACTCTAACTGGTTAACAATCCACTTTGTCCAAGCTGTCCCCAAGATGGTCCCTTTCGCCTACTGTACATACAGAAATGCGATTCGTACATATACGCGCTAGTATGGTAGGAAGAGGGATGAACCATGGCGGTTGCAAAGCATCGAATTGTTCGCAAGAACTTCCGGCTTGATCCTGTCCAAATCGCTCGTGCCAAGAAAGCTCTCGCGGCCACAACAGAGACTGAAACGATTGTGCGTGCTCTTGATTACGTGATCACTGAGGCTGGTCGAAACCGCGTAACGGCCGAAGCAAATAGGAGATTCCTTAAGAGTGGGATTCGCATCCGTGATGCTTTCGGTAGCTTAGCGGAGTAGAAGATGCCTTTGCTGTTCGATTCCTCGGTATATATCACGGCACTGCGCGCCGGTAGCGAGTCCGCGATTGTCTTGCAGTGATGGGTTAAGGAATCCCCTCTATGGTTAAGTTCGGTCGTGCTCGAGGAACTCTATGCGGGAGCCAGCTCAACGGATCGACGGATCCTTGAGAAACTGGAGCGCGACTTCGAGAAAGCAAACCGTGTATTGATTCCAAACCTCAATGACTAGACCTTCGCTGGGAAGATCCTCGCTACCGTCGCTCAGAAGCATGGATACGAGAAGATTGGAAGGGCGCGTCTCACCAACGGCGCGTTAATCGCCACAAGTGCAGCTCGCAATGGTATCAGCGTTATCACTACGAACCCCCGGGACTTTGCACTGCTAGCTGAGGTCTGCCCGCTTCAATGGCAAACTAGGACCTTGTAGTCTTAGGGGGTTGTCGCTCACGGTCTCGCGCTGCTGTCGGGTTTGTGGAAAACGGGGAGAGGCTTGTTCTGGGTGAATTGCCTATGCGGTTGCCTATGCGGAAGTTACTCGGAAGCCACTCCCCCCGAAAGCTGAATGTACCCGCGAACCGCGCACCACGGCAAGGTCAGTACGCGGCGCAATAAAGAACCATAGATAAACCAAACCCCACACGATCCCTATTGTGGCCAGATTCAGGGCCTGAATCTGTGCTACGCTTTGGTCGCAAGTCCAGCCATGGAGTCGCGGCGCGCATTCCTTTTCGAACTGCTGGAGACGTCTCGGGTTTCCCGAGACATTGATTTTCAATATGAAGCCCGCGTGTCCGTCCTGAATCTCGTTCCAATGGCGCAGACCACGCGCGCAAAGGAGAGAATCCCCATGATCTCCATCCTTTCCTCTCTCTGCTCGACGTCTCGAGCGGTTGCCTTTCCTTTGGTTTTCAGAAATCTGCGGAAGCGTAATTGCTTACCTGCTTTGTGCGGAGTTGTGGCTTTGATGCTGGGCGGAGCCTGGGTCGGCGTTCACGCGCAAACCGGGAACTTCGGGACAGTGAACGTGGGAAGCACGAGCCCGACTCCGATCTCCGTGACCCTTACTTTCAACACAGCGGATACGCTGGGTTCAACAGCGGTGGTGACACAGGGCGCCACGGGCCTGGACTTTGCCGATGCCGGCAAGGGAACCTGCAAGGCGGGAACGGCCTATTCTGCCGGCCAAACCTGCACGGTGGATGTGAGTTTCACGCCGAAGTTCGCCGGGACGCGGTACGGCGCTGCGAAGCTGCTCGATGGCTCCGGAAACGTACTGGCAGCCGGCTACGTTCAAGGCACAGGCGTGGGGCCTCAGATTACCTACCAGCCCGGAACGCAGAGTAGGGTCAGCCCCGGTGGCTTGGAGGGTACAGAGGGGGTTGCGGTGGACGCCAGCGGCAACATCTATATTGCCGTAACTTACGAAAGTCAGGTGTTGATAGAGACGCCTTCGGCAGGGGGCTATAACTTGAGCGCTGTCGGGTACTCCTTGTTTGATCCCGTTGGGGTTGCGGTGGACGGCGGCGGCAACGTCTATATTGGCGATAACTACAATGACCGGGTGTTGAAAGAGACGCTTTCGGCAAACGGTTACTCCCAGAGCGTTGTTGCCGACGCTAACATCGGCGGCCTGGATTTTCCCCAAGCGGTCGCGGTGGACGGGAGCGGAAACGTCTATATTGCCGATGTCGGCAATGTTCGAGTGCTGAAGGAGACGCTTACTGCGAGCGGCTACACGCAGAGCGTTGTCGCAGACTCCGCCAGCAACGGCTTGAGTTCTCCCGCCGGGGTGGCGGTGGACGGCAGCGGAAACGTCTATATTGCCGATCTTAGCAATGACCGGGTGCTGGAGGAGACGCCTTCAGCGGACGGTTACACCCAGATTGTTATCGCAGATGCTGCGAACAAGGGCCTGACTGGTCCCTCGGGGGTCGCGGTGGACGGCAGCGGCAACGTCTATATTACCGACTTTGAGTCTGATGCCGGCGGCTACCACAGCCGAGTGTTGAAAGAGGCACTTGTGGCGGGCGGCTACTCCCAGAGTGTCATTGCAACCTCCGCAAGCAACAACTTCGAAGACCCCGTAGCGGTCGCAGTGGACGAAACCGGCAACGTCTATTTTGCCGATAACGACTTTTGGGTGGTCTATAAGGAAGACCTGGCCGATCCGCCGGGTCTGAACTTCGCGGCAACCGCCGTTGGCGCGACCAGCAAAGATAGCCCGAAGACGGTGACGGTGAACAACGACGGCAATGCGCCCCTCATCTTCCCTTTGCCAGCGACGGGTGACAACCCGAGCGTCCCCGGCAATTTCGCCTGGGACGCCTCCTCCACCTGCGTGCAGACTACGGCAAGCTCTTCGTCGGCCTTTGAATTTGCCGCAGGGGCACACTGCATCATGGCGTTCGACTTCGAGCCGACCAATGCGGGCAGCATCAACGGGATCGCGGAGTTGACAGATAACAACCTGAATGTGACTGGCGCCGTGCAGAAGATCCAACTGACCGGCTTGCAGGGCTCACAAACCATCACCTTCCCGCAGCCGGTATCTCCGGTGTATTACGATCCCTCTCCAATCACGCTGAGCGCAACCGGCGGAGCCTCCGGCAACCCGGTCCTCTTCAGCGTTGTTTCCGGCCCTGGGTCTCTTAGCCGAACCAACAACAACGTCCTAAACTTCACCGGGATAGGCACCATCGTGTTGGACGCCAACCAGGCCGGCGACACAGACTACTCAGCCGCGCAGCAGGTGACGCGGAGCATTACGGTTCTGCCGGCAGCCACGCTCACATCTCCGGCTCCAAATTCAACGTTGACAGGCAGCAGCATAACATTCACTTGGTCGGCCTCGACCGGTATCACGGAGTACTATCTCTTCCTGGGCAGCAATGGGGTGGGGTCCGACAACCTCTTTAACTCGGGGTATACAACTCACAATTCCGTGAGCGTGACTGGGCTCCCTGTAAACGGTGAGATGGTCTACGCACGGCTCTATTGGACCATCAGTGGGGCCTGGCACTACATCGACTACATCTATAGGGCAGAATCGCTGGCGACGCTCACTTCTCCCACTCCAAATTCAACGTTGACAGGCACTAGAGAAACATTCACCTGGTCGGGCGGGGACGGTATCCCGTTGTATTACCTCTTCCTGGGCAGCAATGGGGCGGGGTCCAACAACCTTTATAACTCGGGGTATACAACTCACAATTCCGTCAGCGTGACCGGGCTTCCGGTCAACGGAGAGACGATCTATGCGCGGCTCTATTGGCAGGTCGATGGAGCCTGGCACCATGCCGACTACACCTACACGGCAGAGTAGAGAGTGCAAGGGTCTTCGCCTGCCACTCGTGGTGAACGGAGGCCCACACCCTGGGCGCGAGTCGGGCGGTATTGTTTCAGGCAATTTCCCCGACTCGCTCATCACTATGTGTGGTGGGCTTGCCACAATTCTGCGCTCAGAGTCATTGGCCGTACGCAGGCAACGGAGGCGAAGAGCCAGGAGTTTAGGCACACAGACAAAGCACCCAGGCGTTCCGGCGTTCTTGTTGAACTACCGCCCAACCTGCGGGTTACACGGTTATGCTGCCACCCGGTACAACGTTATGCCGCCACTGTGCGGGACTCCAGTGCAGCGTTATCCCGACACCCGGTACAATGCGATTCCGCCAACGAGGAAGAACGAATCTCTCAAACGGACGGCCCCACACTTCTTTACTTCTGATAGAATGTAAAGAAAAAAGACCTCTTCACATGGAAGCAACACTCAGTAGTAAAGGGCAAGCAACGATACCTAAGACGGTTCGTGATCGCCTGCAAATAAAACCGGGGACCGGTTCAAGTTCTTTTCCCACCCTGACGGTGTGATCATTCTGCCCAAGATTCCGACTGCTCGACTCAAAGGCATTATTCCAAAACCGGCTAAGCCGGTATCTCTTGAAGAAATTGATCGCGCGATTGAATCGGGCGCAACGCAGAGATTTCGGCGCAAGAAATGATGGGTCTCGATACAAACGTTCTTCTACGCTACCTTGCGCAAGACGATCTGAAGCACTCCCCCCGTGCAACGGAGATCATCGAACGGCGCTTGACTGAACAGGAACCAGGTTTCGTGAGCCTAGTGACTATCCTTGAAGTTGTCTGGGTCCTCAAGAGCCTTTTCAAGCGGTCGCGGCAGGAAATCGCGAACGATATTGAAATGCTGTTAGCGGCTGATACGCTTGAGGTTCAGAACGAGCAAGAGGTTTATGACACCATTGTTTCCCTCCGGAATGGGATTGGATCATTCGAAGACGCTTTGATTGGCTCTCTGGGCACCTGGAGGGGGTGTTCGGCAACTTTGACCTTTGATGAAGATGCCGCAAAACGGCTACACGGGTCGGCGATGATTCGGACAGAATTTTGTTGGTAACTTCCGGTCATGGCGGGTTCGAAGGCCCCGAATCGAAGCCGCGCCGTGCGATGCTCTAGGTTCAGCCGTCCCTTCCTGCCGATCACGTTCCGCGCTATACTAGCGTCCTGCGAACAATTCAAGCCGGCGCCCGGTTCGCACCCTGTCCGCAAATCACCGATTGCGGCGTCGGCGTGTACAGTCTAGACCTGTAAAGGGGGAGCAGCGATGAAGGTTCACCCCGACGAGTTCGCGATGGCCCTCGAATACACAAGCACGCACGACTTCGAGCACCTCAATCCCGAGCAAATTCATCAGGTGATGGTCCGCGGCCGTGAATTGCATAAGTGGTTCCGCACCCACACGCGCCTGCATGCCGCCATCAGCGTCTCGGCCATCGGCAGCATCTTCATGGTTGACTGGCTTGTGTGGATTGCGCTCGCCCGCTGGTTCGTCGCCGCCGTTCCTGGCACATGGGCTCTCATCCTCGCCGCCATCTTCACCGGCACTGTCCACAGTTGGCTCGCATACTCGCTCAGCATCTACACCCTACACGAGGGCGCAGCCCACAACCTCATCTTTCCCGGCACGAGCCCGCTGAGCCACGCGGCCAGTTTCCTCTCAACCAACTTGTGCCGCCTGTCAGCCGCCGAGCCCGAATACTACTCCGAGTGCCACATGGCGCACCACGCGAAATTTGGCACCGAGGATGACTCTGAGTTTCTCAACTTCATCTTCCCCCGTCGCCTCTGGCTCAACTTCCTTCCCCTCGGCAGCTTCTTCAACTACACCGATTTCTTCGTGCATCGCACGGCCGCCTACACCCGCTCCAGCGCTAAGTCCGGCTTCATTGCCGCCATCTATAACGGCCTCTATCTGTTCATGCTCTACCGCTTCTTCGGCCTGCTGTTTACCGTCATCGTAATCCTTCTCATGCCGCACATTGGCTTTTATGTGGACCGCATGAGGCAGTTCACCGAGCACAACCTCATGCCGCTTGAAAACAACGGCGGCGCGCGCAGTCTCGGCGTGGGCTTTTGGGGATTGCTGGTTGGCGGCGGCCCGTGGGGCCAACCCTGCCACTTGGCGCATCACATGGTCGCCAGCATCCCCTGGTATCAGCAGATCATCCTGCATCGCCACATCGTCGGACTCTTGACCGTAACCCAGCGCAAGCAGTTTCTCCTCAAGCCCATCGTAGGATTTCCCGCCCTTCTGTGGGCTATCCTGCGGGAGTCAAATCACTTCTCACGCGCCTCCGCGGCACGAGTCCTCGCCGGCGATTGACCACTGGCACGCGAGATTCACCATGCACCAGATTGGAACCAGGAGGCGCACCGTGCTAGGAAACCGAAGCTGGGATAGTTGGATCCGCCAGTACTCTGGCAGCCACCAGAACCCGGTCAATCGCGCCTGCCACACCGTCGGCATCCCCATGATCGCGCTCAGCGTCCTCGTGATCCCACTCATCTTCTGGCATACCCGCTTCTGGATGCTCACTGTCGGCCTCTTCGTGGTCGGCTGGATCTTCCAGTTCATCGGCCACGCCTTTGAAGGCAAGCCGCCCGAGTTCTTTGAGGACTGGCGTTTTCTCTTCGTTGGCCTTCGCTGGTGGTTCGCCAAAATGGCTGGCAAGGCGTAGCTCCTTTGTCTTTGCTCTTGAATGGTTTTGCTGCTGTCGGGCACAGAACAACGCCTTGGTGCGCATCCTTGAGCCGAATTCTGGGGTTCCGATCGAATCACCGGCCCCACTGTACATGACTCGGTCCGAAGCCTGCCCCCATGGTTTCCGAGGCGAAATTCTGGGTCGTCTACGGTTTGACCGCAATGCGTCCGGAACTCCCCAAACGATGCCGAGTCAGGGCTGGAAACGTGCATCAACCTGTTAATCGTCAATCGGATTCAGGCAGGCAGACGGGAAGTGATAAATCGAGGTGCCAACCAGACGCCCGTTGGGGAACTATTCCGATCGGAGCGCCTCCATCGGTTCCACGGAAGCGGCGCGGCGGGCCGGGATGACCGATGCAACGACCACAAGCAGGAGGATGGAGAGGGCCGAAAGTGCGACGACACTCAGATCGATGGGATCGACCTGGAACAGCATTGAGCGCAGCAAGTGGGCGGCAATGAGAGCACCGATCGCGCCGATCCCACAGCCGGCCAATCCGAGCCTGGCGCCGGAAACGAGAATCAGCCGCATGACGCTGGAGCGCTGCGAACCAAGAGCCAGGCGGATGGCCATTTCCCGGGTGCGTAACGCGGCGGAAAAGGCGATGACGCTGTATATCCCCAGTCCGGCCAGCAATACCGCCGCAGCCGCAAACGCGGAGACGAGCACGGCATTAAAACGACGCGATGCTTGCCCCTCCCCGACCACGCGATCCATGGATTCGACTTGTGTCAGCGGAAGTTGCGAATCGATGGAGTGAACCACGGCGCGCAGAGAATCCGCAATCTGCTCAGGCGGCAACTGGCCTCGAATCACGACGGAACCGGTATTGCCGGTGAGCATGCCGCGGGGTGCAAACGATCCCGCATCCGCCTTGGCTTGGCTGGAAGGAATATAGAACTGCTGTTCTGTTGGCACATCGGCTGCAAGCTCCTTAATGTCGCCAATTTCTCCCACGATCGTCAGCCAGGGTAGATTGGCCTCTGCCGGGCCGCGGTGCAGACGTTTGCCGATGGGGTCTTCTCCAGGCCAGTAGTGTTCCGCCAGGGTGCGGTTGACAATCACGACCAACGGAGCGCTGGCGTCGTCAGCCTGGGTGAAGGCCCGGCCGCGAAGCATCGGAATCCCCTGAGCCTCAAAGTAACTGCCCATCACTTGCGGAATCCATGCCAAGTTCAAACCCGCTCCCTTCGGAGCGACATAGCCCTCAGGAGTGAAGGTGCCGTTGAACTCTACGTCAGCAGCCGGCAGCATGGTGGTAACGCCCACAGCCTGTATCCCGGGCAACCGCTCAAGCGTGGAACGCAAGGTTAAGTTGAAGGTATCTATGGCCGCTTGGGTCGAGTATTGCTCCCGCGGCAGGCTATACGCCGCAGTCAACGTGTGATCGGCGTGGAAGCCGAGGTTGATCGCGCGCATATTCTCAAAACTGCGCAGCAGAAGCCCAGAGGTTGTGAGCAGCACCAGCGCGACCGCGAGTTCGGCAACAACCAGGGCCGAGCGCAGGCGCAGATGAGCGCCTCCTGCCGAGCCGGTGCGCCCTCCCTCTTTCAGACCTTCATTGACGTGAGTACGAGCGGCGGCAATGGCGGGGACAATCCCGCAAAGGAGGCCGGTGAGCAGAGACAATCCTAACCCGAAGGCAGCCACTTGCCAGTCGAGACTAATGGAATTGACGCGCGGAAGCGTCTCCGGAAGGAAGCTGACGCCGATGCGCACAGCGACCCATGCCAGGGCCAACCCCAGCAACCCGCCGGAGACGCTGAGCACCAGGACCTCGACCAGGGACTGGCGCAATACAGCCGCTCTGCTGGCGCCCAGCGCAAAGCGTACGGATATCTCCCGGCGGCTGCCTATGACACGCACCAGCATCAGCCCGGCAAGATTGGCGCAGCCAATAAAGAGCACCACGATGACTGCAAGGAAGAGCATTCGAACAAGCGGCCGGCCCTGGGCTACCGTGGTCTCATCGAGCGACTGGGCGAGAGGATGAATGCGACGGCTGCGGAGCGCCGGGGGAAAGCTGCGCATGATTTCCTGCGCCGCGTCGGCAGCATCTTGCTGTGCTTGCGCGGGGGTCAGACCGGACTTCAGCCGCCCAACCAGGTAGTAACTCCAGTTTCCTGCACCCTGTATCAATTCTGCCTGGGTGAAGCTCATGGGCACCCACAGCTCACTGCGGTTCAACTGGCCGGGCACAAGGGGAAACTCGAATTCGCGCGGCATCACGCCGATGACCTCGTAAGGCTTGCGGTCGAGGAAAATCTTTTCGCCCAGAACATGAACGTCGCCATGGAAGCGGCTGCGCCAGGTCTGGTAGCTCAGAATTGCCAGCTGCTGGCTGCTATCATCCTCCTTCTCAGTAAAGGTGCGGCCCATCAGAGGCGAAACGCCGAGAACCGGAAAGATACTTGCGGTGAGTCGTGCGGCGTTGATCTGAGCCGGGGAACCCTGGCCGGAGAGTTCATAGGTGGAGGACTGGTAACCGCCCAGGCCAGAGAAGGCGTGGGTGTCGCGCATGTAGATGCGAGTCCCGGGTGCGGTGACAGCGGGTGCATCAGCGCCATACTTTACGCCCTCCAAGATATCGCCGAGCGTGACCAGTCTGGCCTGATCAGGGAAAGGCAAGGGCCGCAGCAACACGCCCTCTACGATGGAAAAGATGGCCGTGGTTGCTCCGATGCCGAAGGCCAGCGTGAGGATCGCCGCCAAGGTGAATCCTGGAGAGGTGCCCAATCGCCGCAGCGCATAACGCAAGTCATTGAACAGGGATTCCATGGAAGGCTCCAAGTCCACGATAACGCACTTTTTTTGGCGCTGCGTTCCTCGATCAGTGATATACACAATGCACTCATTGGGGCTCAGGGAGGCGGATTCTGGATTCCGGGTGATATCGGCCATCCGTCAATTACTGATTTACATACTCGATACTGCGTTCATGAACTCGTGAAGAGCTTCTTTCTGACTTGGTTCTAGCGGTTTCGTACTCGAATTTGCGGCGACGCCTGCGAGTTTGCACGAGAATCGGCAAACACTGTTCCCGGCCGCAGCCTTGGCTGGCGTGTTCGGCTTGCTGAGTGGGTGCGGCGGAGGGCCTTCGGGGAGCGGATCTTCCGTGCCACCGCCCGTCATTTCAACGGTGACGGTTACCGCGACGCGGGGATCGCTGGCGCATTCAGCTACGTTCTCGCTGACGGTGAACTGAGCAATCGGATCGGCTCCGTTCCGCGCGCCGGAGCCGGCAATCAGGTTGCGGGGAGGCCACGCTTAGTTCTTCAAAAATAGGATCGATACCCGCTCAGAGTTGATCGACTTAGAGTAAAATTCGAGGAACCCATCACTCAAAGGAAATATGGAATTGAGGGATCATGCGGAATCTCCTGTCGTCGTCATTTAGCTTCTGTTTGCTGGCCGTCGCAGGCATCGCCCTTGCCGGGGCACAAACGACGGCGCCAAACGAGTGGACCTGGGAGGGGGGGAGTACGCCGCTGGCTTGTCCAGAGTTCACCAATTGTGGGATGCCAGGTGTATACGGCACGTTGGGAGCGGCGGCTGCGGAGAACGTCCCCGGCAGCCGGGGGGGCGCTTCGACCTGGACCGACAGCGCAGGTCATCTTTGGCTGTATGGTGGGTCGGGATTCGATGCCGCAGACAATCCTGGATTGCTCAGCGACCTTTGGGAATTCGATCCATCGACCAACGAATGGACTTGGATGGGCGGAAGCAGCACGGTACAGGCGAGTTGCGCGCCCAACGTCTGTGGCGTGCCCGGGGTATACGGCACGTTAGGCGTGGCCGCCGCCACAAACAACCCTGGAAGCCGAAAAGCCGCTTCGACCTGGACAGACACCGCCGGTCACTTCTGGCTCTTTGGGGGCTATGGAGTAGATGAGAGCGGCTGTTGCGAGGGCGATCTCAATGACCTGTGGGAATTTGCCCCCGCAACAGCCGAATGGACCTGGATGGGGGGAAGCGGCACAATCCCGAACGGACTCCAGAGCAACCTTCCCGGTGTATACGGCACGCTGGGAGTAGCTGCGACCGGCAACATCCCGGCTGGCCGCGACTCGGCTGCGACCTGGATCGACGGCAGCGGGCATTTCTGGCTCTTTGGGGGCCAAACCGCGAGTATCTATATTTTCCCCTACGGACTCAACGACCTTTGGGAATTCGATCCTGCGACGAACTTGTGGACCTGGATGGGCGGAAGCAACACTGTTCCCGGTTGTTCAGCAGGCTCCACCAGCTGTGGCGAACCCGGAGTTTACGGCACATTGGGTACGCCTGCGGCCGGAAACGTTCCCAGCGGCAGGATCGCCCCTTCGAGCTGGACTGACAGCAATGGCAATTTCTGGCTCTTTGGGGGCGCAACCGACAACGGGTTAGGGGAACAGGTCGGGTATGCCGAACTGAACGACCTTTGGGAGTTCAATCCATCCACCAGCGAATGGGCATGGATGGGCGGAAGCAGCACGCCAGCGCTCATCTCCTGCACTGGCGCTGGCGGAAACACGGGCGCCTGCTATTACGGCCAACCGGGAGTGTATGGCCAGTTAGGCGTCTCGGCGGCTGGAAATATTCCCGGTGGCAGGGATGCGGCTTCGAATTGGACCGACAACAGCGGTAAACTCTGGCTCTTCGGGGGCGAAACCGCGCCCAATGATCTGTGGGAATTCGATCCGTCCACCAATCTGTGGACCTGGGTCGGCGGGAGCAGCACGGGAACGAACGGCGTCTACGGCACGTTGGGAACCCCTGCAGCCGGAAACATCCCAGGAAACAGGCCATACGCTTCGAGTTGGGTCGACGACAAGGGTAATTTCTGGCTTTTCGGCGGGGGCGGTGAATATCTCTTATCCGACTCCGACCCTGGCTCTCTCAACGATTTGTGGGAATATGTGCCACCCCCATCGACCGCAACGCCAACCTTCAGCCTCGCGGCGGGGAGCTACAGCACGATACAAACTGTGACAATCAGCGACTCAGCCACGGGCGCATCCATTTTCTACACCAATGACGGGACGACCCCGACTGCAACTTCCAACTTGTATCGCGGCCCAATCACTGTCGCAACGACAGAGACGCTCAAAGCGATTGCGACGGCTAGTGGTACTTCCAGAAGCCGCGTCGCCAGCGCTGCGTACGTAATCAACGTTCCACCGGACTTCTCCGTCACAGCAGCACCGGCGACGATGACCGTAACAGCGGGAGGCAGCGGAATGGCAACGATTTCGATTTCGCCGCAGAGCTCGTTTGCTTCCGCAGTTTCGTTCGCGTGTTCAGGCTTGCCGGCGGGAGATGCATGCAGCTTTTCTCCGGCGACGCTGACGCCGTCGGGTCCTGCGGCAGCAACGACAACGCTGACGGTGACGACGGCCGCGACCTCTGCGAGTTTACACGAGAATCGGCAACCGCTCTTTCCGGAAGCGGCGTTGGCTGGCGTGCTCTGCCTCATCGGCTTCAGGAAGAGAAGGAGCCTTCAACTGATGTTACTGCTGGGAGTGAGCGTGGCTGGGTTGGGCTTGCTGAGCGCATGCGGCGGAGGTTCTTCCGGCGCTGGATCGCAAACCATCACCTCGACGGTCACGGTTACTGCCACATCGGGGACACTGATCCACACGACCACCTTTACTCTGGTAGTGAACTGAAAACCTGCAGCTCGGGGCAAAAGCTTCACCGGCCCGGCTTACGCGTGATGTAAGTGACAGACCAACAATTGAGCTTGGTCGCGCTCGGCATTGACAACGAAAACGAAGAAGGATACGGAGGGGCCCTTGTAAACATCGCTGGCCCCCTGGAATGATGTAACGCCTGGATGGTCGAAACTAACCGGACATAACCCTTTTTTGACCATATTGTCTGCTTGGGCGATGACGCGACCGCGATCACGGCCCATGGCCGGTTATTCACCCGCGACAAGTGAATGGCATTGAACCGGCTTAATCTACTTCGCATGCTGAGCGATTTCGGCCTGTCTCATAACGAACGTTTGAACCTCCTCGATCTCAGTGTCGGATTGCGCATCAGGAGATTCATGTTCACGAAGATGCTCCAGCAACAGCAATGTCACCTTTGGTTCCTTGTCATCCGCGGACTGTACACAGACGTCAAGGCACTCGAACGACGTAGAAACTAAGAGTAGAACGGACCGGATTTGCATCGGACTCATTGGGCTGTCTTTTGGGAGAGCACGCACAATTGCGACCGATCCCAGATCCCCTGCCCGTTCAAACGCTTTTTCATCCCATCCTGTGTAAGCGCCGCTCTCAATGACTCTCCGAGCCCTCTCGGTCAAGGTCGACAGATCCGCTCCGCATTCTTGGGAAAACACCGGAGCAGGTAACAAGGCCACTGCGAGGGTAAATGCCAATCGATTCATGCCGCCTCGTGCTCCCAATCGTCTTCGATCTCGATTGTCGGCTGCGCTGATCGGTTTACAAAGTAATAGACTGAACTGGATGTCTTTTGGTCATCGGTGGCCAAACAGAAACTCACTCGTTTTTGGCTCAACTTCCGGGCTGGCGGTAATCGGCTCGAAACCGTCATCTTTGAAGAAGGACTGCTTCGGCAAGGAGAATTGCCACGAACAGGAACTTGAGACTGGCGATGATTTTCAGCTGGGAGAGAGTCTGGGAGGAGGACTTCTCAGAACGCGTTCCCGCCTGATATCCCTCCGTATGCCGTAGGAAAAATCGTGGTGCTGACCTTCAGCGTGATCGCCACATTGATCACCCGCGACACCGTGGTAGTGCCAACACCCGCTGGTTGCACTACCTCGGTGATTGTTGGAGGCATATTCTTTTTCTTCATCTTCAAATTGAGCCGCATCAGCTCCCGACTCCGATTGCGACCACGAACCTACGGCGTATTCTCTTATGGCCAATCGCAGAACAAATCCGTCCTGGCGCACAAAGCCACGCTTGCTCGAGTGAACTGAAGAAAAATCCATGCCCATGCCCGATCTGTGGGGATTTGCTGATGGCAAGAGGGCGTTCTTCTGGACGAAGCAAGGGAAGCCTGATCCAATGTCCATTCACCGGGGGTTCATGGCCGAGAACAACCATACAGTCGATGAATTCTAGAGGGGAACATTTCGGCTGGCGCCATAGACAATATCTCACCGCGAGCAGGAGTGGAATGCTATCCGGGATACTACGCGGCCGATGGGAGTTCGGCCAGAGAGTCATTCACTTTCGCGAAAATGTGCGATTAGTTTGAATGATGCGCCGGCTCCAGATCATATCTGCGAAAGCCTTCGGCGTGATTGTGGGACCTCCTGCTCCGGTGTTATCTCGGGATCGATCGAGAGGCACGGAGAATAGGCAGCCAGACCGCGCAGGGCTTGCTTGAGAGCGATCGGATCGGCGCAGCGTTCTTCGGGAAACCGAGCAAGAAGCAACTGCAGCACGGGCAGAATACGGGGGTACGGCGCGAGATGCGGGTGAGAGAGCGAGCGGGCAGGCGAAAGATGATTGCTCTCGATCTCCTGAGGGCTACGGCCCTGAAACGCGGCCTCGCCGGTAAGCAGCTCGTAGAGGATGGCTCCCAGAGCGTAGAGGTCGCTGCGAATATCGACTTGCTGGCCGAGGATGCGCTCGGGGCTCATATAGAGCGGCGTGCCGGTCGGTGCCGAAGAGCTGTGTACGCGACGGAAATCGTGCCGGGAATGACTGACGCTCGCCAGACCGAAGTCGAACAAGACGAACTGCCTGAATGTATTCAGGCGAATGTTGCCGGGAGTCAGGTCGCAGTGAAGAATCTCCTGGCTCCAGGCATAAAGAAGAGCCTCGTTGATCTGGATGACGGCCAGAAGGGAATCGTCGAAGTTGAAGCGGCCGCGGCGTGCGAGCAGATGATCGAGATCTTCGCCGGCGATGTAGGGCATAACGAGATAGTGCAGGCCGTCGCCTTCCCCAACATCGAGGACTGGAGCGATGTGGGGATGGCCGGCAAGGCGGGCTCCAACCACGGCTTCGCGGCGAAAGCGGCCGAGGATATCGCCGTCTCCCGTCAAAGGGGGGTGAAGAACCTTAATTGCGACGAGTCCATGATGCCTGCGATGACGGGCAAGATAGACACTGGCCATGCCACCAATGCCAATGAGGCGGAGAATGAGGTAGTGGCCGGCGAAGAGGATCGCAAGGCGATCGGCTATGTCGCGTGTGTCGGGTTCGATTCCTGGATGGGATTGCGCGATTCCCTGGTTGAGCTGCAATTCCGTCGTTGCGGACTCGACCGGAAATTTCTCTGGACTTGAGGCGCCACCCTTCCTAAGGATCATGAGAGCCGCCGTCGTGCCGGCGCACGGTCGAAATCCCACGCTTGGGACTGGACCGGCGTCATGGGGGTAAAGTGCAATGGAAGACGGTCTCTCATGCCCGGACGCGCATACCAGTGAAGCGCATCGGGCTGGACGACATGGCTGGCGTCCGGATTGAGCATGGCCCAAGCCAGAACCCGTTGCAGTTGAGCAATTGTCTGTTCCAGTGTTGTTTGAACGCGATGCCTGGTCCACAGACAGACGAATCCGTTATCGGGATTCACGTTAGGATGGAATACCGGCGCATCGAGATAGACTTCGACGGGCATGGTTGGATAATAGCGGGGAAAGGCGATACGCAGACAGTGGTGGCTTGTGACTGCTTCACCCATGCTTTCATCGGTGACTGGCGCATAACGCAGCGCAGAGAAGCCGTCCACCTCAAGCGACACGAGTTCGCCCGCCCGCGTTGGGCGAATCCGTCCGGGGTTGAGCCGCTGCAATGCTTCAAGCAACAGCCATTCGTTCTCGATTCGACGTGTGCGCATCGTGAGCATAGGGTGAGGCTTTGCGCTTCCACATTGCCAAGATCAACCGTTGGTGGAAATCGTAGAGACACGAAGGACATCGTTGGGACGCACCCCCTGCTTGGGCAGCGGAACGGAGAAGTCCAGGCTCTGGCCGCTCCAATTGACTTCCGGCTCGCCGTCACCCTGGAGCACGTCGCCGCGCTCACGCAGGTCAAAGAGGATTTCGTCGAGCACGGCATTGAGACTTTCGTCCTCGTCGATATCGACGTTATATTTGGTCTCTCCGCGGACAGTGTCGAAGTACATCTGGTATTTGGCCATAATGTTACTCGTAGTGTTGCCATGATAATGCACCGCTGTGAGGCGGGTTGATCCGTTTGAGTGATTCCGGCAGATCGGGGACCGTCCAACTGCAGCGGGCGCATTCCCCGTTAAGATTATCCCAGCAATCTCGGCATTGCGGCCGGCGGCAACGTCCACAACCGCGCAACTCAGCCTGCTCAAAGGATGCCATGCAGACCTGGCAGCGGCCCTGGAGTGCTGCCGGACCCAAGGCTCGATCCCACCATTGCTTCTGGGCGGAGAGCAAGGGCACACGATGCTCAACACAGAGCTGGCAGCGGCGATGTTCGAAGCTCCAACAGCTTTCTTCACATACGGCTAGCGCGCATCGCGGGCAATGGAAGGCGAGGGCACTCAAGCTGAGACGCCGGCGGCACAGCCCGCAGCGTTTGCGTCGTATGGTCTGGAGCGCGACGACGGCGCTGCTGGCGATCAGGCAGCCTGGGGCGGCCAGCCACTCCGCCGGGCCAAAGCGGCCTACAAGGAAAACGGCTCCCAGGCCAAGCAGGGAGCAACAGCCGAGGAAGACGGGCAAAAGCCAAGCGGGTTCGTTCAGGATGGAGAAGAAGCGCGCGGCGAGACTGCCCAGGATGCCGATAAGAACAGCGGTGAACAACGCTGGATAGAACCCGTCGAGCCCGCCGAGAAACTGCGCGGGAACCCAGAGAACTGCAAATCCGATGAGTGTGCCAGCATGTTTGAGACGCAAGGATGCTCTCCGCCAGCATTGTAGCCGATGTAGAAAGCATCGGTTTATTCAAGGGCGGCGCGGAACCGCCCTGTGGCCGGGGCGGCGAAGAGTAAAGAGATGGTCGCTGGGCAGACCCAGCTGCTGGGGAGTGAAAGCGGCGAATGAATCGCCGCATGCCAGGCGGCTAAGCGTCTGAACAGAGTGCAGTTGGGAGCTCCCACAGCTCGGGCATGCGCCGCGGCGGCGCAAGACCCCGACGCGCAGCATCGGGTTCCAGAGATGCTGGCAGGCAACGCACCGAGCCCGCAGACAAACCGGCCAGTCGAGTTCGAGGACGGGAGGCTGGCTGCCGGACTCAACGGACACCTCTGCAAGTGATTCGTTCAGTGGTACATCGATGGGGAGCGGCAGCAAATCCAACGAGAGGTCGGGCTCGTGCCAGGGGCAGTCAGCGCTGCGCGGAATGGTGAACGAGCGCCAGCGGGTCTGCGGTAGCGGCATAGAGAGCTCCCAGGCGCAGGCATCCGCGAGATGCGTCGCCATGGCGAGGCGCAGGCCGAGATCCACTTGCAGGCCAGCCACGATGGAGGCCATCGTTGGCGTGCTGGGAAGGATCGGGTCATCGGACAGGTTCGCGAAACAGCTGTGGGAAGCGGCAAAGGACAACGAGAGCAGTTCGGCGCGTTTCGCTTCGCCCAATTGACAGAGATAACAGGCCGCAGAACCGCCGGGCAGCCAGGCTACTCTCCCCGACCAGAAGGCGTGTCCCTTCAACCCGGCATCGATCATCGGCAGTCCGAGGCGAGAAGCGGCATAGCTGGACTCCACCCTGGCCAGAAGATTGTCGGTGCAAGACAATAGCAAGGCACAGCTCTGGAGACGCTGAAAGCCCACGTCGGCAATCTCGCAGGAGAGCGGCACCCAGGAAGTGGCGGGAAAGTGTGGAGCAAGATTTTCGATAAGGACTTCGGCCTTGGGGCGGCCCAGCGCTGAAGCGGAACGGAAATAGGGATTGTGAGTGAGGTTGGTCGCCTCCACCACGTCATGATCGATCAACAGCACTGAACCAAGGCCAAGCAGACCGAGCAGCCGCGCAGCCTCAGAACCCAGAGCGCCGCACCCAATGACCGCGACTGCCATATCCTGGATTGCCTCCCGCTTGTACACTGTCAGGTCGAGGCGATCGTAAGCTGCAGAGGGACCAGAAGGAGCAGGCACAGTTTTGAGAATTCCTCCTCGGCGATGAATAGGCAATGAATAAGCAATGAATCTGCAATGAATCGCGAGTCATTTCAGCTTGGCCAGCGTTTGCCGCCCAAGTGGCCAATTGACTCATGCTACTATTTTGCGCAGTAGTGCGATGGGAACAAGGGCCATGAGTCTCTATAAGAATCTTTACTTCGCAACCCTTGTGGGTGCGCTGGCCGGACTCACAACCTGGGGCGCCAGCAGCTTGCTCTTGATTGGCTTTGGCGTCGAGCCGAGTCTGTGGATTCCGGACGCTACCGTGGTCGGCGTGCTTGGAGTTCTGCTGGCCTGGTCGGTCCTGATGTATGCAGACAGGGCTGCCGGGAAGCCGATGCGCTGGTCAAATCTGGGATGGGCGCTGCTGCTGGGAGCCGGATCCGCGGCGGTGGCGGCGCTGGTGATCTGGCAACTGCAGGCACGCATCCAGGTGCAGTCGCCGGCGCTGTTCCGCTTGGCTGCCTGGGCGCTGTCGGGTTCGCTCATCGCCATGGGAATCGGCTTGCGCTGGATCAAGAGCAATCGAGCTCGACTGCTGCATACCTATGCCGGCGGCCTGGTGGGCGGTTTGGCTGGCGGTTTGATTTTTACATTTCTGGGTCCGCACTCCCCAGAGCTATGCCAGGCGTTTGGACTGATACTGACAGGGGCCGGCACGGGCTTTGGCTCAGCGCTTTGCCCGGCTCTGGCGAGCGATGGCGCCGTGCAGTTCATCAGCAGCGGGGATGCTCGCGCGCAGAGCAAGTTCGGACGGACCGGGAAGCAATGGCTGCTCGAGTTCGGCGAGAGTTACGTTTTGGGCAGCGTCGCAACCGAGGATACGGGCAGCAGATTCCAGCAAGGCGCTGACATTTTTGTTCCTGATTCTATGCTGTGCCCACGGCATGCCGTTTTGTTTTCAAAGGATGGGCGATACTTCATCGCGCGGCACCCGGACGCAGGGGGGCCGGCCGGCATCGCGAAATTTGTATTGCGAGTTCGCGGAAAGACGGTGACAACCTCGCAGGAACTGCACGCATCAGACGATATATTGGTGGGCCGCACGGCTCTCCGCTTCTTCACACATAATCCCCAGAATTGAAACTCATTGCCAGCTTGCTCATTGCAACTTGAAGGCAAGCCTTAGCTAGACGGATTCATTATCCCCAACCTCAAGGGGAGAAATGCGTTAGACAAGCGCCTTGGAATCGGCAGCCTAAGAAGAAGTCCTTCCCCGGCTAACTCATAACTGCTTTCCATTTAGGGATTGTTCTAGTGCTGTTTCGGGCCGCCAAGTTCTGGTTGACGATCGGTGTGCTGATTGCATGCGCCGCCGGTCTTCGTGCGCAGAGCAACGGCGGAGAGGTTGCGGGACTCTCGGTAATTCGCGCCCCGCAACTGGTTCGCTGCACTCCGATCACATTGATGCCATGCATTTCAGTAACGGTGACTCCGTCGAACGGAGTCGGGCGCCCCATGGCCGTGGCGCTGCCGACGAAAGATCGTTTGCTGCAGGCGGTGCAGATCGAGTCAGACGGAGCGGCGATCTCTCCGTTTTACGTTTCCTCCAGTTCCGGTTCGAGTCAGCGGCCCAATATTGTTTTGATCGAATTGGATATCAGCGGGAGCATGAATTCGCTGGTGAGCCCCGGCGTAACGCGTTTCGATTCTGCGCGGACGGCCATATCGAAATATCTGGATAGTATGCAGGAGGGTGTGGATCAGGTTGCTGTAGTCCCGTTCGAAAGCCATCACGTCGTGCCCACCATACGCGCGGCGGTCTTCACCGGCAAACGAAAGGAAGCTATAGCGCAGTTGCAGGCCGTGCCGCGTCCGGAGGCAAAGAACAACACTGCGCTTTTCCAGGCCGTCTTCACTGGTGTTCAGACTATGCAGGCGGAAATGGCCGGGCTGATCAAACTGGGAACTCCGGCCTCCGACTTTCAGCCGCGGGTCATTGTCATGACCGACGGCAAGAATGAAGTGATGCGAGCAGACGACCCGGATCTTCTCGATGGACCGCTGGGAATGCAACAGGCTGCTGCGCAAGTGGCTTCTTCGGGTCTCGATGTGATCGGAATCGGTTTCGGACGCCGGAGCGAGATTGATACCGATGCGCTGGGGCGTTTGTCGAAGCGCGTCTTCCTGGCGACCACAGGCGACGAACTGGCCGAGATCCTACATGACACCACGCCGCTCAGAACCAGCGAACTGCAAATTACTTTTCTTTCGCCGTGGGGTGACAGACCTTCGCTTGCCTCCGTAGACCCGCAGTTTGTGTTTTCCATTATGCTGCCTGACGGACGGAGACTGTTGAGCCCTCTGGCGCGCTACGTGACCCCTGCCATCGGTACTCCGCTCTACCAGCGCCAGGCAACCTACGAGGAGATGCAGTCTCTTATCGCGGCGCGCCCGCCGGCTAATTCAGGATGGACCGCAGTGCTGCGCGGGCTGTTGGTATTTGCCGCATGCGGCGTCGTCCTCCTGCTTGTTTGTTTCTGGGTCCCCTGGCTGATCTGGGGGAACGAATACGCACAAGCCTGGGCTCGCGGCGGATCCACCAGAAACTGGGGCAAAGATGCGGGGGTGAAGGCTTCAGGCGTTCAATTGCGTACCGTCGCCAATGCCCCAGATGGCTTCGACGTCGAGCAGGTGCGAAAGAGGCAACGGCGATCGGCCGAACAGACGACGCAAATACAGCCACGAGGCGCGTTGTCCAGGGTGGGAGGCCGCGATGGTTTGTGACGCAGTGTATGCGTGTTTGTTGATGTAGGCAGGCGGGAAGTATTCGAGTAACAGAAAAGAGAGGAACTATGCCGCTAGTCAAAGTAATTCGCAAGGGAGTGACTCCCTCGATAAGAAAGGTCCCGACGTCGACGGCTGCGGCTATGCTGCCGACGACAGTCGACCGCATTGGAAGCGAGGCAGGGTCGGAGAATGAGGATTTGATCAGAGTGGAAGACTTGCCGGACGCTTTCCGGAAATTTGAACCGAGGCTGGACTTCTGCGGAACAGCAGGACCGGAAGAAACCGAATTTCGCGCCGATATCCGGTTTCGCAGTATCAAGGATTTCGATCCAGATAATCTGCAAAAAAAGCAGGAGACGAGAAACGCCGCAGGCGAGGCCCAGTATTTGCGCAACGATCTGGCCGACTTGAAAACCAACATCGATCTGCTCTACCGGCTCAAAGACCGATGGAAGTTGCCTACGGTTCGGCGGGCCTGGGCCAAAGAGGAGCAGCGCAGGGAAATCATAGCCGCGCTCGGAAAACTTCGAGGCGAACTCGAGCGCGTAGCGCGGAGAGGAATTTCATCATGACAACTCTACCGTTGACGAGCACGCTGACGACCGAACAGATCCTCGCCGAATCTCCGGCCCACGACCTGCTGCAGGATATTTTTGCCGATCTTCATCCGGGGCTGATCGATGAAAAGCGAGATATTGCCAGTATCTTTACTCCGCAATCGGCAAAGGATTTCCTCTCGCAGCTGACCAATTTCGAGCAGTTGTTGAACGCAGAAGACAACTATGAAACCACGGTAGAGAAAGTGCAGGCGAAGATTGATGACGCGGAAAAAGTTCGGGACGAGCTGTTAAGGCAGGTCTTCGAGCAGATCCGCCCTATTGAATTAAGCTACCGGCAGCTGCAGTTGTTCTTCGAGAACACCAAGGTAGGCGATGGCAAGGTTCGCAAGCCTGTGGAGTTGTACATTCTGAATGCCGATCCCAAGGCTATGCAGGATATTTTTAGTGCGAGCGTGGCGGCGATAGAGAACTTCATTGTGCGTCGGAATGACAACTTCAACTTCCGCGATGACATCTGCAACCTGGTTGTGCCGGGGTTCTATCCGCAGCCGATCCGCGAGAAATTCGAACAGATAGCAAGCGCATGGGGCATGCTGCTTATTGGAGATTTGGATGATGAGAAGTCGTTCAAGAATGTCGAGCGGAACTTTCTGCCAGGAGGCAAGTACGAGTTTCTCAAGCGGCCCGATGACGCAGCGGCCGCAGATGTTTGCCTGATGGGATATCTGCAGTTTCGGGCGCCGTACTGGTTTGAAAAGGGCGAAGCCCGCGATGGGCTGTATGGCCCTCCTTCTGTGATCTTTGCCGGTGCCGTGGCGCGCGCGGACGATGCTCAAGGCATGGCGCAAGGACCGGTGGGCTCGCGCTTCGGCAGGGTGTATGGCGCGGAAAAGGCACGAATCGAGCCGTTAATCGGCGAGATGGAACACCTCAGCATGGAGCGGCAACTGATCCCCATCATTCGCGATGCAGATAACCATCTCTGCTTTTACGGCTGCAGGACCCAGGCCGACGATCCGTACGGGGTGCTGAAGTTCTTTACCTCTTACCGCATATTGCGTTACCTCGAGCGCTGCTGCCGCCACTATCTGCTCCAGGTGGCGGGCCAGATTCTTACCCGAGACTTCATGGATCAGCAGATCGAGACGCCGTTGAAGAGGCTGCTCGATGACCAGATGGAACAGGGAACGATCCTGGGTTATGACCTGTTTGTCGACAAGGACTCGAACAAACGCATGCAGGGAATCTGCGACATTATGCTGACGGTCATGCCGACCGGGCCGGCGGAAACCTTCGTTTTGAAGATCGACGTTCCGGAGTTCAGCAAGCAAAGCGGCAAGCAGGAACAGGCATCGGGGTCCGGCAGATGACCGGGTTCCATCGTTTTTAATAGTGCGGCGAGGCGAGTAATCATGCACTCCGAAACTCCAAAGTCACGATTTAAGATCCGTCCCGGAATGTCTGCGCGAAGCGCGGAGGAGGAGCGCAACAGCAAAGATGTTTTCCCGCAGATGAGGATTCAAGGCGGGACCTCGGCAAGGCTTGCGGAAGCTGAGGCGCGCGCCGCGCGGGGGCCTTTGAGTATTCGATGGCAAGCTCGCGCAGGTGAGGCGCTTGCCCCGGCTTCACTCCGGAGCGCGGATGCTGCGCATGCCGAAGCGTATCAAGGCAAGGAATCTGCGCAGCAAAAACCAGCAACAGGGGACAAATCAAGCAGATCGGCCATTCGAGACTCTTCCCGGCAACGGGCAGAAGCACCAGAACGGCTCCCCAACCCAGCAACGAAAGTCGTAGAAGTCAAGAAGGGCTTTTCCCTGGCCAGGGGCGAAGAGAAAAACTCAACAACTCCAACATCTCCGCTAAAGAAACTTCGGGCCCTGTTTTTGCGGAAGTTGCCGAAGACAGGAACACCAGACTAAGAACAATTCGACTGACGCAATGCGATCACAAGGAGAATGACGTGGCAAGTAGTCCTTACCGAAGCACCGTGTCCATCGACGGCACAAAGTTCAATGCCGTAACCACCAGTGTCAAATTCACGACCGAGAAAGATCACGCCGGCGTTGCGCAGATGGGCAGTCTTTCCACGCGAATCCGCGTATGGGCCGATCTGCACGATGACCAGAACCTTCCGTTTTCAACGGTCAAGCAGCTGTTCGATTTAGCCAATGTCGTCACTCGGGACAAGATCAAGCCGATCAAGATTGAGTTTTGGAAAGACGAATCGCAGCAGGATGCCCTCTGCACCTACAGCTTCAACGGCTGGGTACGCCGCTTTGAAACCAGCAATCCGCTGGATTTCATTCCTCACTCGCAGACTTCCAGCACCGAGGATCAACTGACCGATGGAGCCGCGCCTGACTTGAACCATATGCTGGTTCTCGACCTGGAGCCGGCCATGAATCAGCAGAACTTCCAAAGTATCCAGATGAGCAATTAAACCATCTCAGCATGAGGATGAAACGATGGCGACTTCCCCTTATCGCAGCAGCTGCAGTATCGACGGCAACAAATTTGATTGCCTGTCTGTCTCCGTCTCCTTTGCAACCGACAAGGATCGTGCTGGCATGCCTCAGATGGGCAGCCTGCACACAAGCATCCGCGCCTACGTCGATTTCCACGACGACCAGAACATGCCTTACTCGACCATGAACTCGTTGTTCAACCTGGCCAACGTTGTAACCAAAGACAAGGTGAAAGATATCAAGCTGGAGTTCTGGAAAGATGACTCGCACAATGACGCCCTATGCAGTTACGGCTTCAAAGGCTGGATCAGCGGTTTCCACACGCTGAATCCGTACCAGAGTGATGAGACAGTCAATTCGGGCGAAACCGGTGTGAATCACATCCTGGTGCTTGATCTTGAACCTTCCCTCAACCAGCAAAATTTCAGCGATATCCAACTCAGTAACTAAGGGACGTAGTTTCTTCTTTGCAAAGTCTTTCCTGCTGCGCAGGCCAAGGCAGGATTGGATGTGCGTATACGCCAAAAGCGGAGACGCCTGGAGTCGCTTATGCAGCTTCTAACGTTTCCGCTGCGTCTTCGCGAGAGCGGGGTTCTTCATCGCACCGATGAGCCATCCGCTCTGTTGTCCTTTTTACATGTGATGGCGCTCACGCCGGGAGGATCGTGGGCGGCCTGTCCAAGTTTTGGATTTCGAGACCTTCTGGAATCCGGCAGGCAGCGCGCGGATTCGCCTCGGTTGGCCATGGAGCGCGCCAATCGGGCTTTTGACGAACTTGGCATCACCGGTTACCGGGTCGAGGAGATCGAGAAAGAGAATGCTCAGCGCGCCGATTTCGATGTCTACTCCATCAGGCTAATCGCAACTCACAGTTCGGAGACGTACTCGACTCAAGTCAACGTCGAGCCTTACTAGGTATTTCAACCTGCGAGCAATGCGTCTTTCGCTAGTGGACGCTTGCTGAGCAAGCGGCTCATGCATCGCGGTCATCCCCGGCTGAGCCGGAGAGGCTCAGAGCAGCAGATCGATCAGATTGATTAACCGTTCCCGAGACTTGGAATCATGAGTTTTCAACCGCCGACCACGCTTGAAATCGACCGCGGGCTTCGCGATGACTTTCGCAGGCGCTTGAAGGACTTCGGGATCACTGTCGATGCACCCGATCCTGTGCTCGCGGTCCTGTTCCGCACCTTCGCGCGACAAATCGAAGGGGTCTATGCGGATACAGGAAGGATGCGGCAGGCGTTGCTGGACGAGTTGATAGCCGGGCTGCAGCTTCAGCCCAGGTTAGCGCGTCCAGCGCAAACGGTCGTGCGTTTCCTCTCTCGCGCCAATCCGGCCAAGATGCTGCGGGCAGGCACGGAGCTGAATGCGAAAGCCTCGACCGGAGAGCGGCTTACCTTCGGTCTGGATGCAACGATCCAGGTCTCGTCGGCGCGCATCGCGTTAGCGCTGGCCTATCAAGACCAGCAGCTGCAATTGTTGCCCGGCGTGGAGATGACCGAGTCGCTGCAGACGTATCGGCCTTCGATCGATCCTGTAAAGGTCAATCTGGGTACGCAGCCGGCGCTGTTGCTGGCCGTCGAGAATCTGCCTTCCACACTGCTTAGCCGCCATGGGCTCTTTTTCGAACTCGGTCCCGGTTCGCTTCTCCTGCATGAAGCGCTGCGCACCGAACCTTGGTGGATCTTCAGCGAAGATGGAACACTCTGTGGAGAGGGGCTGATGCGGCCCAAGCGGGCCAACAGCGGCGTCTATGAGTTGCGATGGCAGTCGGAAGTGGACCGGGAGATCAAGAACGAAGGCGAGATGCCGGAGATTCCGGACGGCTTCTACTCCGGACGCCAGTTCGTCTTTCCCGAGATGCATGAGGATCGCAAGCTGCTGACTCACGCGCCCCGGTTTGTGGAAGGCGCTCTGACAAAGATTTGCGGCCGGGAGATGAGCGCTTTTCTCGGCACGCCAAGAGTCTGGATCAAGATTCCGTTGCCGCCCCGGATCCCTGTGCTGCGCAACGCCATCGATGGCGTACTGCTGCATGCAATGACGGCATGCAACGTCTTCTGCCGCAACCAGACTGTTGTCTTCAATCGCGACGGCACATCGATTCCGGTGGGACGCAACAGCGCCGGAATACGGGAGATGCTGGTGGCGCCACTGTCGGTAAGCAGCCACGCGAACGAACCCTATGAAGCGGGGTTGCGGCCGCGCAAGAACCCGTCGGCAGGCTGGTATGAACTGCACAACGACCGTTTGACACTGCACCCTGGCAGTGATGCTGACGGGCAGGCACACACCGCTGCAAACGTGCGTCTATGGGTTACAAATGGCGATCTGGGCAACCGCGTTGGTCCGGGAGACATTACCGGATTCGCGCACAGCGCAACCCTGGACGACATCCATGTTCATCACGTCACTGCGGCGGCCGGCGGCGCAAATGGCGAGGATTATTCCAACGCACAACGACGTTTTGCCGAGTCCTTGCTGAGCCGCGGGCGCATCGTTACCCGCGCCGATCTGCGCGCAGCCGCGTTAAGCTTCGATCGCAGGATCGCCTCGGTCGAGGCGCGCTCTCTGGTCGAGCGTAGAGCAGACGGCTTGCGGCGCGTCGAGCGGCTCTGGGTCACCCTGGACGAGCAGGGCTTTACGCTGCCGGAGCTGGAGTTGCCCGTGCTGCAACAGGGATTGGAGAACCACCTGCGGCCAAAGCTCGTACAGGGGATTTTGCTCGATGTTCGCTTCGAGTGGGGCGGGAGCGCACAGCCATGATGAAACCCATGATGCCGCACGGATCAAGCGAGCAGAACCCGTCCAAGGCGAAGGGCCTGGTGCAGAATGGGTCCGCAGAGGCTTTGGTTATGCCCGAGCTGGCTTTAGGAAACCATGCCTTCCGGCACACTGTGGATTCGGCATTGGCGTGCCTGGCGGCAATGGGCATCTCACCAGCACGCATTCATCTGCAGCGCACAGGGCGCGAGGCTTCGCCGGAGGGAATCATCCTTGCCCAGTTTCCGCCAGCCGGCGGGCGGATCGAGATTGACACGCATATTCATCTGGAGATTGCCGGCCTGGGATTCACCCACGCACTGCCGGCTGGGATGTGGGACTCTGGCGGCGAAACCGAGCCAGGAACCAGAGAGATGCTCGCCGGCATCGATGATCCGTTCGAAAAGCTCGCGCACTGGGCGCATGAGGGCGCTGCGCTATTCCGCCTCTCCGAGCCAGATCATCCGGCCTGCGAACGTTGGATGGCCTTGTTTGGCGTTCAGAGTGCAGGCTGGCCGCGTGAATTGTGGTTCCCGCTGGCGAGCCTGCTGGCCGAGCTTCCTTGGCTGGCCTGCAGCGAAGAAGGAATAGGCCTGGCGCTTGGAGTGCTGTTCCATGTCCCCATTGCGAGCCTGCGCTACGCGGAGTCTATGGCCGCGATCTCCGGTGACAAGACCAGCCTGCTGGGCCGTCGCGCCAGCCGCCTTGGTGTGGACGTCGTGGTTGGCGATGCCATGGAGGATCTTGCTCATCTGCGCATTGTCCTGGGACCGGTGTCGCTTGAAACCTACGAAGCTTTCGCCGAAGGTGAGCAAGGCAGGCTCCTGCTCCGCGCGTTCGATTACCTATTGCCCGCCTTTCAAGATTTTGAAATCGAGTGGGCCGTCGAGGACGCCAGACGGTGTCCGCAGCTTGGCATTGCGGAGCGTAACAGCCGGTTGGGTATTAACACGCATATGGGTAGCGCCGCTTGAGAAGCGGTATGAGGTGAAAGACGGTGGATAAGATCCGGCTGAAGTCGGTGAACTGGGAACACGGGATGCTGTTGACGCCGGAGCATTTCCTGCGGCAGGAGCATTATCTCGAGTCGCTGACCTTCTGGACCGTCGGCTATCTCACGACTGGCTCCGGTCTGGTTGGCGGCGGCGTACGGCTGCCGACCAGCGATCTGGGCGCGGTGCGGCATGATCCTACGGTCGTGTTGGATGAAGGTCCCGAAACGTTGGATATCTCGATCGGCAAGTGCCGCGGACTGACGCCTTCGGGCCTGATCGTCGAAGTGGAAGAAGGTTCTGTCCTCTCGGAGAGATTTCCCAAAGAGCATCTGGCCGGGGTGGCCGAGGCCATCGTGCATGTGGTTTGCGGCGTTGGGGAAAAGCGAAAGGCCGACGGCACAGCGGACGCATTTAATCCGCAGATGAAGACCGAGCGCGCTTTTGCATATCGGATTACCCTCGACGCGACCGCTAGAGAAAAAGAGAACGCAATTGCAGTGGCGAGGCTGCGGCGCCCCGCGGTCGGCATGCATTTCGAGAAAGACCCGCGCTACATCCCACCCTGCCTGTCGCTTTCAGCGCACAGCGAGCTTACCTCGGGCTGGAGGAAGATCACCGAGGCGGTCAACAATCTTGCTGCGGGTTACGCCGAGTTGCATCGCGCCATGCGCGAGTTTGCGGTGCTATTTAGCGAGCGTGGCATCGAAACGGAAGTGGACCGCGACTCGCTCAACTTCAGCGAGCGCATGGTCATGGCCTTGCAAGAGATCGCTTATCAGGTGCTGGACCGCACCCAATCTCCGGAACGCTTCTTTGCCGCGGTTCGCAAGCTGCTGCACCAGGCGGCGATCTTTTTCGATCTCGCGCCGGGCATGCAGCAGTATTACGAGACTTTGCGTGAGACGGGCGAAACCGAGCTGATCGCGCTGATCGATGTGCAAAGACGTACCCTGCAGACCGGACGCACGCTGCGACTCAATGAAGATCTCGGCGTGGAGCTGGAATCTGCGTTGCGCTCGCTCGCGGTCCTCGAGAAGCTGGAGCGTGCCCTCGAAGGCAAGTACATCGATTTCCGCCGCAGCCCTTCGCTCGAAGGCATGAACTTCATCTTTGACCGCCAGGGCAAGGTGCTCTACAAGCTGGCCGCAAAGCCCTCGCGGGTGCAGGGCGTCGTCGATGAGCTGACTATCTTCTTCTCCCAACTGCGTCTGGAAGGCCGCGATCGCTATCGGCTGATCCTGGTGGGTGACCGCAACCAACCCTATCCGCGTGGAACAAAGATCAGCGCGGAGATACGGCTCAACGAGGGCAGCGGCTTCCGGCGCGAGGCGATCATCCTCGAGGCCGAAGCCAAGCTTGACGAACAATACAACTTCGAGCTGGACTTCGAAGCCCAGGATGTACCCACCATCACCGATGTGCGCGTGACAGTGCAGGCGTTTCATGCATTGCACACAGCGCTGCTGTTTGCGCGGCACAGGTTTTACGCGGGCCGGATGCTCGATCCTCAACAGAGCGTTCTCAACCGCGCGCGAAGCATGGAACCGGCGCCGGCATGGCCCGAGGATGCAGCGGCGGCCGGACGATCCGCTGCGCAGGACAATGGGCGAGCCAATCCGTCTGCATTCGCCAATGGATATCCATCGTCGCGAGAGACCAGAGATGCCTCTTCTCATGCGCCGGAATATTCGGGCTCGCAGATCCCGGCGGATCGTCTGGAGTCAGTCGATGCGGAGAACGCGCTGCCGTCATGGATGCCGCGGAAGCGCGAAGACAAGCAGAGATGGCCTGAAACGGACAACGCGGCTGACCGTCCGCGAAGACGGCGTCTGGAATAGGAGAGTATCATGGCGCTGGATCTGAGTCTTTTGTCGGACGAGATGGAGCGGGCGCTCGAGTCCGCGCGATTACTCGCAGAGCGGCGGAAACAGGCGCTCATTCAGCCCGTGCATCTGCTGTACACGCTCTTTGATCAAGAGAGCAGTCTATACGCCCTGCTGGAACGCAATGGCATTGGGTGCGATGCGCTGTTGGATGCCATGGCCATGAAGTTAAACGCCGGCGATAGCGGCGAGCTTCAACCGGGCCGCAGACCGGTAGCCTCGCAAGCCCTTCGCAAGCTCCTCGAAAAGAGCCTCGAACGCATTGGCTCAACCGGCGCTTCACGGGAAGGGGAGTGCGACAGAACGCACGTCGAACCGATCGATGTACTTCTGGCCGCTGTCGATCTGGGGGAAGCGGCATTGAAGGCAGATCTGCGCGAAGCGGGCATCACGAAAGAGTCAGTCGAAAAGATCGATGACGCGCAGAAGACGTTGAAGGATGCCTACGATTCCGGCAAAACCGCGCGTTCCAACGGTGCTAGCCAGCCGGGACGAGTACTTGATCGCTTTGGCCGCGACCTTACCGTCGCAGCGCGTGCCGGCGAACTGTCTCCCGTCATCGGACGCGACGAAGAGATACGCTCGCTCATTCAGACCCTGCTGCGCAAGACCAAGAACAACCCGGTGCTGGTCGGAGATCCGGGTACGGGAAAAACCGCGATCGTCGATGGCCTCGCGCATCGCATCGCTGCCGGTGATATTCCCGAGAGCCTGCGCAACTGCAGCATTGTCTCGCTCGACTTGGCGGCGCTGGTCGCCGGAGCCAAGTATCGCGGCGAGTTCGAGGAGCGGGTCAAAGGCGTCATCGATGAGGTCAGACTCAGAAAAGGCGAGATCATTCTGTTCCTCGATGAGCTTCACCAGCTTGTAGGCTCTGGGGGAAGCCAAGGCGGCATGGATGCAGCCAACCTCTTCAAGCCGGCGCTGGCGCGCGGCGAACTGCGTTGCGTGGGAGCCACCACTTTCGATGAATACCGCGAACGAATTGAGAAGGATGGCGCCCTCGCTCGGCGCTTTGAGCAGATACAGGTCAAGGAACCGACGGACGAGTCAATGCTCTTTATTTTGCGCGGCATCCGCGAGCGGTATGAAGCCTTTCATGGCGTAAAGCTCTCCGACGATGCGCTGCAATCAGCGGTGAAGTTGTCGCGTCGTTATCTGCGCGACCGGTTTCTCCCTGATAAAGCAATTGACGTGATCGATGCCGCAACAGCGCGCCTGCGCATGCAGATCGAATCGAAGCCCACGTATGTCGATCAACAGGAGCGACTGCTGCTGCGCAAGGTTGCTGAATTGAAATCTCTGCAGGGCGCCGCAACCGCTCAGCAGATCAGATCGAAGTCCGCGCTCGAAGCCGAAATCGCCGCGCTTGAACCCCAGGTCGCATCGCTGGTGAGCGCATGGCAGAGCCAGAGGAAAGCTTCTTTGGAGCTGCAGAAGACGCTGTGGGCAGTCGAAGAACAGGACCGCTTGCTGCAAGCAGCCGAGGCCGCGGGCGATGTAGTCAAGGCTGCCGAGATTCGCTACGGCGCGCGCAAGTATCTGGAACAGCAAAAGTCCGACCTTGAGGCTCGAGCGGCAGCAGCAAGCGAAACACCCATGGTGGCCACTGAAGTGCTTCCATCGCACATCGCCGAGGTCATCGCCGAGCGCTCGGGCATACCCGCAAGCCGCCTGTTGGAAAGCGAACGCGATCGCTTGCTGAAGTTGGACGAGCGGCTGGAGCAGCGCGTCTTTGGACAGCCGGAGGCTGTACACGCGGTCGCCGAGGCCGCGCGGCGCATGCGCGCCGACCTGCAACTGAAGCGCGGCCCCAACTCGTTCCTCTTCGTCGGCCCGACTGGTGTAGGCAAGACCGAGCTGGCCAAAGCACTGGCCGAAGCGCTGTTCGACGATGAACGCGCGCTGATCCGGATCGATATGGGAGAGTATAAGGACAGGTCTTCGGCAGCCGGCCTCATCGGCTCGCGGCCCGGCTTGATTGGCTCCGATGAGGGTGGCTTCCTTACCGAGCAGATCCGTCGCTCCCCGTATTCGATTGTGCTCTTCGATGAAGTGGAGAAAGCTCATCCCGAGGTGCTCGACCTGTTGCTGGGCGTGTTGGACGAGGGGAGACTGACCGATGCAAAGGGAAGATTTTGCGACTTTTCCAATACCATAGTCCTCTTCACCTCGAATCTTGGCGTGCGCGAGTCCATGGGGATCGAAGACAACAGCGAACGCAAGCAGGTCGTCCTTGAAGTTGTCCGCGCCAGCCTGCGGCCCGAGTTGTACAACCGCATCGGCCAGGTGATCGCATTCAATCCCCTTACAGAAGCCGAACTGAAGCGCATTGTGGGGGTTCAGCTTGCTGTACTGGCAAGAAAGCTGGAAGAGGACCGCGAGATTTTGCTGACTGTGACTCCGGCAGCTCTGTCTTTGCTTGCAAATCGCTCGTATGACCCCGGATATGGAGCGCGCCCGTCCGGCCGCGTCATTCAGCAAACCGTGTTAGCACCGCTGGCTAGCGCTCTGTTGGCGCAAGACATTATTCCGGGCCAAAGCGTTCAACTGGACACGGATGAAGATGGCCTGAGTTTCCATGTCGTTGAACCCGATGTTGCGATGGATCGAGCGGAGGTCGGAGCGCGATGAGCGGCAGCGGAGTTATCGACAAGATCTTCCCCGCCAGCATGGCATTGGCCTTATCGCTTGCCGCAAGCCCTGCGATGCAGGCGCAGAATCAGCTTTCGCCCGAACAGGCAAGCGCTGGATGGTTGAATCTCTTCGATGGCACATCCACCTACGGATGGGATTCGTCAACCAACTGGTCATCGCAGGACCAGTTGCTCACCGCTCCGATGAACTGGGATCTGCACATTGTCACTGCTCTGCCGTTTGCAGACTTCGACTTAAGTTTCGAGTATCGTCTGAATGCAACACCGTCGGGAGCAGCAATCCGCATACGGGCTTCGCACACTGGCGAGCCTGCCAATAGCGGGTATCGCATACCCCTGGGCGATGTGAGTCAGGATTGGCCTGCGGGCAGCATCGTATCACAAAGCAAGAGCGCCGCACCTAATCCTGAACTGAACGCATGGCATAGTGTTGCCATCGAGGCCAGTGGCGGTCACATCATTGTGCGCATCGATGGGAAGCAGACGGCGGAGACGACAGACGAAGCCTCCAAAGCCGGATACATCCTGTTCGAGAACACGCGAGGCGTGCGTCTCGATTTACGCAACATCTATTTGAAGCCGCTAAATCTGAACTCGCCTTTTGATGGCGCAGACCTCTCTGGATGGAAGAATGTGCCCTATGTTCCCAAGGAGGGCGCGGGCGTCGGTCACCAATTAGGAAAGATGTTTGGAGCCGGCAAATCCAAGCCACATAGCGCAAACTGGTCGGTGCGCGGGGGAGCAATCCACGGGGAAAACGGTCCGGGCTCTCTAGAGACCGCCGCTACCTATGGCGACTTTGTGCTTCAGGTTTCAGGCAGCGCGGAGGCGAGGGAAGGGAAGAAGAATGTGTTTCCTGCCATCTATCTTCGCAACGATGCGGGCACAATAGCGACTGGCTATCCGCTTGGAATTGGCATCAAAAGCGGCGAGCTGCGGGGCTTTGCGAAGCCCAGGACCCCAATTGCAGCACAACCTTCAATGCCGGAGACTGTCGTTGCGGGAGGACATGTCTTCGGTATATTTCTCAACGGAGTTCTGGAGACGCTTTATATCGACACCCGTCCGGACGGCCCTCTGACCAAAACCGGGGCAAAGACTAAAGCGGGCACAATCAGCTTGAACATGCCCGACGACATCAAGTCCATCGACTTGCACAACATCGCCGTCGAAAACATTCCCGCTGCATTTGGCGCCGTGGTTCAAGCCGCCGCCCCGGCGCCGCCGCCGGCTGCTCCGCCCGTGACGCCGGCTTTAGCAGCTTCGCAACCGGCAAGCGCTGATGCGCAGGCAGCACAACTTGCGGCCGCGTTGGGCACTCCCAGCCCGCAGACCAGGCGTCAGGTCGCGCAGTTGATGAGCCACGCGCTAACGAGCAACGATCCGCAACAGCAGATGCAGCTGTACGATCAGGTAGTCCGAATCGATCCAACCAACGCGGCCGCTGTGCAGGGGTACAAAGACGCCGCAGCCAAGATCGCCGCCGAGCAGCAGCAACAACAGCAGATGCAAACCCAGACGCAACAGCAGAAGCTAAGCGCCAGCGAACGGGACCGTCAAGTGTCCGATGCGCTGATCGCTGCTCAAAGCGCATTCCTCGGCGGAAACCTGAAGCAGGCCGATACCTTGCTGCGAGTCGCCGAGCGCCTTGCGCCCAGCAATCCGGTTGCCCGCGATTTGCGCTCCCGGGTCAACGCCGGGTTCAGCCTGCGGCATCGCCTTTTCTTCCTCGGCTCGGGGCTTGGGGGCCTGGCCTTGCTCAGCTTCATCATTCTGTTCTGGCGGCGCCAGAGCCGGGTCCGCTTTCCTGTTTTACACGTCGTTTACGGACTCGATCAGGGAAGGCTCTTTCCTGTGGATCGCGATGTGGTGCGCATCGGAGGCATCACGCAATCAGGCGGACAGAAGAACGACATCGTGATTCAAGATGTAGAGCACATGATCTCGCGCTTTCACTGCGAGGTGCACAAGAAGGATGGGACCTTTTACCTCATCGATACCAATAGCTCCAATGGAACAAATGTGAACGGAAGGCTTGTGCGGCCAAACCAGCCTGTTGTCCTGCGCAAGGGTGCAAAAATTGATCTGGGAGGTTCAGCAGTGTTGCAGTTCGATTTTGAAAAGAAGAAACAGGCTGCCGGCGACCGTTAAACGAAGGTTGCAAGTGCAGCGCGAAATGAGAAACCTCATGCACATGGAAATCGTTTATGCAGATACGAATTCGAGCCTCGGCGGAAAGCAACACAGGTCAGGTACGGAAAACCAACGAGGATGCGTTTGGATTCGATCTGGATCGGGGACTGTTTGTGGTCTGCGACGGCGTGGGCGGCCGTCAGGCGGGCGAGGTGGCCAGTCGCTTGGCTGTCGATTGTTTGCTTGAAACATTTGTCCGGCAGAACGGAAACAATATCGGAGGAGACGTGCTGCATCGAGCAATCCAGCGAGTGAATCGGGCTCTGCATGAGGCTTCCAGCGCAGAGCCCGCCTATGCCGGGATGAGTACAACGGTGGTCGCGGGCCACTTCGATGGCCGGCGTATGACCATCGCGCATGTTGGCGATAGCAGGGCATATCTGATGCGCAATTGTTCCTTGCATCGTTTGACCGAAGACCATTCTCTTCTGGCGGAATATCTTCGTGCGGGACAGGAACAGGTGCCTGCAACCGAGGCTGCCGAGCTAGAGGGAGTGCTGACGCGGGCTCTTGGCGCGGGCGACTTCGTGTTGCCCGTAGTGACCGTCGTTCGAGTAACAATGGGAGATTGCTTCCTGCTGGCAACGGATGGGTTGACGCGCGCTCTCTCCCACGCCGAGATACAGACGCACCTGATCAGTTCGGTCTCGCCGGAGCAAGCCTGCAGGCAGTTGGTTAACGCAGCCAATCGCGCAGGAGGCGCAGACAACATCACATGCATGGTGGTGCAGATCGACTGAGGAAATCTGCTTGTAAGAAAGGGTCAGCAGCAACCAGGCAGCGCGTAAAACTGTGGCCAGTCAATTCATGAGCCGGTATTGCCAGCAAGAACGGGCAGGATGCGGTCCATCAACCAGGAATGGAGTAATTCATGGCATTACCTTATATCAAAGTTGGCGATGATCTCATTCAGGACGCAGTTCTCGCATCCGTCGAAATTGTGCAGGAACTGAATCAGCACTGGTGGTGCACTGTTGTCTGCCGGCAGACTCAAGATAAACGCATCCCGGTCGAAAATTTCCTCGGCCAGCAGGTGGAGGTTCAAACCATCGATGACCAGGGCGTGGTCCACGTCAACTTCACCGGGTTCGTGCTCGACGTGGAGCTTACCTATGAAGTGTGGGGCAGCTACGCCGCGCAAATCACTTGTGTATCTGAGACATACAAGATGGATATCACGGCGCGCAAGGAATACTACACCGCGCAAACTCTTGAACAGGTCGCCCAGACCACTGCCGCCAATGCTGGCCTCTCGGCCACGGTGAGCGGCCCCTCCCAGAAGGCGCTCAACTACGTTCAATACGGAGAGACGGATTTTTCCTTCGTCAATCGCATAGTGGACGATTACGCCTGCTGGCTCCGTCCGTCGGAGACAGGCATTGAGATATTTAACGCTTTCCAGAGCGGAACAGCCGTCGAGTTTCGTGGCGAGGAGAGCCTGCTCGATTTCAAGATCAAAGGCGTCCTTGCGCCGTCAACCTTCAACGGTTCCCACTATGACTATCACTCCATGTCTTCGAATACCTTTCAGCAGGTGAGCTCTTCGCCGCAGTTCTATCCTTCCAGTCAGCGTCTCGTAGGAGCCGTGCAGAGCCAGTCGGCGAGCCTGTTCCCCTCAGGGTTCGCCTCGCAGCGCGCACGTGCGATGACGCTTGGCGATTACCAGGAGGGCCTGCAGCGGGAAAGTCAGCGCTCGATCGGCGGCAGCATCACCGCTTACGGACATAGCCGCAGCCAGCAACTCAAGGCCGGTGACACGGTCGAGATTCAAGGGCTGCTCGACGCCAAAGGAACTTACGGCCTGGTCAAGGTTGTTCACAAATGGGAGCGGTCTGGTTACACCAACAGTTTTCTGTGCACGCCGTGGAAGGACTATCGTAACCCTGAGCAGCCCCGGCTCCGCGCCTGGTACGGCATTGTTTCAGCTCGCGTGGTCGAACACGACGACCCCAAAAAGATGGGCCGTGTGAAAGTGCAATTCTTCTGGCAGTCCACAGGTTCTACCCACTGGGCGCGTACTGTCAGTCCGCACGCCGGACCCGATCGTGGTTTCATGTTCATGCCCGAGGTTGGCGATGAGGTTGCGGTTGTTTTTGAAGACGGAGATCCGGAACGGCCTGTCATTCTGGGATCGCTCTGGAACGGAGTGCAAAATGCCCCACGCGGCGAATTCTTTGGAGAGGATATTGCTCCCAACAACGTGAAGAGGATCGTGACCAAGGCCGGCAATCGTCTTCAAATGATCGATACGCCCGGGAAGGAAACCCTGGTCTTCGCAACACCGAATCACTCCTCGATCAGCTTAACTGAAAAGTCCGACGGGACAGGGCGCACGCTTGTTACAGTGCAGTCGGACGGAGATATTGTTCTTTCGGCGCCTCAGGGCCGCGTTCATATTCGCAGCAAATTTTTCTCAAGGGAGGTCGGATGATGGGTAGGGAATATTGCCGGCTGCCTCTGCCGATGCTTGACCTGGCAGCGCCATGCGAAGCAATTCTTTCTAAAGCCGGTCCGCGGCTTCCTTCGGCAAACGAACAGAATCATCAGGAGATATTGTGATGAGCGTATTTAGTGCAAATGTATTGACGGCAACTCGCGCCAACGCCGCAGCCAACGACAGCAAGCCTCCAATGCTCGGCGCTCTCAGCATGGGCGGAGGGGCCATGATTACTCCAACAGCACTGGGTGGCACGAACGGTGCCGATGCGCGCCTGATTCACGGCGATTGCTGGGACCAGATCGAGGGATCGGAAACGGTAAATATTCTGAAGAACCTGACCACCACGATCACGCAGAATGAGACGCGAACAGCCCACGGGAATCTGGTCAACAAGGTTGTGGGCACTACTTCCGATACACGTATTGACGTTCACCACCAATGGAATGTCTCGCCGCGCTTTGAAGAATATATCCACACACTCACGCAGAACCATCACGAAAAGCTGAGCATCCATCAGCCAACAACAACCTGGGAAATCGTACAGAATTATGTCACGATGAAGGCCATATCATGGTCTGCGACGGGGGTGAGCTTAAGCACCACCGCTACCTCCGCTTCGCTTACCGGAAGCTCCGCCTCGGCCACGGTGGTCAGTGTGGGAAACAACGTCTTCTCGTCGACTAAGGAATCGTTCTCGGTCAAAGACCTGGATATAGGCCTGCATATACGGGGCATGATTACAGAGATCAAAGCGGTCAAGATCAAAGCAGCCGTTTCACACTTGAAGGCAATCGGAGCAAACCTATGCGCTGGAATCGCTGCGAACATGGATAGCCCGTTTGCCTAGCGGGATACTTTATCGGGAGCGACAGCATCGGAACGGATTGGAGGGTTTGTGTTTGGATTTGCAGTTAATATTGCCGCCAACGGCGACCTGCTCACCGTTACAATCCCCGTCCAGCCGTTTCTGTTGATCATTTTCTGTATCATCCCTTTCCCAATTCTCATCGCTGTGTTCCGCATGACGCGCACTCCCAAGGGACGCATAACCGCGCTTCTTCTTATGTTGATGGATGTCGTCCTTCTGGGGTTTATCTTCACGCCGGCTAAGGTGATACTGGATGCGAGGAGCCGAACAGCCGCCGTCAGCGACATGTTCATGTTCATTCCCCACCGTAAAGTCGTCCCTCTTACCTCCCTGGAGGGCGCTACGGTAAGGACGGCCGATGTGACAAGTGCGCTAGTCATCATCTATTCAAACGGCCAGCGCGAGCAGCTCACGCCCTTTTCGCAGACGTCGGGCCAGGATCAAGCCGCGGACGCCATCAACGCCTTTCTCGCCGCGCATAGCAGCGCGAGCGATCGTTCTCAGACGAACTAATTGATTGGGTAAGTATGGTGGACCTATGCTAGGATCAGCGCTTCATGTTTCGGGCAACAGCGATTTTCTCGCTATCTGGTTTCCTGTGAGTGTGTCTCTTCTGATAGGAGATGTTTTGCTTCTTCTCCTTTTTTTCAGCACTTATCGAATGACCCGCGTGCCCGGCGAGAGGAAGAAACTGTTTCCGATTGCGATTCTGTGCCTCCTGGCGTTTGTAGTCTTGTTTACTCCCGCGAAGATAACATTCGATGCCAAGGCGAATCGTGTCTCGGTGAGCAGCCTGTTTCTGATGATTCCGCAGCACCGCGTGGTTCCTTTTGCCTCAGTGCAAGGCGCGAAGGTGAGCATTGGCAAGTTGACAAGCACACTGGTTTTGGAGCGGACGGATGGAAGCACAGAACGGATCACGGAGTTTTTCCCATCGGTGTGGATGCTGGATGAAGCGGCCATGAAGATCAATGCGTTTCTGAGGCACTATGGCAGAACGGGCTATCCATTTGAGGATTTGTAGCCTAATATGCCTATCTCGCGTACGGAGCAAGAGGAGCAGAAATCGATGAGCAGCATATTGCAGCGAAGCCGCGCATCCCGCCTGGAGCCGCTGATTTCAAAAGTAAATCTCAGGCCATTTCTCCGTGCGCAGCAAGTGACGGATGTCTCACTCTACTGGGCTCCAGTCACAGGCTTGCCGGCGCCCGTGGCTCAACGCGAGTGGCTTGAGCAATTTCTGCGGCGCTTAGCTGACGTGCTAAAGAACGGATACGATTTGCGGGAAGAATGGTTTCTACAATTCAAGGCTCTCTACCCGCATCTCCTCAACCGCTTCACCGAGCGCGCAAACAAGTATTACCCAATGACAGGCATGACCTTAGCGCCTGGGACCGCTCCTACCGCCACGCCCACATTTGAAGATGTGAAAAAGGCCGTCGAGGAAAACACCCGGAGCGGCGAGCCTGTGGATGTGAATCGCTGGATGCCCGACCATGCCCATTGGTTTGCGCGCAAAAATCCCGAGGAGCAGCGAAACGACTTCTTCGGTTATGGGGGTATGTTTGCTCTCTATCTCAAGGACGACCCACAAACCCGCCAGCGGCAGTTCCCTGAACTACCCCGTTTTATGAAGTCACACGAGGCGTATACGCCTGATCTCGAGCAGCAGTTTCTCCTGATGAATGCGTTGCAGGATGGTTTCCTGGCGAAGAGCAAGAAACTGTTCGGCAAGCCGTTTGAGAACGATCCAGCTTATCGCGGAATGCTCTTTATCCTTCCCTTGATGACCAGCAGAAACTTTGTAGACGCTACTGCCGATCAGCGGCAAATCTGGTTCGAACTTTTCGACGCTTATTTTATCGAGAGCAAACCGGATGCCGGCATCGTGCTGGCCTGCAAGGACCCTGACTTCGATGAAAGATTAGCAGCCATTTTGGAATCGATGGAGCGCGATGGGCTCAAGTACCGCTATTAGCAGTGCTCCTTCTGGATGGCCGGTTCCAGCCAAGCTGACGTGGATCAAAGCACCATCTCCATGGCAGGCAGTGCTGCTGCACCTTCCTGATCTGCCGCTGAAGCAGGATCTGCGCGCGGGCGTGTGCGAAATCATGGAGAAGGTCATACGCCATCAGCAGGAGGCTGCCTCGTTGCAAGTGGCGACTTGGCTGCTGTTGGATCAGCTGCACAAAGATGGTGCGGTTCATGCGCTCAGTCGAAACGGGCGCTATTGGATGCCGGACTTTGGACTGGGAATATGGCCGGATCGCCAGCCGCCAAGAATGTACGAAGACCGGGATTTTCTCGATTTGGAATACGGCGCCGCGTTTCCCAAGATGATGCACTCTGTGGCAAAGGCCGGAGCCGCGGAAGAGTCTGCACTGCATGCCTGGCGAACGATGTTTGGAACAGGTAGCACGATTCTTACTCTTGCCCGCGGACCTTCACAGCAATTGCTGGAAGCTATGCATGAGCCGCTTCTGAGCCTGATTCACGACGAGGCCTTTCGAAGTTTTCCTTGGTACTTCACCCTGCTGGGGAGGAACGCTCTCAGCCAGGCAAGCGGAGACCTGCTCAATCGGTGGCTGGGGCCAGTATCGTTTTACATGCGGGAGAGCGAGGAAGACAATAGCCTGCTGTTGATCAGTTGTGTCGGCCTGATGGCGGGGCTCGGCGCCGCGGGGTTTTCGTGCGATTCTCCGATCGCGTGTGCCGACAGCCCGTTTGCTTGAGATACGCCCATGGGAAGTTTTCGCGTTTTGCAAGTCGGCGCTACTCACTGCCTCGGATCCGAGCGCGTTCAGTAAGCCACAAGTTCGGCGAACTCGTCTTCATCGACCTCGCGCCACCGGGCGCCAGCTTCTTCACTCGCATTTTTGAGGCTGCCGAGAATTCCATTCGATAGCCCGTCATCGAAGGTATACAAGCCAGCCACATCCCCGTCGACGCCCGCTGCGAAAATACCGCTGCCTCCCAACTCATGAAGGCGGAGGAACTGCGTGCTTTCGAGACGCGTGTTGTAGTGGGTTTTCGAAATGGGGGGTGGCGGCGCAGAAGGCGTCGACAGAAAAGCTAACTGGCTGCCCATGGACCACGAGATGTATCCCGCATCAAAGAGCCGCTCCGCCTCGCGCGCGTCCCTAGTGTGCACAAACGACCACTTAAACGAACCGTAGGGCCGCGGGATTCCCTCGGCAAAGGTGACTCGCGCGTGGCGCACGAGGCTGGAAGCGAGGATGCGCGCTACTTCCGGGGGCGCACCGCCATCAAGGGGGCTCGACGACATTCGCCAACCGATGAGGCAGCGCCGGACTCCGACGGGCGTATCCACCGGCAGCGCCCACTTCGCGTCCGTAAAGCCGGAACAGAACAACATCTGGTTCAGTGCGCACATGAAAGTTTATTGGCCGGGCACAATCGATAGATCCGCAGAGGCCTCGCTGCTCTCAGGCATACGGGTAAAGATCGTGTCCTCAGCCGAATCGTAGACGTTTCCCGCAATAGTCGAAAGTCCTGCGTACCCCGCAATACCTCCCACAATGCAGCCGCCACCCCCCGGGACCGCCGTACCGCCGCCCGGCTCAACTGCCGTCCCACCGGCCGCGCACCAGGCGCCGGCGAGCTCGCATTCAACCCACGCGCCCGGCCACCCGGCGATCACTTTGGTAGTCTGCCGGATAGGGTTGTTGGCTACGGCAATTGAATAAATATCGATTGCTGCGCCAGCAATGAACAGCACGCGTCCGCCGTACCGGAAATATTTCGCGCCTTCATAGAGTATTGCGCCGGTCCTGCCCGCGGGTGCGTGATTGGGGATCTTGAAATTAGAGAAAGTCCCCTTCTGATTCCGATGAAAATCAACGGTATTTGTCTTGGGATTGAAATCGTAGCCAAGACGGAGATGGCGATTTCCTGTGACATCCTGGAAGAAAAGTGTCGAGGTAGATCCTTTCGCCGGTCTCCAATGTCCCGAAAAACGGGCCAGAATTCGATGCACAACCCATTGGTCCAGGGAATCGGAATCCGAACAACGGCCGGCATCCCTACGCCGACCGGTATCGACTCCTACTAAGCATCTTGATTCATCTGTCTTCGTCCCTTTGGTCCTTGAGGATGAAGAAATCGATAGACGGCAGGCCCTAAGGCCGATGATTACCTACGAAAGCGTGCGATTTCCGATCCACCTGTTATCGATCATCAGAAAACGTATTTTTTGGACATTCGCCGGTATAGAACTGCTTGAAATCATCTGCGCCGCAGGCGCAATCATCCTTCGATCCGGGTTTTGATTTTCAGTCAGATGATTAGCCGTCGTCGGGGCTGAGGGAAAGGTAGAAATCGGTACTTTCGATTTCCAAGGTCTTTGGAAAAGCCGTAGGGGTTTTTTTCCCTGTAGGCTTTTCCGTTGACCGGCATTTCCTCGGCCCTCTGCGCTGTTGCGGTATAGAACTGCGTACTCTGATCTGCGCCATAGGCGCAATCATCGGTCGATCATTTGGACGACCGGGGGCGCAAATCAGCGACACCCCCGGCTGATCCGGCAGGACACT
>DATDLS010000327.1:0-31662 GCA_036519195.1 Occallatibacter sp. | reverse complement strand
AGCCACAAAGCCCCCAAAATCGAAACTTGCCTGGTAGTCGCACTACCGTCTCTGGCGGCGCGTCCTTAGCAGTAAGGGCTCGTGACTCGCAGAGCTAACTTAGACCCTGTGGAATTCGGCAATCCAAAAGAGCCACACCCGTTTCCGGCAACATTTAGCGTGCCTTGAACTCCGTCGATGCCCCCAGCGCCTTGGTGACCTCACCCGCAATGTCGTCCTCGACAATCAGCAGATCATAAAACGGCCGGTCGTAGGTCTCCGACCACACAAGATAGCCGTTATCTGCGCGAATCGGCCGCGACGCCACCCGCACCCGCGCTCCCGACTTGCGCACGCTCCCGTCGAGAACATAGCTCACCCCCAGCGCCTTCGCAATATCGTTCACCGGCATCTCTTTGTCCCAGGAATCGAACGAAGAAGTTGGAGACGGCACCCCAAGGCCCGGGAAGTTTGCTGAGCTTGTCGATCAGCTCCTCGGTCATGAGGTCGGCGAACTCCCCCCTTCATACCGTTCATGGGTGACACGAGCCGGATGGCGCGAGAGTGTCACGTCCGGATCTGTCAGGAGGCTCAGGGTGAAATTCCCCCGGCCTACTCGGGCCAATGGTCGGGAAATTTTTTGAGGGGTGAGAAGAGGTCCAGGCAGAGTCACGCACCGGATGAGATTGCGAGAGGCTTTGACTCGAATGCAAGGCACAACTTCCTGCTGGAGGTGGCCACAGGTACTGGCAAGACATTGCTGTGCGCGGCCTTGATCCGCCGTTTTCTGGTCACGCGCAACGCCGAGCGTGTCCTCTTAATCGTCGATCGAATTGAGCTAGCCAAACAAAACGATGGAAGATTTCATTTTGCGTGTCAGCCGGGTCATGCGAATCTGCTCTACCGACAGCCCATCGAGACGGAGTTGGATGCCGAGGTTCGTCGGTACGCATAGATAGCCGCGGACGAAAAAGCAATGTCAGGCGATTCACGCATCAAGGCGAGACGGACAGCGCTCACACAGACAGCAGGAATAGAAACCGTGAAGCAGGCAGTTAGGGTTCACTCCCTTGGGTTAGTTCCCTGCCGGATAGTTCTGACAATCCGGCCTGTGTTCAGAGAATGCGATTTGGATATCGAGTTGAATGAGCACCTCCGCTCAACCTCTATCCCGGAACTCCGGATTGAGTCTGCACAGCGTTCAGAAAGCCTTCACGGGATCACTCGAGATCTCTCCTATTGACACACTGTAGGGCGTCCTGGATACTCATACAGAATGACAATAGGAGACAGCGATGGGGAAAGACCAGACAAATCTTCTGCAAGGCACGCTCGATCTTTTGATCCTCAAGGCAGTCGGAGACAGCGAGTTTCATGGCCTGGGGATTTCGCGGCGGATCGAGCAGATCACGCACGGAACGTTCCAGGTCAAGCCGGGTTCGCTGTTCCCCGCCCTTCATCGGATGGAAGAAGCTGGATGGCTGAAATCTTTCTGGGGCGAGTCAGTGAATCATCGACGCGCCAAATTCTACAAGCGAACCAAGGCCGGTGAACGCCAGCTTGGTATCGAAACCGAGCAGTGGACAACGATTGCCCAAGCCATGGCGAATGCGCTCAAAGCCAGCTAGGAGAATCAGCATGAGACTTATTTTAGGTGTCCGCCGAGTCCTATCGAATCTGCTCCACAGACAGCGCATCGAGGCTGAGTTGGATGCCGAGGTTCGTGCGTATGCAGAGATGATCGCGGACGAAAAAGCAATGTCAGGCGATTCAGGCGTCGAAGCGAGACGGACGGCGCTCGCGGAGATAGGAGGAATAGAAACCGTGAAGCAGGCGGTTAGGGAACATCGCGCCGGCACGGGCCTGGAGACCCTTTTGCAGGATGTTCGCTATGCCCTGCGCCAGTTGCTCCGCTCTCCCGGCTTTTCTTTCACCGCGCTGCTCACGCTTACCATGGCCATCGGCGCCAATGTCATCGTCTTTGGTGTCGTCCACGCTCTTCTGCTCAATCCGCTGGCTGTGCCGCAACCCAAGGATGTCTATTCGCTTCAAGGGCGCAACGCGGACAGCTTTTCATTCTCCTTCCCGGAATTCGAACAGATGCGCGAGCGCAGCCAGGCCTTCTCCGGCATTGCCTTGGTACGCTTGGCGCGGGTCGGCCTTGATTCCGGCAGTCAAGCCGTGCCGGTGTGGGGATACGAGGTTTCCAGCAACTATTTCGCGGCGCTGGGAGTCCAGCCCGTCCTGGGGCGTTTCTTCGCACCGTTCAAGGACACGAACTCGAAGATCAACAGCGATCCGTCCGCGGTTCTGAGCTACGACTGCTGGACGACCGAGTTCGGCCGCGACCCCAGCGTGGTGGGCAAGACGGTCCGCATCAGCAAACTTCCGTTTGTCGTCATCGGCGTCGCCCCGCGCGGTTTTTACGGCACCGAGCGCCTGATCTGGCCCAAAATCTGGCTGCCGATTGCGGATGAACCGGAGATCGAAGGCTATAACTGGATCCAGGATCGCGGCACCCGCAACGGATGGCTCGTCGGTCGCGTGAAGCCGGCGGTCAGTCGCGCGCAGGCAAATGCCGACCTGTCCCGTGTCGCCGCCAGGATCCGGCAGCAGGATCCCGACTACGAAAAGGACCTGGAATTGCGCGTCGCGCGACCCGGCTTGTTCGGCGACGCCATCGCCGGCCCGGCTCAGGCATTCTTGACCGGCGTCATGCTCATGGCCTTGCTGGTGCTGTTGGCGGCCTGCGCAAATTTGGCGGGTTTCTTCACCGCCCGGATGACCGACCGCGCGCGAGAACTGGCCATCCGCATTGCCGTCGGCGCCAGCCGCACCCGGCTTTTGCGGCAGCTACTCACCGAATCCATCCTGATCGCGCTTCTGGGAGGCATTGCCGCCTCAGTTGCGGCTATGCTGGCCCTGCGCACACTCAGTGCCTGGCATCCCAGCACCGATTTCCCGTTCGAATTCGTCCTGAATCCGGGCGCAATCGTGTATCTGTTCTCTTTTGCGCTCGCGCTTTTCACTGGGCTGCTCTTCGGCCTGCTTCCCGCACGCCAGATCTGGCGCACCGACCCCAATCGCACATTCAAATCCGCAACCGCAACCGCCTCCGGCCGCCGCTTCAGTCTGCGCGACATTCTGCTCGCAGTCCAGATCGCGCTGTGCTGTCTTCTCGTCACCTCGTCATTGGTTGCGCTCGGCGGGCTGCTGCGCACCCTCAAGCTCAACCTCGGCATCGACCCCAAAAACGTGACGCTGGCCGAAACCGATCTCCAACTCGCCGGTTATGCCGCTGGAAACACCGCGGCTATCCAGCAGCGAATGCTCGACGCGGTGAGGCAAATTCCCGGAGTTGAAAGTGCATCCGTCTCGAATACGACTCCACTCAGTGCCAACCAGAGCAGCACCTCCATTTTTGCTCCCGGCACAACCAACTTTAGACTCGCGTCCGCAAAGCTCCACGCCGAGTACTATGAGGTAGCGCCGGGATACTTCCCCACCGCCGGAACCCGCCTGTTGCGCGGCCGCGACTTTACCGCCGACGACAACGCCAACGCGCCGCCGGTGGCCATCGTCAACCAGACCTTCGCCCAACAGCTGTTCGCAACTGCAGATGCGGTGGGCAAAACCTTTCCTTCCGGCGATGGCAACCTGACACGTGTCGTCGGTGTCGTCGAAAACGGAAAATACGTGACTTTTGCCGAAGAACCCACGCCAGCCATCTTCTGGCCGCTCGCACAGCGTCCCGACACCAGCACGGTCCTGCTGGTGCGCTCCGGGCGGCCGCCCACCGACATGATCCCGGAGGTGCGCCGCGCCATCGCCACGGTCGATCCGACCGCCCCCCTCCTCACGCTCGACGCGTGGCCGAACGCGTTAAGCGTCCAGATGCTGCCCGCGCGCGCCGCGACCGTCGCGTTCGGCGTTCTCGGAGTGTTCGCCGTCCTGCTGGCCATCACCGGAATCTTCGGGTTGGCCAGCTACACGGTTTCGCGCCGCAATCGCGAGTTCGGAGTACGCATGGCGTTAGGTGCGCAGCATGGGGATATACTGCGCGCGGCCCTGGGCCGTGTCTGCGTACTCCTTGTCACGGGTTCGGTGGCGGGTGCGGTGCTGAGCCTGGCGGGCAGCAGGGTCATCGCCAGCATTGTCAGCCAGGCTTCGGCTTTTGATCCCCTCGCGCTCGCGGCAACGGCCCTGATTATGGCTCTCATCGGGTTTCTGGCTGCTTTTTGGCCGGCACGAGTTGCCCTCGCTATAAAACCTGCAGTCCTGTTGCGCGAGGAATGATTGACCAAGAAAATGATCCTGCGTCTGAACCCTTGGAACGGTTGACATCCAATGTAGGCCCAGATCGTGCCCTTCGAGGGTTCAGATTGAATTCTGATCCGCAGCAAGTGGTTAGAGGCTATTGATTCGCCGGAGCTTGCCGCCATGTTTCCGAAGTAGAGATCCGGAAATACAAAGGCCTCCCGCATTCCAGGAGGCCTTCGGTTGTCGAGCAAAGGGTAGCGTCAGTCTGTGTGGCCTGTTCCCGGCGTGGCCGAATAGAGCGCCGTCAGACTCGCCTTGCCGAGAATCTGCCCGCGCTCGCCCGCCACGATCAGCGCTTGATAGAGCGTTTCGCCATTCGCGGGGAAATTTGTGGAGCTCGGCAGGTCGAGCTTGGTGCTGAGCGCGTAGACCGTCAAGACGTAGTGGTGGATATCAGGTGTCACGCCGGCCGGCGGGCAAGGCCCGTCGTACTCCTGGCCCAAGTCGAAGTCATTCTCGACCTGCGTGCCGAAGCGACTCCCAGCCACGCCCGCATTCTCTGGCAACTCATTCGCGTTGCCAGAAATGTTGTACATGCCCCAGTGTGTGAAGCTGGCGGTGGTGTCGAACAGGACAACGACGAACGAGCGCGTGTCCGGGGGGGCATTGGTCCAGAACAGCTCAGGGGACTGGTCGCCACCCGCGTCGCCGCTGGCCGTGCATGTGTTTACGCCGTTGGACTGGTTGTTCAGGATCATCGAGAGCGGCGGCGTGCCATCGTTGTTGAACGTGGCGCTGTGCAACTCAAAACCACCCTGCGCGTATCCGGTCGCAGCCAGCATTGCGCTGGCCACCAACAGCGGCAGATTTCTGAATCCGGCAAGCTTCATTTAGCTCCTTCTCCGTGAATGAATGGATTGGTTCGGTGGCCTCGTTTGATCGCTCGATCGCGATCGCCGAAAGTACAACAAACCGAAGAGATCATACCCCATTTCTGATCATCATCGCCCAGTCCGATAACAATTACGATTAAAACCCCGTGAATGAAGCCAGACAATTGCTTGAGCTCCTCATTGAACACCGGCAGATTGAGCTCTGAGGTGGTCGAACTCCGGTGTGAAACAGATTTGGGGAAGAGAGACCATCCGGTGCCGAGGCGACACTGCGGCAGCCAAAGCCAGCCCAGCCGGCAGAGCGCCGCAACAGGCGGCAGCAGGAGCCGCATCAGCAGGTCAGCCTTCCCATACGGCTGGGCCGCCTCCACTTCGCCGGGAAAACAGTCGATCCGGTGGGTACCAACCCGACCCTGCCGCAGCAGAGCGCAGAGGTGATCGATGGAATGTCGGCCGTCGATGACAGAAATTTCGACGCATTCCCACCGTGCACCCCTGCATTCTGGTGATGAGGCTCCGGATTCACCCTTTCGCGTCCAGACTCCCCTTCTTGCATTCGCCCACACAACCTGCCTGAAAAATTTCGCTTGCACGCTCACCAACCCTATGTGTTACATTAAGTAACGCTATGAAGAGTAACACTCCACCAACTCATGATCCGGCTGAACTGGGCGAATTGGAACGCGATGTTCTGCTCATTGTCTGGCGCCTTGGTTTTGCCACCGCAGACCAGGTGAGAGAACAGCTCGACCGTCCGCTCAAAGACTCCACGGTCCGCACCGTCCTTCGGCGCCTGGAAGAAAAGGGCTACCTCGCCCACAGCATCGACGATCGCACCTTTGTCTACCGTCCTCAGCAGTCGCGCCAGCGCGTCGCCGGCCGGGCCGTCAAGCGCATCGTGGACTGGTTCTGCGAGGGATCGGTCGAAACCCTGCTCGTCGGACTGGTCGATTCCAAGGTGCTTGACCGCGCCGAGCTCCAGCGTCTGGCCGACCGCATTGCCGCTGCGCAAAAAGCCGCTCCATCCGCCCAAAAGGAGGTTCAATGATTTCCGTCTTCATCGAAGCAGCCCTGCGTTCACTCCTCGTCGCATTGGTAGTCGCTGTGGGCCTGGGCATCCTTCGGGTCCGCAACGTGCTGGCGCAGAAAGCCGCCTGGGGTCTCGTGCTGGTCTCTGCGCTCGCCATGCCGCTGCTGTTGCCTGTCACGGCCGAGTGGCATCTGCTGCCCGCGGGAGTCAACATTGTTCTTCCCGCTCATCCGATGACGCTCCTCGAAGAACTGCAGGCCCTCATTCAGGCCAGGAGCGGGTCCGCGAGCACGGTCGCGTCGGAAACGGCCCCCAGCTCTCCAAGCGATCCTCCGAGAATCGAGGAGGCTCCCACGTCGGAGCAAGCGGCCGCTCCGCACGCCGACGGTACGCCGTCGCCCACCGCGCATACCCATCGCACTGCCAAGCCGCAACAGAGTGTACCCTTCCTCCCCGACAGTTCTCGATCTTCCTCCGCACAGCCGACCGCTTACAACGCCAGTCCCGGGAAGGAAATGCAATCTCCCCTGGCCGTCCGGCACCTCACCAGCTCGCCCATCCTCCTGGCCCTGATGCTCTATTGCGGGATCGCCACCATCTTTTTTGTCCGCCTTGCACTGGGTCTTTTCATAACGATTCGCCTGTGGCGCTCGGCCACCCCTGTTCCGGCGCACCAATTGCGCTACGATGCGGCTTCGCTTCAGGTCCGCGCGAGCAGCAAGGTCGCTTCGCCGCTCACCATCGGTTCTGCCATTCTGCTGCCGGTGGACTTTACAACGTGGGAGAGCGAGAAGCTGCGCATCGTCCTTGCCCATGAGCGCTCCCATATCCGTCAGGGCGACTTTTACCTGCAGCTGCTCGCCGGCCTCTATGCCGCACTCTTCTGGTTCAGCCCGCTTGGCTGGTGGCTCAAGCATGAGCTCGCCGAACTGGCTGAAGCTATCAGTGACCGCGCTGGAATGGAAGAAGCCCGGAGCCGCACCTCCTATGCCCGGATCCTGCTTGAATTTGCGGCTGCACCGCGCCGGGTGTCTACGATAGGAGTCGCCATGGCCCGTCCTGGCAGCTTGTCCCGACGCATCGAACGCTTGCTCAACGACAACTCTTTCCGCCTGTGCTTTGCCGGCGGACGCCGCGCAGTCGCAGCTGTCGCGCTGGTTCCCCTGGCACTGTTTGCCTCGACCACGCTTGTCCGCGTGCAGGCCGCAGCCGAGATGCACTCTCCTTCACCGGCCCTGGCCGCCGCTTCCCCATCCCTGACTACGCCCGCATTCATGGCCGCGCCGCTCCTTGAGACCCTGCAGGCCGCACCCGCCGCCCAGACAATCCAGCTTACCGACCAGGCGCTCCCACAGTTGCCGGTGACTCGGGCAGTTCTGGCAGTGGTTCCCGAGCCGCAAGCTCCGGCCCCAGAGCCAACCTCTGAAATGGTTGCGGCTATCTCGCCAGCGACTGTGTTTCCTCTGGCACCCGTCGTCCCTGTGGTCGCCGGCGGCGTCGAGCAAAGTGGACCGCTGTCCTTTGATAGGACGCTTTCCGTAAGCGGCACCGCTCAGCTCGAGGTTTCTACCGGCTCGGGCGATATCCAGATCACACACGGCTCTGGCAACCAGATCCACATTCATGGCCAGATCCATGTCAAACACGGAGACAGTGAAGAACAGGCCCGCCAGATCGTCGCCAACCCGCCCATCGAGCAAAGCGGCGATATGATTCGCGTCGGCCAGCGACAGGAGCATTGGCGCGGCATCAGCATCGACTATCAGATTGAAGCGCCCGCAGGCACAGTGCTGAGCGCCAACTCCGGCGCAGGCGACATTGTCGATGAGGGGGTGGGGCAGAACGCGAAGCTCCAGACCGGCTCAGGCGATATCCGTGCCACCAGCCTGGAAGGACCGTTCATGGTGAAGACCGGCTCCGGCAACATCTTCGCCAAGCAGACCGGCCAAGGCGACGTCATCGCAGAAACCGGCTCCGGTGATATCGAACTCAAGGACATCCACGGCAGTTTCCACGGACAGACCGGTTCCGGCACCATCAAAGCGAGCGGGACGCCCTCCGCTTCTTGGACCTTGCAGACCGGGTCGGGCGACATCGAACTCTGGACCGGCAATGCTCCGCTCACTCTCGATGCGTCCACGGGCTCAGGCTCGGTGACCTCCGAACACGAGATGATGGTGCAGGGCACGTTCGATCACCATCACATCCGGGGCACACTGCATGGCGGCGGCCCGACGGTTCGCGTGCAAACCGGCTCCGGCGACATACAGATCCATTGATCTGTGGCGAGTGAGCTCGGGTTGCTTTGAAATTTGCGAATGGAGAGAGCAATCGCTCATCAAGGGCCAGCTATTTCGGTGTAAAGCCATGGGCCCCGGCGATGCTGGCATCCGCCACGAGACTGCTTGCGCTCGAAGCGCTGGTAGCGTCCGTGGTGCCGGCACGTCGCGCCGCGGGAGTTGAACCGATGATAGCGCTATGCAACGAGCGATAGCAGATCACGACACCCAATAGAGAGTTGACGCTCTCGGAGTGCTCCTTGTTCCGTCAATTACCACTTCGCTCCTGAAAAGCGGGTAACTGCCGAATGGACACTCAGGAATCGGCGACTACCTACAGCCCTCAGGCGCGCCGTCTGGGGGTGGCCTTCAGCGAAGGGCCAGCCTATAGGCCTCGGGGAGAGAATGTCTCGGCTGGACTTGCTTGACCCGCAGGAGGAGAAGGCCTGGACACAAAGATACTGTTCCACCAAAACTTTGCGAGTGCGGGGGTCGATCGCTCGGCGATATGGATCTCAACCAGTCAACGAAACATTCTTGCCTTCGGCAACGCTCAGTGAGGAATGTTTGGAGACAACCAGTTGGGCTTCATGACCGAGGCTTCCGGAGCGCGATAGCCAATCGCAACCATGGGCTCGACTTGGATCGTGGAGCGGTGTTTCCTCTTCGAACGTTGTCTATCCTTTCCACAACCCTGACAAGGCTCCCCATCCGGGCTGCGGGCTCAAACTGCGGAGTCTTGGGCTGGACGAAATAGTGGGACGCCTCCCAGAATGCAAGAACAATGCAAAGTGCGATTGCGATGAACAAAAGCAGGATCGCGCTGAGAATCTGAAGCGGTTTCCATCGGACCTCTTGAATGCGCCGTTTGCTGCCTCGATCGAAGGTGATTACGCGCCGCGACACCAGGACCTCCTTCAGAGCCGCAAACTCGACAGCACATGCGCGCTGCCCCGATTGCGCTGGAAGTGACAAAATGGTTTCTCGTCAGAAGGGAACCCCATCATTACCGTCGACTACTCCATCGAACAGAATCGAAGTTCGATCGGACGTGGAGTATCGCGCCTAGTCTCAAAAGAGAGAGGCGAACAGGCAAGAGAGATTTCTGCGCGTGAAAAAACGCATGGGGAAACCTACTGTGATCCGCTGATATTCCAGCGAGAACTGCTTAGGAATTTGCAGTCTGATCCGGCGGAGGTCTGTTCCAGTGCGAAAACGAAAAGATGTGTTCGCGGTATTGCGGCTGAACAAGGGGGGCAACGCGGATGATGGCAACGAAGACCGGCTGAATGCAGGGCGAAGCCGAAGGCCGTACTACGTTGTGTGCGCTTTGGCAGAGCGCGCAATCCGAATGTGCCGCGCCATCCTTATGGACGTGCGTCAGTTGTACCAAGCTGCCAAAGAGGAGTAAAAGCGCAAAGAGCGTTACGAACCAAATACGAATCTGCGTATTCGACGTCCGCAATTTGCTCATTCCTCCCATGATTCCTAATCACTATACATCAGGACTGGTGAACTGCCAATTTTTCCTGATCCCCATCAGCAATTCTAAGTGGTCAATCCGTGTGAATTTTTTCTGAAAAAGATTACGACTTAGATTCTCTTGAGCGCGTTTGGCAGGCCAATTGATCAGGATCTGAGCTGGAAACTGGGTCGCAGGCACCGCGCCAGGTAAGAACCAATCCCCTCCAGAGCGCGTCAGAAGCCGATTAAGCCGATCAAAAAACTTTTCGGCGGTCCCAAGTGCCGAAAACAAATGAATGCGCGTCGCAGCTGACCCTGTCTTGGAACCAAACACGCTATATGCGAGATTGGTTTCAAGTGATTTTCTGAGGGCATGGAAATATTAGAGGGATTGTTGGCTGGTTTGCGAGCGGTGTGCCAGAAATTTCCCGATGCCCGTCGTGGCAAGGTCGATTATTCGATAGTGGATATCGGACTTTCGGCTTTCTCGATGTTCTTCATGCAGCGTGAGTCGTTCTTGTCCTTCCAGCGCCGGATGGAGGAAAGTCACGGCGCTTCCAATTGCCCGCCGCTGTTCGGAATCAAAGCGATACCCTCGGACAACCATATTCGCATGCTCCTGGATCAAGTTTCGCCGGAGAGCTTTCAGCCCTGTTTCGATCAGGCGCTGGCAGAAATAGGCCAGCAAGACGGCTTAAAGTCATTCGAGCAACTGGGCGGGCGGGTTCTGATTGCGCTCGATGGCGTAGAGTTCTTCTGCTCGCAGAAGCTGGGCTGCAAGCAGTGCTCGACGCGCAAACGAAGCAACGGCAAGACCGACAACTTTCACTCCTCAAACAATGGTCCGAATCGATAGTTCACTTGTTGCACAAGGTTTTGCTTTCATCCAAGGTAACGCTCCATGGCAAGACTGACGCATGCCCAAGAGGAAACTGGACTTGGGTCCTGGTGCTGCTGCAACTCATCTAAGCTTCCTGGTTGGCTCCCTCATGAGTTCTTTGCGTAAGGAAAAAGTAGACGACCGGCGTCACCACCAGACTAAGCACCATGGAGATGAAGAGTCCGCCGATGACGGCGATGGCCAGCGGCTGGAGCATCTGCGAGCCTTGGCCAAGCGCCAACGCGAGCGGCAGCATGCCGGTAACGGCGGCCAACGCGGTCATGAGGATGGGCCTTAGCCGGCGCTGGGCTGCATGAAGCATCGCTGTGCGGGCATCGGCGCCTTCAGCGCGATAACGTTCGTCTGCGTCAAGCAGGAGGATGCCATTTTTCGCGACGATGCCGATGACCATGATCAGGCCCATAAAGCTGGAGACGTTGAAGGTGGTTCCAGTGATGAGCAGGGCTCCGACCACGCCAGCGATGGAGAGCACGGACGAAGTGAGAATGGCGATAGGTGCTGCAAAGTTACGGAATTCTGTGAGCAGAACACCAAAGACGAGGACCAGAGCGAGCACGAGCACGCGGGCTAGTTCTGCGAAGGATTTCTGCTGCTCCTGATAGGTACCGCCGTACTCAACTCGCACACTCGGGGGTAGGTGCATGGCCTCGACACGCTGGCGAACGAGCTTGACCGCAGAACCGAGGTCGGTGCCTTCCAGGCGCGCCGTAACAACGACGAGACGCTGAAGATTCTCTCTCCGGATTTCATTTTGCGGCGGCAGCTGCGTGATGGCGGTCATGGAACCGAGCGATGCGGAGTGTCCTGAACTGGAGTTGAAGACAGTATTTTCGATGGTGTCGAGTGACTGCCGCGACTCATCGGCGAGGCGCACGCGAATGGTGTAGGGCCTCCCATTGGCAATCAGCGGGTTGGGGACTTCAACGCCATCGAGAATCGAGGTAGCGTCTTCAGCGACTTCCTGCGTGGTGAAGCCGAGGCGGGTAGCCGTTTGTGGGTTTACCTGGAAGTTGGTGGCAGGGCCGCTGACGGTGTTGTCGATGCCGTTTTCAATATCGACGACACCGTCCACCTTGGCGATTTCGGTGGCGACGCGGGGGGCTATGTTCTGTAGAAGCGCGGGATCCGGATTGAAGAGCTTGATCTGGATCGGTTCCGGAGCATTGGAGAGGTCGCCGATATTGTCCTGGAGGATCTGGGTAAATTCAACATCGAGCTCTGGCTCAGTTGTCTTGATCTGGTGGCGAATGTCGGCGATGACTTCATCAATGCCACGGTCACGTTTGTTTTTGAGGCGGACGGTCATATCGCCGTAATTCGACTCGGTGACGGCGGCGAAACCCATCTGCAGACCGGTGCGCCGGCTGGTGCTGTCGACTTCAGGAGTGGCGTGGAGGATCTTCTCTATACGATCGAGTACCTTGCCCGTCGACTCGAGGGAGCTGCCGGCAGGCATTACGTAGTCGAGAATGAACCCACCTTCATCCATCTCGGGCAACAGGTCAGTACCAAGGTTGGAATAGCCGAAGTAGGCGAGAGCGGCGAGGGTCACGCAGAGGAGCCCGAGCCAAAGCGGCTTGCGAAGAGACCAGTCAAGAGCCGCGTGTTGCCAGCCGGTGAGTCGACGCATTACCGGGCCCAGTTCGTGGTGAGTTGATGCGGATTCTGACAACGGGTCGGGTTTCGCGGCCTCCGTGGTTCTGGGCTTTAGTAAGACCATGGCCAGTCCGGGAGTCCATGTGACGGCCAACGCCAAAGAGGTGAGCAGCGAAACCGCCATGGTGATGGCCAGCGCGCGGAAGAAACTACCGGTGACGCCTGTGACGGCGATGAGCGGCAGGAAGACGACGACGGGCGTAATCGTGGACCCGATGAGAGGGCGCGAAATCTCGCGGAGAGCTTTACGCACGGCTTCGATCCGGTTTTCGCCGGCATCGCGATGCAGCACAATGTTTTCGACCACTACGATGGCGTCGTCAATCACGAGACCGATGGCCGCGGCGAGTCCGCCCAGCGTCATGAGGTTGAAGCTTTGTCCGACCAGCCACAGCGTAAGCACGGTGACGGCAACGGTGACGGGAATGACCATGCCGGCGATCAGCGAGGAGCGCCAGTCGCGTAAGAACAGGAAAAGAATACCGCAAGCGAGGATCAGGCCGATAAGGATGGCGTCGCGCACACTGGCGATGCTTTCTCGGACGATCTGCGATTGGTCGTAGAAGGGCTCGATGGCTACGCCGCGGGGCAAGCGCATGCGCAACTGTGCAACCGCAGCGGCAACGCTATCGGCCACCTGTACAGTGTTGCTGGAGGGCTGTCGGGCGATGTTGAGCAGAACGGCAGGATGACCGTTTGCAGAGACATAGGTATAGACCGGCAAAGGGGCCTGAACCACCTCGGCGAGATCGCTGACACGGACCGGCGAGCCAGTGGCAGTTGTTTTGACACTAAGATCACGGAGGCCTTGAATATCGTGCGCTTGGGATCCGACCAGAGCCAGCACCAGTTGATGATTCTGCGGATAGAGCCCGGGCGAATCAATTGTGTTGGCCGCGCCAATGGCGTTGGCAAGATCGAGTACGGTTACACCGGAGGCTTGGAGTCGCGCGAGGTTGGGTATCACGTGGTATTCAGGCACCTGGCCGCCCTGAATGGTCACAGTGGCCACGCCGCTGACGCGATTGAGAGGCGGTTTGAGCGTGTAGGTTGCCAATTCCCAAAGATCACTCTGCGTTACGGAGTTGGTGGTCGTGGTGAGGCTGTAGCCGAGGATTGGAAACGTCGCAAAGGTAAGGCGGTTGGTAGTGATTTTGGCGGTGGCCGGCAACTCCTGCTGGACACGGCTGAGGGCGGAGTTCACCAGTTCCAAGGTGCGGAACATGTCAACCGACCAGTCGAAGAAGAGGCTGACCTCAGCCGAGCCGCGGCTCGTGGTGGAGCGCACGGTAGTCAATCCAGGTACGGAGTTGACGGCGTCTTCGATGGGTTTGGTGATGGTCACCTGCATCTGTTCGACAGGCATTACGCCGTTGTCGACGCCGATCACGACACGGGGAAAGTTTGTCTCTGGAAAGACGGCGATGGGCGTCTGAAAGAACGCGAAAATGCCAACTGCCGTCAGCGCGAAAGCGACGAAAAAGATGGTGCGGACCCAGCGCGGGAGCCAAAAAGCCGATCCCAGTTCGACGCGGGCTGAAGAGCCTGACGGTGGAGGAAGGGATGCCATTATTCCTTGCTCCCGCCCGCAGCAGGAGCATCGTCTTTGCCACTCTTATCGTCGTCTTTGCCGTTGCTGACAGTGATCTTGGTGCCATCGTCCAGACCGTATCCGCCCTCCGTAACGACCACGTCGGCGGGTGTCACTCCACTGAGTATCTGAACCTTTTCGGTGGTGCGCAGACCCACCTGTACGGCGCGCTTGTGCGCTGCGCCATCGGCTCCGACGATGAGCACGGTCGCAGATCCATCGTCGGCGGGCAGAATCGCGGCAATTGGCAACTGGACCGCTTTTGGGATGGTAGAGCCATTGATGCTTGCATGGACCGGGGTGCCGACCTTGAAGCGCCCGCCGGGATTGGGCAGTCGGAGCCAGATTTCTACGGTTGTCGAGCCCGGATCGAGTGCGGGACTGATGAGCGCGACAGTCGCGGCCTGGGGATCGTCGATGCCGGGAATCATGAGTTCAGCTTTGCCTCCCACTTTCAACTGCTGTGCGGCGGCCTGCGAGATATGAAGCTTGGCGAGCAGCGAACTCGTGTCCATGACGGTGATCGCTGGTGCGCCGGCAGCCGCGGTTTCACCGGGAAAGAACGGCCTGTCGGTGACTACACCATCAATGGGGCTGCGCAACTCCGCAAAGCTCGCCTGGGCCTCGGCATTTTCAAGTTTGCCCTGGGCCGAAGTTAGCTGGCCCTGCGCGGAATCGATACTGGTCTGGTGGGTAGTCTTTTCTACGTTGGCGAGGTGCTTGGTGGCCGAGTCATAGGCCGCCTGCGCCTGGATGGTAGCCGCAATGGCGGTATCGACGTCGCGGCCGGCGATGGCTCCCTCCTTGAGGAGCCCTTTGCGTTCTTCAGAGGTCCGGCTGGCGACGTCAAGATTGGCCTTTGCCTGGTCCACATCGAGCTGCGCTTTTTGGACATCTTCAGGAATGGTTGCGAGCGTCGCTGCCGTGAAGGCCGCCTGGGCCTGGCTCAGGTTGCCACGAGAGTCAAGCGCCGCGCCGCGCAGGTCGAGATCTTCAAGCGTCAACAGCAGTTGGCCTTTGTGCACCCTCGCTCCGCGCTGCACAAACTCTTCCTTGACGGGGGCGCTGATGCGCGGCGCAATGGCTGCCTGAGCCATCGGCGCCAGCACCGCATCGGCAGCAATTTCTGCTGAGATGGGACCGACGGTGGGGTGCTCGGCCTGCACGGCTACCGAGGCTTCGGGAGCTGTTTCCGCCTTTTTCCTGCATCCGCCGGCCACCAGAGAGACAGCGAGCATTGCACACACGGCCACCGCCGCGTCTTTCGTTCCGTGAGTGCGATGAATTCTAAGAATCGTTGAACTGTTCACGGGTTAGAGCCTTCCTGTAAGCGTTTCAAGCTGGGCAAGAGCCAGGTGGTAGCGAACGACGCCATCGACTTGGCCGATTTCAGCTGCCACCAGCGTATTTTGTGCGTCGACCACATCGAGCACGGTGCACTCGCCGTTGACATATCGAAGGTTAGTCAAGCGCAGGGCTTCGCGGGCATCCTCTACGCTGGCATCGAGTGAGGCCAGTTCCTGGCGGGCGATATCCGCTTCGTTATAGAACTCGGTCAGATCAGCGAGCATGCGGCGTTCGGCTGCGCTGAGCGCAACTTTACTGGCCTGGGAGCGGATACGCGCTTCCTTGACCTTGCGCTCCGAGGTGAGCCAATCCCAGATAGGCACATCGACGGTGGCGCTGGCGGAGTAGCCAAGGTTACGAACGCCCTCTGGACCGTTGCTGGCTAGCTGCGGGGCATCGATGCCGTAGTTATAGTGAAGGGCGAGGTCGGGCACCAGGCCTGCCCATGCGGAAAGGGTTGTGGCCTGGCTTGCCTGGAGCGTTGCCAGAGCACTGCGCAATTCAGGATTATTTGCCCGGGCAGCAGCTTCAACGCTCGGTCGATCAGGCAGCACGGGCGGTACTGTCTCAGCGACAAGAGTAAATTTACGGCTCGGGTCGGGGGATAACAGGATTCCAAGTTCCAGATTTGCCTTCTCATTGGCAAGACCGGCTTCCGCCAGTTCCCGCTGGCGTTGTTGTTGGCCGAGGCGAGCCTTGAGCACATCGGCGTGGGCGGCTTCGCGTCCTTCTTCCCGCCTTTGAGTCACTTCGACAAAGCGGTTGGCTTCATCAACGGCCTGCTGGGCAACGGCGAGCCTATCGGTGCCGGCGCGGATGTTGTAGTAGAGTTCCACCACAGTGCCCACCAGTCCCCGGCGAGCGATTTCAAGCTCGGCCTCCGCCCGTGCGGCATTGGCAGTAGCCAGCCGAGCTCCGGCCGTGCCGGCCAGTCCAATCGTCTCAGTAACGGAAGCCTGGCTGGCGTATTCATGGATCGAGTTGTTGGCGATGAACACCGGCAGGGATTGGCTGGTCGTGCCCTGCTTGTCGGCCGCGTTGGTGTGATTGGACTCGGTAAAGAGATACTGATTGTGGAACGTTACTGAGGGAAGCAGCGCAGCTTTGGCATCTTTGCGCTCCAGCGCAGCGACGCGGCTTTCTGCAACTGCGGCAGCAAACGCCGGCTCATTCGCTTGCGCGAGCCGTATTGCGTCCTCAAGTGTGAGCGGTGCATCGGTTTTCTGGGGCTCTGTCTGCGCTGCTGCCCAGGGCAGCGCGAGTCCCGCCAAGAGGGTAGCCGCGATGAATCGATTACGAAACATATACATTCAGTTTCACTCTATCAAGTGCACCCTTAATATTTGCTGAATACGATGGCGTTCTGCCCGGTTTCGATCCCATAGGAATTTCTCTGAACACAAGGGCGATCGGATGTCTCGCCACCTCTGCTAGGAACGCGCCGATCGATCTCATCAAGGTTTCCACGGCTTGGCGGAGCGGCATTTGCACGGAGATATACGAGACGGCCAGCGCCAATGCGCCGACCGTGCAGCGGGAAGTGTGTCAGCGCGGAGCGCACGCCGACGATCGCGGTGGCGGAAAGCACCAGCCTCATCCAGACGATAAACTCCGACCGGATAGAAATGGAACAAACAGTGCTCGATTTCGCTGGCACAGCTGCTCGCTCGTAAGCAGCGTTAGAATCAGCTTTTTGGTTGGCCGACGACGATGACCTCAAACGTCCCGGGCTTCGTCGTCGGCCGGCCATTCGCTCCGGTCGTCATCTGCGCCGTCGGCAGAAAGACTTTGCGCGTCTCCGGATCCAGCCCCATCGTTCGCGCACCGTCGGCTGTCTTCACAGTCTGCTCGACTTCGAACTTGCCGGCCTTATCGCCGACGACCGTCAGCGATCCATCGCGGTTGCTCGCAAAGCTCTCATGGCCCAAGACCTGCGTCGCATCGACTCCGGCGCCAATGGGCAGCCCTGCCTCTACTTTGCCGTCCTCAGTGCTCATCACGATCATCTTCTGCGGATTCCGGCAGCCGATAAACAACCGGTGTGCCTTCGCATCGATCGCCATGCCCACCGGATGGCCGCCCGGTGCTACAGGCCACCGTGACACAACCTTCCGCGTACGCAGATCCACGACAGCGATCGTATCCTTGTCCTCGATATTGATGTAGGCTTTCCCGCTCCCATCCACTGCCAGGAATTCCGGCGCTCCACCCAGCTTGATCGGCTCATCCAGCTTCCCACTCCTCGGGTCAATGTCCGGACTGAAAGTCATCAGCGCGCCACCGTCGCCCGACACCGCGATCACCAGATTCGAGCCTGGGTCATAGATGATGCCATCCGAATCCGGCATGGTCGCGATCTTGCCCAGCACCTGATACGTCTTCAGATCGAATACCAGGATTGCGCCGTTGCCCCCGCCGTCCGTGATGAACCCGCGCCCCATCTTCGGCGCCAGTGCGACGCCGTGCGACCGGACCTGACCTGGAATATCCGCGAGTACCTTGCCCGTCTCCTCGTCGATCGCCTGCGTGTGCGTCGAGCGCGTCACGAAGAAGCGATGATTCGGTGGGTCTACCGTCACATAGTCCCAACCACCCTCGCCGCCGATATGGAACGTGTTCGTCACTCGCCATTGTGTTTGCGCCGTCAGCGGCGCGATGCCCGCAAAAGCCAGAAAGATTCCACGTGCAGCAAGCGTTTGAATCCGCATCGTCATTCTCCTCGTCGTGAATTTCGCTCACGGGGAATATCCCACTCCCGCGATCTCTCGACTCTACTCAACTTTCCTGAATTTTCCCTGAAGATCCCTTCATTCCTACATCAAAGTCGGTGATCGCAATGCGTCCGATGTGGACGCCGAATGCTCCTATTTGCCTACGACCAGGACTGCGAAAGTGCCCTCAATGATAGACTTGCTCGGCTTCTGAGACGCGTCGGTGGCAGCTGTTACGACGACGGTGGCTGCCGGAAGAAGGATTTTGCCGGTCTTGTTGTCGAAGGTCATTGTCTTCGCGCTTTGTTGTGTTTGAATCGGATCGAGCGTGACAAACTCCATGGGCGACTTCTCCTGAATGACAGTGATATTTCCTTCTCCGTTGGAGATGAAGGCAAGTCCATCCGTCGCGTCCCAGCCGGCTGCGTCTGTGCCGGAGCCGGTGGCAAAACTGGCGAGCACTTTCGCGGTTGCAACATCGAGCACCTGCGCCGTCCTGTTGTGCCCGCCAACAAAGATGCGATCGTTCTCCCTGTCGATGGCAAGTCCGGTTGGAGCGGTGATCCCAACCAGCGGGATATGGCGCTTTACTTCGAGGGTCTTAGGATCGAAGGCGCAGATCTCGCTCTTGTCTTCGAGGGCGACATAGATAAGGCCATCCTTGCCGATGCCGGCTCCTTCGCCGTCACCGCCGACGGAGACCGTTCCCACCAGTTCCCCCTTGGCAGCGTCGATGACGGAGATATCGTGCGAGCCGTGATTGTTGGTGAAGACGCGATTGGTACCCGGGTCGTAGTAGATGCCGTCCGGCCCTTTGCCGACGACAATCTTCTTGATCAAAGAAAAGTCAGCAGTGCTGAACATCGAAACCTTGTTCTCCTTGCCGTTGGAGGTGAAGCCGTGGCCCGAAGAAGGCGCCAGAGCTATTCCATGCACGCCCGGGGTATCTTCAATTGTGCCCAGCGGAGCGCCGGTGTCGGCGTTCAGTACGTTGACGCGAACAGCGTGGGAGACGTAGATGCGGCGGGCTCCGGAGTCGACTGTGATGTAGTCCCATCCGTCGGTTCCGGCGATCGAATAGCGTGTCTGGACTTTGAACCCGCTAGGCGATTGAGCATGAACGGCGGCGGCGATTGTAAGAATGGCGGTAAGCAGAGTGATCCGATTCATCTCTTCATTTCTCCTTGACTCTGGTTTTTCGTTCGCGTGGGCCCACACGGAAATCAAAAGACTCACTGGGCCGCGGGCACCTGAAATGCCGCAGAGTGCCGTTTCCGCGATGGAAATTCCGTGTTCATCGCATTGCGCCACAGGATCTGGTTCAGTTGTTCGGAGGGAACATCGTCCGGCTCGTGCCAGTCCATGCGGCTTGATGCGATGGCGTCGAGTTTGTTCTGTCCTTCAAGCGCACTCAGGTCCGGATTGGTTTCATAGATCGACTGCTGCGGTTCAACAGCCTGATAGGTGGTCAAATCGGGCGATGGCTGAAAGCTCTGGCGCATGTCGTTGGCGATGAAATCGAAGAGCGACATGGATGGAAGTCCGAGGATCAGTTCGATGGTTTTGACCATGCTGACCTGGGAGTAAAAAGAGGAATCGATGGCTCCACGGCGAATGTAGGGACTGACGGCAAGCGCCACCGTGCGGTGCCCGTCGACATGGTCAAGACCGTCCTGGGCGTCATCTTCCACGATCAGGATGAGCGTCGACTTCCAGAACTTCGAGTGCGAGATGCCTTCGACGACCTGCCCCACCGCCAGATCATTGTCTGCCAGGCAGGCTTTGGGGGTGGAAAAGCCGGGTGTGGTGCCTTCCGTGTGATCTGAAGGCAGCTGGATCATCACCAGGTTTGGCATGTCGCCCTTGTTTTCCCAGGCTTTGAGATGGCGCAGAAAGATGCGGGCGCGCACCACGTCGGGCACACGCAGGCCGTAGGCTGGATAATCCGACACAAGATACTGGTTCAGGCGCGCGATGGGAGCTTTGGTGGCGAATGCGCCTTCAAACGTGCCGCCCCGCCTGTATGCATCCAGGAGCATTGCACGCTGAGTGCTGTTCTTCTCATCCAGCTGGCCGACGTATTCGCCGAAGTCTGCAAAGGTCTTGTGGTGCGCAGACAGGTGATCCCAAAGGAAGCCCGAGCCGGCAAATGCAAGAGGGTCGTCGCCGTTTTTCGGATAGCTGCGACCGTTGTAGCCCGGCCAGTAGGTGTAGTCGGTCTCGGCCGCCTGAGTCAGCCACTGATGGCCATCGGCGCTATCTCCTCCGTTTGCGTAAAAGTTATCCAACAGCACATACTCGCGGGCGAGCTTGCGCTGGTTGGGGATAACGTCGTCCTGATAGGTGTCCAGTGTGGGATCGCCATTGCCCTTGTCCAATGATCCGAAATACTGGTCGTAGCTACGATTTTCCTTGATGATGTAGACCACATGGTCGATTGGGGACGGCTCGCCGGGACGGGCTGGAATGGGGCGTGGGGCCGCTTGCGGATTTGGTTTGCGCTGTGCGGCTTCAGCGCTGAGGAAGTCGCTCTGCAGGCTCATGTGGTTATTTTCCGCAACCGCAATCGAGTAGCGGGATAGCTCGTCTTCACCGGGAACGGCAACGATCTGCACCGCTCCACGATCGGCATGAACATAGCGTCGATGCATGTTGAGCTCGGGGTTCATTCCCAACTTCTTTTCACGGGACAAAAGGCCAGGGCTGTTCCATCCGGATCCCACACCAAGCAGCGTTGAAACAGCGATGAACTTGCCGTCGGGGCTCACGGTGACGTCGTTTGGATACCATCCGGTGGGAAAGAATCCGACAACGCGCGGACGGAGCACCTTGATGTCGATGACTGCAACTGCGTTGATTCCCGCGCAGGCCGCATAGAGCATGGAGTGGTCCGGCGAAACGGCAACGGACTCTGGCGAGACACCTGCGACCTTTTTCATGTAAGGCTGTAACGCGATTGTTCCGAAGAGACGATTCGTTGCTGTATCCACGATGGAGATGGAGTCGGAGTTGCTGTTTGCGACGTAGAGACGCTGCGAGGTTTCGTCCCAGGCCATGCCGGATGGATGCAGCCCCACCGCGACGGTGGCGGTGACTTTGCCGGTGAGCAGATCGATGCGGTCCACGGTCCCACTCGACGCGATGCCCCGTTCGTCGACCAGCACCTGGTCCGCATTCGGCTCGGAGCCAGTAGCAGCGCGGCGCTCACCGGGTTGTGGAGGACGCCCGCCCCAGTTGCTGACCCATGCGACGGAACTGTCATGATTAACGGCGACGGTAAATGGGGCAATGCCGGTCTTGACCTTGGAGACGACTTCTCTTGTGTCAAGATCGATGATTGCCGCCTGGTCGTTGAAGGTGAGCGCAACAACCGCCAGGCGCCGGCCTTGAGGATTCCGGCTGAGCCCTGCGCTGACTCCGCCCAATTGATGGGTGCCCAGATCCGATGCAACCACCACACTGCTGGTCCCGCTGAAGGTTACAAGCTGGCCTGTCGACTCCTGGCGCTTTCCGCTCCCGACCAGGCCACTGAGCAACGGCGAGTGGCTCACCGTATCGTAAGCGAGCCCCTGCAGGCCGGCGCTGGCGTCGGATGACAGCACGGTCGCCATCTGGTTGGTCTTCAGATCGATTTGATAGACATTTGTGCCTTTTTGGCCAAGGACCGCGGCATAGATAGACTCGCCGTTCTCACCGAAGGCGACGCCGAAGACGCGGCTCTCGAATACACTTTGCAGGCCGGCGGGGGTAATGGCCTGGCGGCTGGGTATGACTCCCGGATCCACAACCGAGTTGACGGGACGAACTGCAGTGGAAGGCTTGGACTCCTGCTCCCCAACCGGGCCTAATTTTTGCGTGGTTTGAGACACTAGTGCCCCGTGCACCCGCAGAAGGACACTGGTCGCGAGAATTGCATGTGTTAGCAGGATGCGTCGTGACCGGCAACTCATTACTTCTCCTCTTTAGAGACAGGACTGAGGTGAGACATGGCAACCCACGCATTCAACGATGATGGGAAGCCTGGAAGGTCTTCTGGAAGGTGACCGCTTGATCGCATTTCGCCTCCTTCGCGGTGTCTTGTCGCCGGAAGACGGTTCCTTGGGCAAGAGGATTTAAGACGTGGCTCAACTGCTGCGGGATACCGGTTGACTCAATTTCCCGCGACGGCAGCGACTCGGAGTCGCCGAAAAGAGCGATGGCCGGGGCATCTCCGCATCCGGCCGTCGACAGAAGCCCGTTCTCTGCAAGGTCGGCTCGATCATGTGCGACGGTCTGCATCCTTCCGCTCTCACTTCTCCGGTCTCAGGCTCCAGCGGATGCCCCCGTAATAGATTGGCTTGTAGTACTCGCGCTGTGTCATGTTTTGGGTGCTCCCGTTGTAAAAGCCCAGAATCGCGTTGTTCGCGTTTTCTTCCGAGGCGGTAATGGTGAATCCTTTACCAATGTAGTAACTCGCCTGAGCGTCTACCTGAGTGCGTTCGAAGTAGTAGTTATCCCCAAACGGCCCGGTCACTGTGCCAGGGTCGCCGTCCTGCCATTGATAGGTGGCTATATTCGGACCATCGTAGGAGATGCCGACGGAAACCGTTGCGCGCTTGGTCTCGTAAGACGGAGTGATGTTATACGAGAACGGAGCCTGGCCTACCAGCGGGGGCGTATCCGAGCGGCCGGTAAGGTCGTAGTTCCTGGATTGCGTATAGGTCATGTTGGCGTCAATCCGCGCACCGGCCAGGACTCCCGGCAAGAAGGAGAGATGTTGTTGGTAGGCGAACTCAATGCCTTGAACGTAGGCATGGCCGCCATTGACCCACTGGGTCAGCAACACAGTTGGTGTGATCGGATTGGGAAACGGGTTGGCCACCTGCGTTTCTGTTTGAAAGAGAGGCTGTGTCAGGTGCTTATAGAAATATCCGGCTTCAATCATGCCAACGGACGGGAGGAATCTTTCATAGAGGAGATCGTAGTCGTCGGCATGTTCCGCAACCAGCGCCGGGTTGCCGATGTTCTCGACATTCGGCGTCCGGGTCTCATCCAGCGTCTTAAACGGCACCAGGTCGTACGGATCGGGGCGGGAAATCCCCATGCCGAATACTGCGCGAAGGTCCGAATTCTGGTCGATGTTGTAACGAAGCTGTACGCTCGGCAGCGGGTTGATATAAGACCCCCCGCCCTTCGAGGGGGTGGTGGCGCCGTATCCGCTCGGATTGGTGGGAGTAGATGGGACGGTAGTTACGAGGTATCCGGTATTCGATTCGTTGGTGGCCTCGATGCGCAACCCGGTTTGCAGGTGAAACTTGCTTCCCAGGTCGACGGTATTCATTATGTATCCGGCCGTAATTCTCTCCTGTAAGTTGTAATTCGCGGGGTCGGAGTTGAGATGGGTAGCACCGTAATCGAGAGGAAGCGCACTTGGGTTTGCCGCCAACCAACTCTCAATCGTTTCAAAAGAGGTAATTGGTCCGTATTTGTAACTCCCTCCATAGAAAGTTGGATTTGTAAAGGTGGTTGTAAACTGACTCATCAACGGAGGGGTGACATTCGGTCCGTAGGTATCGTAGGTTGGCGAATAGGCGTCTTGCCCCTTATGTGCGTTGCGGATCAGGGCGCCGAACTCGAACGTGGATGCGTGCGAGCCCAGGTGGTAATTGAGCCCGATTGAGCCGCTGGCCTGCAAATTGATCTGCGATGATTGGCCGGTGGTGAGGTTGATGTCCTGGAGGTAGTACTGTGTCGGGTCATAAATGGGATCGTTTGCCGCGCAGGGGAACTGCGGACGATAGATGCTTGGACCAGGTGCATAATTGCATGTGCTTCCGAGCCCGCCCGAGGGCAGATTCGGATCGGTATTCAGGGGAGCAAAGTCCGCGCCCGGGTTGCCGGCCGCTCCACCAAAACGTGAGTGCGAGATTGCGGCGACGTAATGAACGAAGGAATGAGTGAAGACGTGGTTACCACCGAGAAAGAGATCGGAAATCTGATAGTTTGGCCGGCGCAGACTGTTGTGGAATGAGGAGCTGCCACCACCAAGGTCGTACTCGAACTTCTGGCCGTAGTCCCTAAAGTTTGTGAAGATGCCATGCACAAACAGATCCGAATTATCTGACACCTTGTAGTCCATGCTTCCGCCGAAGCCCCACCGGGTGTGGTTATAGAAATACTCATTGAGGGCGATATTGTCGAAGTAAGGCTGGTTGCCGCCAGCCGGATTGACGTCCGGCACCGGCTCTACATCGTCCGTGCCCAGATCGTTCAAGTCGTAGCTGTAGCTAAGTACCGCTCCAAAACGCTGGTGCGTACCGAAACGCTTGCCGAGAGTCACGTCATCGCGAAACCACGGCTGGCCGGTGTCAATCGGATTCCAGCCGCCCAAACTTTCAACATCAAGCGTGGGCTGGCTGCTGGTGGCCTGCCGCATGTGCAAGTTTACCGACCCGCCAATGGCGTCGCCGTCCTGGTTGGCAGATAGAGTCTTGTTGATATCGATCGATCCCACAAGATTGCCTGGGATCACCCACAGGTCAACCTGCCTCACCTGGGGATCGGGTCCTGGCACAGAGATGCCATCGACCGTGGTGTTGCTCAAGCGCGGCTCGGTCCCTCGAATTTGCACATATTGCGCTTCGCCCTCGTTGATTTGCACGGTTACGCCAGGCATGCGGCCCAACACGGTTGCCACGCTCTGATTGGGCAGTTCCTGGATGGTTTCGGCCGTCATGACATTCAAAATATTCTCTGAGGTGCGTTGCTCGTTGATGGCGGCCACGTCGCCCTCGAGATTTGCAGTCACGACCACCTGCTGATTGTTCGAATTCACCTTCATCGTCACGTTTGCAAGCGTGTTTTCAGCGGCGTGGACAACAATGGTCGAAACGGAATTCGCGAAACCCACCACGGAGACAGTCACCGTATAGCCCCCCGGCGTTAGATTCGGAATCCGAAAATCGCCCTGGGCATTCGATGCGACGCTTATTGAACCCGGCTGCAGCACAACCTGCGCGCTCGGAAGCACCGCTCCGGACGAGTCTTTGACTGTGCCGCTCACGCTGCCGGCCTTACCGGATTGTCCAAAAGCAGGCCCCAAAGCAAACAAGCAGAGAATTAGGACGGCGAATGCAGAGATTGTTTTGTGCATAGCTCTCCTCAAGTCGGACCGGTGCCCAGACAAGGTAACCGCCGGTTTTAGGTCATATCGAAACCTGCCTCCAGCATAGGAAGCTGTTTTGAACAGGCGTTGACCGTCCGATGAAATTATTTGGAGACGCGCTTCCGATCCCGCAAACCTCTCCAGTCGTCGGCTTTGCCCTTGTATACACTGGAAATGGAACCGGCACGGATGGCCATCGGTATGTTTTTGGTGCGTTAGAAATGAGAATTCTTGTAGTCGAAGACGAACCGAAGATGCTTGAAATGCTGCGCGACGGACTGCGCGAACATGGCCATACGGTCGTCACTGCCGACGACGGATTGGAGGGTTTGCGTTTGGCCGGAGCGGTTCAGTTCGAGGTGATTCTCCTCGATGTCTTACTGCCGAAGTTGAACGGGTGGCAGGTGTTGCGAGAGTTGAAACGCCGTCAGAATCCAGCTTCGGTTCTTGTCTTGACAGCGTGCGATGGTGAGACAGATGTCATCTCGGGGCTGGATGGAGGCGCCGCCGATTATCTTACCAAGCCATTCTCCTTTCTCGAACTTCTAGCGCGAATCAAATCACTGGGGCGCTCCAGGTCCGTTGGATTAAGTAACCAGATATGCATCGATACATTGGTCTTCGATTGCGAGCATCACCAGGCCTTTCGCAGTGGCCAGCGCCTGAGCTTGACGCGGACCGAGGTTGCAATCCTGGACTGCCTAATGAAGTCGGCGGGGGAGATCGTTACGCGGGCGGCTCTGATGAACGCCGTCTGGCATCAGAATTCATCAGTATCCCGCAGTACGCTCGATTCGTTCATCAATCTTCTGCGCAAAAAAGTGGATTCTCCCAATGAGCGGAAGCTGCTGCACACAATTACGGGAACGGGATTTAGCATCGGCATAGAACCTACAAGAGAAATATGGATGGAAGGAAAGAAACTCTGATCGCTCTAACTATTCGCGCCCGTCTCACGCTTTGGTTCTTCTCCTTTTTCATGCTTGCAGGAGTCTTTTTGAGCGTCGCATCGTGGTTTTTATTGCGTCGAAGCCTCGACTCTTTGATGCACCATGAACTTGAGGAACGAGTGGACGATGTCAAAGGCTATCTCTCAAAGCGATCACCCGGCTTAAATTTGCAACAACTGAGGGATGAACTGCAGCAGGAATATCGCCAGAAAGATGAAGGCAAATGGCTCCAGGTGATTGACGATAAGGGGAACTGGCTCTATTTTTCCAGTCGCGATTCGGTCACTGATCCAATTCCGTCATTCCCACCGGAGTCCCGCGAGTTGGTTCCCTTCCATTCGCGAAAGAAACATAGCCTTCGGTTTTATTCGAGCCAGGTCCAGGCGGAGGGTCACGGATATTTCGTATCGACAGCCATGTCAGCTAGCCGTTCAGAAGCGATACTCCGTGGATTCCGCATCGACCTGTGGCTCTTGGTGCCGGCCGTGCTGCTGTCCGCCATGACTGCGGGTTACCTACTAAGCCGGAAGGCGCTGAGCCCGGTTGCCTCCATCGTCGCCGAGGCACGGCGTATCAATGACCATAACCTTTCCATACGTGTGCCGGTGATTCACACACGAGACGAACTTGCCGAGCTTTCAGAAACCCTCAACCAAATGCTCGATCGCATTGAGACTGCATTCCGGAGCGTCCGCTCACTCACGGCAAATGCTTCACATGAATTGCGTACTCCGCTTTCGCTCATTCGCACGCGGGTTGACATCGCTCTATGCTTCCTGCGACCCGCGGAGCAATACCGCGCGACACTTGAAGACGTCCAATCGGAAATGGTGCGAATGACCTCCCTTGTCGAGAACCTCTTGTCGCTCGCACGAGCCGATGCAGGAACCGCGCAGATGGAGTTGCAGCCCGTGGCAATGACCGCGCTTGTTGAGCAGATGGTGCGAGAGTGGTTGCCGACGGCCGAACGCCTTTCCCTTGACCTCAAATTGAACCTGATCACATCGCCAATTTGGGTTCTTGGCAACGAGGAGCTGCTGCAACGGTTGCTTCGGATCTTGCTGGATAATGCCTGCCGTCATACCCCATCCGGCGGTTGGATCACACTCGAAGTCGAGGAAAGTGGCGATCTCGTTAGGCTCGCAATCGAGGACAGCGGTATCGGTATAGAAGAACAGGACCTTCCACACATCTTCGAGCGCTTTTACCGTGCACAGAAGCCCTTGCATCAGGAACCAAGTGGCTCCGGGCTAGGACTGTCGATTGCCAAGTGGATCGCGGATCAACACATGGCATCCGTCACCGTAAACTCTACTCCCGGCTTGGGGTCAAGTTTTCACTTTATTTTCCCTAAGTTCGTTTCACCCCCAGTGCCAGTTAAGTTTTAGGACGATCCGGTGCGGCTTTCAACACCACAGATTGAGGCGTTTTCCGGCTATTTCCATTCGCGGTCACATTCAACGCCTGGTCGGCGCCGCAGCTAGCACAACGCCCGTTTCCGACCGCTACGGCCCGAAAGTATCTAAACACTGGCCGACTCCCAGAATTGTTAGCGTTCCAAGTCCCCCATCATCATCGAAATCGAATCGATCGCGTTCCTTTGGAGGCCTGTACGACCGAATTGTCCCCTCCCGTAGCATGCCTAATCTCAGTGCCGTCCTTGCGCCTCCGCCATGGCTCTCTGAATTGCTTCCGTTATCGAAGCCCGCAACGCCGGCTCCTGCTCGGCTGGAACGTCTCCCTGTGCCAGATCGGTTGATCCTCCGCCCCGCAGTCCCAGCTGGGCGAGCGTTTCGCGAAGAATCCGGCCGCAGTTGAAGTCCAGATCTAGGCTCCGCGCCACAAACACACGCACCGGGTCGGTATCGTTGGCGCAGAAAATCACGGCGGTTGAAGGAGCGGCGGCTGCAGTCCGAGAGGCCAGCAGTTTCACGTAATCGCGGTCCCGGTCCTTCCACGCGCGAACCAAGAGACGCAAGCCATTGTCGGTCGGCACATCCTTTACCAGGCTCGCTGCCTGAAATGCCGCCAGTTCCTCGTGCAGCTTTTGGCGCTCCTTGGCGCAGGCCTTCGCCTCCCTCAGCAGACGTCCTACCGCGGCCGGCACATCAGACGCCCCGCTTGAAACCAGAGCCGAAGTCTCGCTCAGGATTCTAAAATCTGCTCGGGCCGCCTGAACCGCACGCAATCCGCAGACGAACTCTACGCGCACGCCCTGGCGCACTTTCTCTACGCCCCGCACCAGTAACCCGCCAATCTGCCCGGTGGAGCGGACGTGCGTTCCCCCGCAAGCGTTACGGTCGCAGTCTGCAATCTCGATCAGGCGAATGGTGCCCTGCCGATCGGGCAGTTTTCGAAGCTCGCCTGCGGCCAGCATGGCCTCAGCTTCGGCGTGGGGCACAAAGCCTGTTGTCACCGGGCGGTCTTCCCCGATGATCTCGTTCACAATCCGCTCCACGCGTTCGAGACCTTCATGGGCCAGCGGCCCGCCGGCCAGATCGATGGTCGAACTGCTTTCTCCCAAGTGAAAGGATACCGTTGGCGCCTGGAATTCGCGGAAAAACACCGCAGACAGCAGATGCTGTCCCGTGTGCTGCTGCATATGATCGAAGCGCCTGTCCCAGTCGATGAGGCCCCCCACATGCGTCCCCGTGGCAAGCTGTTTTCGCACGAAATGCCACACTGCCCCTTCTTCGTCCTCCTCCACCTTTTCTACGGGGATTTCAAGCACCGCCCCGGCGCTCGATCTCGAACTCAGCACGCCTGTATCGAAAGGCTGTCCACCGCTCGTCGGATAAAAGGCAGTACGATTCAGCAATAGCTGCCATGTGGACTCCCCATGGCAGCGCTCGAGTTCACGAGCGTCGGTTACCGTTGCGGTAAATTTCCTGAGAAACGGATCCGTATAGTAGAGACGTTCAGACGTAAGCAACCTCGAATCTCCCATAAGGGTGCGCATAGACATGCATGGGCCCCATCGTTCTAGGGGACTGTCTGCATTCATCCGATCCAGTGTAGTGCTCAAGGCATGTTGGCAACCAGCCCTTGGGAGGCTGGCGATCGAAAGCCAGCCTCCGAGCGAAAGCGCACCCGATCGAACACCGCGAATCGCCAGGCCGAACAGGTACTGCTAGCGCCGATGGGACAGGTTTACCTGACGGGATCGCTGCTGTTGGAATCCCTGGACGCGAGTCGGCTTCCGAGGACTGATGGTTTCTCTTCGAAAAGCCGGTTACCTTATTTCCAGCACGAATCATCACGAACGCGCATCTGCCAGTAGGCAAAATCCTTTTGGAGGCGCGCCATTTCTGGCAAAATCGCTACACGGGAGTACGACTCTTGCCAAAGTCACAGTTTGAAGCAATGCACCGAGTCTCTGATCGAGCCCTGCGCTGCGATCGGCTCTCTGGGCGACGGTTGATGGGCGCTCTCCGATGGATCGGGATTTCGCTCGTTCTCATCGCGGGCCGCCCCTCTGTGCCGGCCATGGACTCCCCTCACATGGTTCCGGTCCGGGTAGATCACCATGTGCATCTCAATTCGCCCGCGATTCAGGCTTTTCTACCGGCCTTCTGTGAAGGCATGCGTCGCTTCGGGGGGTGCGATCCAGCCCTGACAACGCCGCATTCGGTCGACGATCTGCTGGCCGCCATGGATCAAGCCGGTATCAGGCGCGCACTGCTCCTGTCCGATGGATACCTGGCCGAAAGCCCGATGTGGGAGCCGCAACGGCCAGACGCGACGGATCTGATGCGGGCGGCGAACGACTGGACGGTGGGGCTCGCCCGTCGCTATCCGAATCGGCTTTCCGCCTTCGTTGCCATCGATCCCCTTCGACCGACTGCGCTGCCGGAGATTCGGCGCTGGCGCGGCAACCCGTCCGTTGCCGGCATCAAACTCCATCTGACAAGTTCGAGCGTCAATCTGCGGAAAGATAGCGACCTGGCGGCGCTGGCATCTGTTTTCCGAGCCGCTGCACAGGCTCGGTTTGCAATTGTAATCCATCTGCGCACACAGCAGATGGATTATGGTGCAGCCGACATTCGGCGCTTCGTCGAACAGGTCCTTCCAGCTGCTCGGGACACCCCCGTCCAGATTGCCCACGCTGCCGGATGGAGCGGCATCGATCCGGCGACGCTGTCCGCACTGGGAGCATTCGCCGACGAGATCGAGGCAAACCCGCAGCGGTTTCGTCATGTATGGTTTGACCTTTCCGGAGTATGGACGGACAAGACTTCAGCTTCTGATAAGCATGCGCTCGTTGCACTGATCCGGCGCATTGGCGTTCAACATTTCCTTGCGGCTTCCGACTGGCCGTATAACGGAGACAATCTGGCCGACTACTACAACCGGGTCTACCCCGAGTTACCCCTGACACAGAGCGAATGGACAGTTATTCGCGGCAACGTGGCGCCTTACGCACGATAGTTCGATGTGCTCGGAAGGCTTTTACCCGTCCTCTTGGAACATCGCTCATTTCGATCGCGACTCGTCGACAGAGCCAGTTATCTATGAACATCCTCCCCTCTTTAATTTGCTGCCGTCTGGGGGACCGAGACGACCCGTCTCGCGTCGCTGAGTTCCGGCCGAGTGGAGTTCTTGCCATTGTTCGTGGATTTCATCAGCGTCGCGTAGTAAGATCGCGCCTTCGATTTCTCTCCCGCAACCTCTGCCGCACGTCCCGCGTTGTAGAGGCCATTCAGACGGTTCGGGCTGAGTCTGAGCGCGACCTCGTATTCACTGAGAGCTTGCTGCGCGTGGCCAGTCTCCAGGAGCATGTCAGCCAGCATCTCGCGCGCGGGGATGTCGACCTCTCCCTGGCCCACCTTGTCCTGCAGGTCTGCCGCTGCCCTCATGTTCTTGAAAGCCTCGTCCTGCTTGCCTTCTGCGAAAGCAACCCATCCCAGCATTTCGCCGCGCTCGATCTTTGTGAAGGTCCCCTCTGCTATGTATGCGCGATCGCCCTTCCTGATTTCCGCCAACTGCTCGTCGTAAAGGGTAAGGTCGGTGCGGGCCTGCTCCGGCTGGCGCAGACGTCCGTCGGCCACCGCCCGCGCCCAATACACCAGGGTCGCCACTTGGGGTGTCGAGCCGGCCACGGGTTCAAGTGCTGCCGCCGACTTCCAGTCGCGCATCTCGAGCGAGTAAAAGACGGGCAGCTTCGTACGATAGTAGGGGATCATTGCATCCATGTAACCGGAGCCCATACCGGGCATGGACTCGAGCATCCTCAAAGATTCCCCGCTCTGATCGAGCGCCAATTTGGCGCGAGCGTCCTGGCCGCTCTGCAGATAGGCATAGAGCAGGAAGTCGTAAGAGTGTGGTTCGTCCAGGATGCCGCTTTCGCCGCGTGCCTCCGCGCCCTGTGAGGCCGCGATCGAGCCGAGTTGAGAGGCGATGTCCTGCCGCCACAGGCCCAGTCGCGCATAGATATGTCCCGGCATGTGAAAGGCGTGC
>DATDLS010000326.1:0-2268 GCA_036519195.1 Occallatibacter sp. | reverse complement strand
AGCCAAGGACCCGCGCTGGCGGCCGGCCTGGCCGCTGAGGCGGAGAGCAATGCGGCGGCGCTTGCGGTGGTTGGTTTCCGCCAGGTTGATGAGCTCGAAGTAGAAGGCGAAGGCGCGCGTGAGCAGGATGGCGCGTTCGACGGGGAGCGAGTGCACCAGTTCGAGCGCCTTGGCGGCGTGGCGCGCGGCCTCCTTCTCTTTGCCGCGGGCTTCCGCATCACGGCGGCGAATGGTGCCCTGGCGCAGCGCCTCAACGTGGTCAAACAGATCTTCGCCGGCCTGCTCGCGCAGCACATCGCCAAGCAAAGTGCCGAGCGAGCGAACGTCACGCCGCAGCGGAGCCTCTTTCAGGTCACCGCTCTGCGCCTCAAGCTCGGCAAGCCGTTGTGACCAGCTCTCCGGATTCCAAAGTAGCGCCATCCTGCATTGATTATGCACGAGCGGCAATGAAGATCGTCTCAAGACGGCGCGGTCTGCCCGTCCAGCTGCATCATTAACTGTTCCCACTCCGCGGTAGAGGCGCTCAACTGGGCGCGCAGATCATCAGCCAGAGCCGTAAGTCGAGCCGTCTCCGCCGCCGACACATACACGCCCAACTGCTCTTCGGTATGGCTAATCGCAGCCTCGATGCGCGGCGTCTCCTCTTCGAGAAACGCGCACCGCTCTTCCATCTGCTTCTGCTTGATCGGATTCAGGCGCCGGGGCCGATCCTTGGCCGCCGCGTCCAGGTCCGGGCTGGAGCCGGCGTCGGGGAGAACCACGGCGCTGACCACAAGCGAAACAGGTTCCGCGGGCCGCGTCTTGGCTGCGATTTCACTCACGGCTGCAGCCGATGTCTGCGCTTCCTTGCGGCGCAGGTAGTCTTCATAGTTGCCCTCGTGGCTGGTCACCGTGCCGCCCTCCACTTCAAGCACGCGGGTAGCCAGCCGATCGATGAAATAGCGGTCATGCGAAACGAAAACCACCGTGCCAGAAAATCGAGCGATGGCCTCCAGCAGCACGTCCTTGGCGCGCATGTCGAGATGGTTGGTGGGCTCGTCCAAAAGGAGAAAATTCGAGGGCGACACCAGAATCCGCGCCAGCGCATAGCGGTTGCGTTCGCCGCCGGAGAGCACGCCCAGCGGCTTGAAGACATCGTCGCCGCGAAACAGAAAACACCCCAGCAGCGAGCGCAGCTCAAGCTCCGGCACCCTGAGCGCGGCGCGGCTGATGTCGTCCAGCATGCGCGACTCACCGTTCAGTACCTTGTATTGATCCTGAGCAAAGTACTCGCTCACCACGTTGTGGCCCAGCTTCACCTGGCCTGAAGTCGGCACCTCATCACCGGTAAGCAGCCGGATCAGCGTCGACTTGCCGGCCCCGTTGACGCCCACGAGTGCAACCCGGTCCCCGCGCTCGATGGTGAAGTTCACCTTATCCAGCACCTGCTTTCGATCGTAGCTCTTGGATAGATTCTCGGCTTCAACAACGGTTCGCCCGGAAGGCGGCGGCTGGGGAAACGTGAAGTGAATTACCGGCTCTTCTTCCGGTATCTCGATGCGCTCAATCTTGTCCAGCTCTTTTATGCGGCTCTGCACCTGCTTGGCCTTGGTGGCCTGGGCACGAAAGCGATTGATGAACGCCTCCAGATGCTCGATCTGGATGCGCTGGTTTCTGTAAGCAGACTCTAACTGCGTCCTGCGCTCATCCTTTTGGGACAGATATTTTGTGTAATTCCCCTGGTAAATCTGCAACCTCTTGTTCCATATCTCAACCGTGCGGTCGATCGTTACATCGAGAAAATAACGGTCGTGCGAAATGAGAATGTACCCAAACGGGTAGTTCTTGAGATAGTCCTCGAGCCAGTTGCGCGTCTCAAGATCCAGATGATTTGTCGGCTCGTCCAGCAGCAGCAGGTTCGGCTTGGCCAGCAGCAACTTGGCCAGCGCAATGCGCATCTGCCAGCCGCCGCTGAATTCATCGGTCTGCCGCGCCCAGTCCTGCTTAGAGAAACCGAGGCCCGTAAGCACGCCTCCCACCTGCGCATCGAGCGCATATCCATCGAGCGCCTGAAACCGCTCCTGCAGCGTGGAGAACCGCTCTGCGGCAGACTCATATTCCGCCCCGGCATGATCCAGCACCGCCAGTTGCCCGGCCAGCCGTTCAATCTCCTGCTCCATGTCGCGGAGCTGGTCGAACACCGTGAGGCATTCTTCAAAGACGCTGCGGCCTGTGAGCCGCAGACCCTCCTGCGGCAGATAGCCGATGCTCATGCCGCGGGTCTGCTGC
>DATDLS010000325.1:0-2859 GCA_036519195.1 Occallatibacter sp. | reverse complement strand
CGCAGACAAAGCGCTCGCGGGCGCCCTGATGGGGGTTTGGGTAACGTTTGTCTATCTGGTTCCGGCCGCCGTTGTCACAGTACGAGTGCTCTCACCGCAGCGGCACGCTTTGAACGCGGAGCTCGTCTGAATTCTGAATTTGGAAACACTCGAGCAGCACCTTGTGCCGTGCTCAACCTCACGACGACCAAGTCTGCTGCTGATTCACACTCTTTGAGCGTCTGGGCCAGCCAGTGTGGCACAAGCTTGATCTCCGTTCGACTCACTGAGATGTATTGCGCAATAAGGAGGCGGTGACTTCGGCGAACCAGTCCGGTCCGGATACCGATCCTCGTTACCCCCCGCACGGATGCCTTTTCACCATCAACTCGGGATGGTGGCTTTGAATGCCGGCATCGCTAACGGGACGGGGTTCCTGTTCGAGATCCACGGCACCGAGGGCAACCTGGCTATGGTGCCGGCAGACCCCTCCAGGCGACTTACATACAGGTCTCCGAGATTAGTGTGCGAGGTGCGCAGGAGGGCAAAGCGCTGGCGGATCTCTCGGTACCGGAGAGCTATCGCTGGGTTCCACCTACGGTCCCCGCGGGGCTTCCTTTCAACGTTGCGCAACTGTACATGCGGACGGCTGAAAGCATTCGCGAAGGAAAGTCCGTCAGCCCCGACTTTGAGCTGGCCGTCAAACGCCACCAGTTGCCTGGGTGGACGACATGAAAGAGAAGATTATGGCGTTTTCTTTTTTTGTGGCTTTTTTCTTAGCGTTTATATACGCTAAGGACAGGAGACCTGAATAATGTCCGATCCTGAACTCCAGTTGGAAAAGCAGCGGGCCGAGCTATTGAAACGAATTGGCTCAGTCGGGGACTTGCGGCGAGGTTCGATCACAGCGACTTCCGGCAAGTGCGGAAAACCAACCTGCCACTGTGCCAAACCCGGAAGTGTCGGCCATGGACCGAATTTCCGGCTGACACGGAAGGTGCAGGGCAAGACGGTGACGGAGACTTTCTCTTCACCGGCGGCGTTACGAAAGGCGCAGCATGAGGTAGAGGAGTTTCATCACTTTCAGGATCTCTGCGAGCAGGTTGTTGAGGTGAGTGAGCAACTCTGTGCTGCGCGCCCGATTGAGAACTCGTTATCGCCACGGGAAAAAAAACGGCGGAAGCGCTTCAGCGCGAAGTCGAGCGGGAAATAAGCGGGCTGCTCCGGCTCATTTTTCAGGATCTTCGCAAGTCCGGCAGTCTGGATCTGGAAGCGGTGGAGATGGCTATGCGGGCCGCGATGCATCAGGCCGGCGCGGCTGCAATGAGCCGGTTACTGCGATGCGATCCGCCGGGTCCGGGCAAGCGCGAGATTCCCTGCCGCTGCGGCCAGAAGGCCCGTTACCGCGAAATGCGGTCCCGCCGCATACTCACCGTGGTGGGCCAGGTGGAGTTCCTGCGGCCCTGGTATCTTTGTCCGCAGTGTCATCACGGCCAGTTTCCCGCCGATGCCGGTTTTGATATCGATGGGACAGATCTGTCACCCGGCATTCGCCGCATGCTGGCGCTGGTTGGCTCGGAAGCGCCCTTCGACCATGGACGCCGACAGATGGAACTATTGGCCGGTCTGGAGGTGACGGCCAAAGCCGTGGAGCGTACGGCGGAAATCATCGGAAGCGATATCGCCGGAGGCGAGCAGAAAGAGATTCAGCGAGCCGTGCAACTGGATCTGCCGGTAATCGTGGGAAAGCCGATCCCGATTCTCTATATCGAAATGGATGGCACGGGAATACCGGTGGTGAAGAAAGAGACGCTGGGACGGCAAGGCAGGACGGAAGGCCGGCCCGCCCATACCAGGGAGGTCAAACTCGGATGCGTCTTCACTCAGACCACGTGGGACAAAGAGGGATACCCCATCCGGGATCCCGATTCCACCACATACACCGGCGCAATCGAAAATGCCGATGATTTTGGCAAGCGAATTTACCTGGAAGCCTGGCAGCGAGGCTGGAACCGCGCGGCAAAGAAAGTTGTCCTGGGCGACGGGGCCGAATGGATCTGGAATAACGCCGAGCTGCACTTTCCGGGTGCGATCCAGATCGTCGATCTGTATCACGCTCGCCAACACCTGTGGGATGTGGCGCGCAGGCTGTACCCCAACGATGACATGAACCAGAAAGCCTGGATGAGGACCCACCAGAAGCGGCTACTCGATAAGGGAAAAATCGAAAAGCTGGTTGCCGCGCTTCGATCGACAGTTTGCACCAATCCGGAAGTCGTCGAAAAGCTTCGTACCGAGGCGGACTATTTCGAAAAGAACGCAGCGCGCATGCGCTACCCGGCGTTTCGGCGTCAGCATCTGTTCGTCGGCTCCGGTGTCATCGAAGCCGGTTGCAAGACCGTCATCGGTTCCCGGCTCAAACAGTCAGGCATGTTCTGGACCGTTCGTGGTGCCAATGCAATCATCGCGTTGCGATGTTGCTCTCTCAATAATCGTTTTGAAGACTACTGGGAGTCGCGCCGGGCCGCTTAATCTCCACTTCTATGTCGCCCACCCAACCCAAGGCGGACCTGGCGGTGTGCATGCTTAAGGAGACGTGAAAGATTTATATGGGTTCCCAATCGTCAGCGTTGATGTCTCTGTTCCGGTTGCTGTTCGGCTGTTCGCATTCGCGGACCACCTTTCCCACCACCAGGGTTGGCGTGTCACCGGACGGGAAGATGCGCAGTCAAACACGCGTGACGTGCCTGAACTGCGGAGAGGAACTTCCCTATGACTGGCAGAAGATGGAGATCGAGGGCGGAGGCACGCGGGGACGCGGACTGTTCCGGTGGCTGCGAAACACGTCGGAACGGATTACCGGCCATCACAGCGATCAGC
>DATDLS010000324.1:0-6218 GCA_036519195.1 Occallatibacter sp. | reverse complement strand
CCTTCCCGACAACCCGACTTTGCCCAACATCGGCGTGAAGAACTCCGCCAACGTGACCCTGGCCTCCAACGGATCAGGCTCCAACGGCATGGGCACCGGGTCCGGCGGCGGCCTTGGTTCCGGCAACGGCGACGGCTATGGCCCGGGCACTGGCGGCAACACCGGCGGCGGCCTGGAGAGAATTGGTGGCGGCGTTTCGGCCCCGGTTGCTTTGAACAACGTGGAAGCGGAGTTCTCGGATGAAGCCCGCCGCGCCAAGTATCAGGGCGTCTGCCTGATCCAGTTGATCGTCGATGCCCAGGGCAATCCCCAGAACCCCAGGGTAGTTCGCGCGCTTGGCATGGGTCTCGATGAAAAGGCGATCGAAGCGGTGAGAAAATACAAGTTCAAGCCGGCATACAAGCAGGGCAAGGGGCCTGTTCCGGTGATGATCACTGTGGAAGTGAACTTCCGCCTCTACTAAACCCAGCCTCTCGTGCCTAACCGGCCGGCCGGACCGGGACATTCGAATCCGGGCACTTTCGAGCACGCGGCGGGATTTTGCTCCTGCCGCAATCCATTCCTTGCTCCATTGGCTGCGAACATCTCCAGTCTTGTACTGCCTGGGCATATCATCGGACAGCTCGTCTCCTTGCATTTCGGCCTGCATGCTTGATATTCAGCAGGTGAATGCTGCCTGGGCGAGATATTTTCTTTCCAAGGGACTCAGAGCTTTGGCGGTTCCAGGCGTCGAATTCCGAAGGCATCAAGCCTGGTCTCTGTGCCGAGTCTTGGCCGATTATTCTGGTTCGCCTGCGCGGCGATCATGCGATCAAATGGATCAGCATGTGCTTCCTCCAAGCGAGCCCGGCGCGACATGGAATCTGGCTCAGGCTTCCACCACTCGTCCTTGTAGCCGACTTCGTCCTGTATACCCAGCCGATGATGACCGGCTCTGGTGGGGAATTCTCAGTAAGGTGGATCGTTGAGCCAACGCAGGTGGAGTTGAGGGCGAAGAACGCAATCACTGCCACGGCGAAAACTGTAATGCGGATTTTCACGTTGAGTTTCATGAGCTGATCTGCTCGGGTAACAATACGAATGTGGCGCAGCGTGCAGTGAGTCCTTTTCAGCGGATGCAAGATCACTGCTCCTATACGCCGTTGCGATAAAATACATCGATGCCTCAGAACCCGGAGCCCGGCAGCGGCGACTCCATCTTTGTTCCTTCGCACGCCATGCCGGAAAACCGGCTTTTCTATCCGGCGCTCGACGGCATGCGCGCCGTTGCATTCCTGATGGTCTTCGGTCAGCACTATCTTCAGGTTCCCTGGGGATGGACGGGGGTCGATCTGTTCTTCGTCCTTTCCGGGTTCCTCATCACCGGCATCCTGTTCGACTCCCGCAACGATCCGCATCGGGTACGCAATTTCTACGTCCGCCGCACGCTGCGAATCTTTCCCCTCTACTACGGAGTCATGCTGATACTGCTCGTGCTCCAACCGCTTGCGCACTGGCAGTGGAACTGGCGCTGGATGGTCTGGCCAGCCTACCTCGGCAACTACGTCCGCTTCATTCACCCGTACATTCCCGGCACGTCGCTGCAAAGTCTTGCCGACTTTCAACCCGCCACGGGCGGCGTAGTGGCCCATGTGCCGTTCTACCTCGGCCACTTCTGGTCGCTGTGCGTCGAAGAGCAGTTTTACCTGATCTGGCCGTGGCTGGTGTTCTGGATTCGCGACCGGACCAAACTCGCCTGGGTCTGCGCCGCAACCCTGCCGCTTTGCCTGGCCATGCGACTCGCCGGCCAGCACTTTCTTCCGCAATGGATGCTGGACGGCGAGGTGCTCTATCGCGCAACCCCATTCCGGCTTGATGCGTTGCTCACCGGCGGCCTGGTCGCGCTTCTGTTGCGCGGTGCCCGCAGCCAGTCCATTCTGCGCGCGGCACGCATCGCCTTTCCCGTCGCGCTGGCAATCGTTTTGCTCTGGGCGCTGTTTACCCCCACCGGCCATCTCTGGCAGCGCCCTTATCCGTACCCAGACTGGAAATTCACCTGGGCGCTGAGCGCTATCGATCTTCTCTCTGCGCTCCTGATCCTCACTGCGGTCCAGTCACACACGGTCGCCTACAAAGTGCTCAGCATCCGCCCGCTGCGATGGATGGGCCGCGTCAGCTACGGTGCCTATGTGCTGCATGACATCCCCCACCCGCTCTATCTGAAGATCGCAAACAAGTTTGTTTTTCTGCTTGAGGCCGGCCGGCATCTCAACGTTGTGGTCATCGAGAAGCAGGCCGTCCTCGTCGGTGCAGTTCTCGCGCTCGGATCTACGCTTGCCCTCGCCTGGCTAAGTTTTCGCTTCTTCGAGAGCCCCTTCCTCAACCTCAAGGAACGCTGGACGATTCAAAGCACGGGCGGACGATAACGCAATGAATGCGTCCTGACTGGACCCTTTGGCATCTCGCAATCCGGATTTCGTAGGTGTCCACGGTGCCGGTGTCCCTGCGCATGGATGCGCGCGACCTCGTTCATCTCTTCGGTCGGGTTGGGGTAGTTCCCGGTAGGTTGGCGGACGAGAGCGAGGAGATGGAGACACTCCCGCCAGGGCCGCCGGAAGCGTTATGCCCGCAAGGAGCATGGATCCCCACGGCGAGGACCGGCAATGTCGCACCGCAGTCGCTGCCCCGATCGGGCCGTGGAGAATGCGGTTTTTGCGGGGGCTGAACCGGTGACTGAGAAGTCCGGCGAAAAAAACCGCCCCGGGGCCAGACCCGGCAAGTACGCTGCTACCTCATGCGTGGCCGGCAGCAGCGCGCCGCCCAGCAGGTAAGAGAAGATCGTTTGCCGCTCGAGCTGGTAGTTAAGGTCGGCCATCCCCGAGAGGACCGGCCAGCAAACCGCCGAATGAGTCCATCGGAACCGGACCAGGAGGGAAGCTGATTCTGACCTCTGCGCGCCCGGAAAGTCTGACTCTTTCGTCCGGCATTCGTCAAACGTGACCTGTCGCGATGGGAGACAATTGCCGGTACCTGTCCGATGCCGTGCCATGGAGTCTTCGGGTTCTTATGCGAGCATGTGCCAAATCACGGTATACTCTGGATTGATATGGCGACCGAGAAAACCTTTTACCTTGAAACATTCGGCTGCCAGATGAACGCCCATGACTCGGAGAAGGTGATTGGCACCCTCGAGCATGAGGGCTACCGGCAGGTTGAGTCCGAACAAGAGGCGGGCCTGATTCTTTACAACACCTGCTCGATCCGCGACAAGGCCGAACAGAAAGTCTTCAACCGCCTGAACGACTACAAAAAGCTGCATAAAGCCGGCAAGCGCTTCGGCGTGCTAGGTTGTGTGGCGCAGCAGGAGGGCGAAAAGATCTTTGACCGGGCGCCCTACGTGTCGCTGGTGTCGGGGTCGGCCTCCTATCGCAAACTTCCTCAGATGCTGGCCCGCCTGGAAGCCGGCGAGACCCGCATCACCGGCCTCGACGACCGCCAGACCGACGAGGCGTTCGAAACCGAATTTACGTCGCGGCAAAATCCCTATCGCGGCTACATCACCATCATCGAAGGCTGCGATAAATTCTGCGCTTACTGCGTGGTGCCCTACACGCGCGGCAAGGAACGGAGCCGAACCTCGGCTTCGGTCCTCGAAGAAGCTCGTCGCATCGCTGACCTGGGCTATACGGAAATCCAGCTCCTCGGCCAGAACGTAAACAGCTACCGCGATCCGGAAGGGAAGATGTCCTTCGCGGAGTTGCTGGCTGCCGTGGGCCAGGTGGGCGGTATGCGTCGGGTGCGCTTCACCACCAGCCATCCACGCCACTTCACCCGCGACATTGTCGAAGCCATCGACGCCTATCCCACCCTCTGCGACCACGTCCATCTGCCGGTGCAGTCCGGCTCAGAGAAGGTGTTGAGGCAAATGAATCGCGAATACACGCCCGACTGGTACCTGGAACGCATCCGCTGGATCAAGGCCGCCAAGCGAGAGATTTCGCTGTCCACGGACATCATTGTCGGCTTTCCAGGCGAGACGCCGGATGACTTTATCCAGACCATGAACCTGCTGGCCAGGGTCGAATACGATTGCGTTTTCGGTTTCAAGTACTCCGGCCGGCCCAACACTCCGGCGCTGACCATGATCGACTCCATCCCGGATGTGGAAAAAGCGCAACGCCTTCAAGTGTTGCTTGATCGCCAGCGCGAGATTCAACGTGTCAATTATGCCAGACACTTAGGGCAAATTATGGAAGTAATGGTTGAGGGCACCAATCCGGCAAGAGGCCAAGTCACCGGCCGCAGCAGCCAAAACAAGCCAGTTAACTTTACCGCCTCCCAGCCCATTGCGCCGGCGCCGGGCAGCTACTGCCAGGTGCGAATTACGGCTACGCATCCTAACAGTCTGGTTGGCGAAGCGGTCTAAACAGGAAGCAGTCTGGAAGAAGTGGGAAAAGGAAGAGGGAAGTCATGGATATCGAGGTCAGAATACGCGGCCTGATGATGGATCCGGCCACCAACATGCCCATCATCGTGCTCAAGGATGTCTCTTCCGAAGCGGTCATGCCGATCTGGGTGGGCTTCTTCGAAGTGAAGGCCATTTCCGACGAGATTGAGAAGATCGCTGCCCCGCGCCCCACCACGCATGATCTGGCCAGAAACATGATCCGTAACTTGAATGCTGAGTTGGAACGTATTGTCATTACAGAGCTTAAGGACGATACGTTTTTTGCCGTGCTGTGGCTGCGTCAGGACGGACAGCCGGTCACGATTGACGCCCGCCCATCGGACGCAATCGCTCTGGCTCTGCGCGCCGATTGCCCGATCTATGTCTCGGAACAGGTTCTGCAGTCGGCCAAGCTGAATACATCGGGCCCGCCCGAAGGGCCTTCGGCCGAGCAACTGCGCGGCTGGCTCGAAGGTTTAAACGACGAAGACCTCGGCCGCTACAAAATGTAGGGGAGGCTGATGGGAGAGCGGCCTGCAGATTTGCCGCACCCGGCCAGCCGCTCGGCGTTGCCAATCGCGACAACGCCCTAATCGAATCCACGGCACCCGATGGCCGCGTCTGAACCCGGCTCGATAACGATCGCCTGATCGATTCGATCTCCAGGAACACCCCCACTTTCGACTTCGGCCATGAGGTCACGTGCCGCAGCTCGCACGGCATCACCGCCGAACTTGTCCCGGGGGAACGCCGGTACATTTAGCCGGACCTGCTCACCCACCGCTTCGACTATGTCTCCCTTTCAGGCGCCGATACACGAGGCGGCGCCTTCCCAAGAGGAGAATTCAAGGATGCGTCCTTACGGCAGTTGAATTGTCTCCCCGCACTCTGTGTCCTTGTAGATAGGAGCATTCTCGCCTTCGCGTTTCCACCATCGCCGCCACTTGGCGGATTCGGTCCGCCGGTTCCGGTTCAGTTCATCTCCTATAGCGGTGCGGTGAGTGAGAAGTTGCAGAGCGTAGGCGGCTCGATCGCTGATATTGACGTCTGGGCTGAGGAGATAATCCAGCAGCACGGGTATTGCATTGGGTGAGCCTGTAGAGCCCATCGCCATAATCGCGTTGCCACCGGTAATCTCCCGATCCGGGCTCTTCGCGAGAGCAATCAGCATAGGGAGCGCCTTGTCACCGCCAAGTTCTGCCGCGTACGCAGGGTAGGGACTGATGCGAACATTCTTTTCGGCTGCGTCGCGCAACAGCGGAAACCACCTCTGATCGTCAGTCAGGGCCAGGTAGTGAGCCGCCTCCATTTGCTCGCTGGTCACCGGCCCTTGCATCAACTCGGCCATCGCGTCCATGCTTCGCGGACTGTTCAGGCGGTGGAATGCGAGCGCCGCATATATCCTGAACTCTGGGTTATGGATGAAACCAAGCAGGGTCTCTTCCAGAGATGGTGGCGCAATACTGGCCAGGGTCCGTGCGGCGTCAAAGCGTATCCCTCGATCGTCCGACCTGAGGCCGTCGAGCCACGGCTGAAGCTCGCTCGGCGCGATGGCGTCCTCTTCCACGCGAAAGTTCAGCCTCGCATGCGCATCTCCCTCCGTCGGATTTCCCATGCCGGAGTGCTTGGCCTCCACCCAGTAGTCGCCCGGGGTATTAATTTCGTGATCAAAGTTCAGGAGAAATCGCTCTCTATATGACTCGCCGGGGCGCAGCAACCGTGGCTGTGAAGGTGGGCCGTCAACGATGCAGAGTTGAGTTCTCATCAGCGGACACGAGGGTGTCGGGACTGG
>DATDLS010000323.1:0-4015 GCA_036519195.1 Occallatibacter sp. | reverse complement strand
CGACGTGCGCAAAGGCACCGAGCGGGGTCTGCGCGAGTTTCTCTTCCCTGCTCTGCGAGCGACCTATGAGGATCTGCTGGAAGCGGCCACGAAGCCGGAGCGCGCCGATCTGTTGCTGCTCGGCGAGCTGAACTATGCGGGGCCGCTGGTCGCCGATGTGACGGGCATCAAGTGGGCCAGCTATGTCCTGGCGCCGATGAGCTTTTTTTCCGGGTTCGATCCGCCCGTGCTGCCGATGTATCCCGAGCTGGCGCGGGCCGACAGGACGGTGCCCGGGTTGGGGCGTGCGATCAAGGGGCTGGCGCGGTTTGTGAGCCGCAACTGGGCGCAGCCAATTTACGATTTACGCGCGGAGCTGGGACTGGGACGGGGAAGCAATCCACTGTTTGACGGCAAGCATTCACCCTGCCTCGTGCTGGCCTTGTTTTCACGGCTGCTGGGCAAGGAGCAGAGGGACTGGCCGGCGCACACCCGGATTACCGGATTTTGTTATTACGATGCTGATGCGGGGAATGCGGCGCTACCGCCGCATCTGGAGAAATTTCTTGGGGCCGGTCCCCCCCCGGTAGTTTTTACGCTGGGATCGGCGGCGGTGCTGGCGGCGGGGAAGTTTTATGAATACTCGGCCAAGGCGGCGGTGCGGCTGGGAGTGCGGGCGGTGTTGCTGATTGGGTCTGACGAGCGCAACCGGCCGACCGAGGCGCTTCCGGAATCGATTTGCGTGGCCGAATATGCGCCGTTTTCTGCTCTGTTCAAGCGGGCGGCAATGGTGGTGCACCAGGGCGGGGTGGGAACGACGGCGCAGTGCCTGCGGGCGGGCAAGCCAATGCTGATTATGCCCTACTCTCACGACCAGCCGGATAACGCCAGGCGGATGCGTCGCCTGAGGGTGGCGCGAGTGCTGCAGCGCGGGAATTACACACCGCTGCGCGTGGCGCGGGTGTTGCAATCGATGCTGGAAGATCAGGCCTTTGCCAGGCGGGCGACCGAGGTGGCCCAGCAGCTGGGGCACGAAGACGGTATTGGCACGGCTTGCGATGCGCTGGAAGAGCTGTTCCGGGCCAGGCCGCTCGACCGATGAACGGCTGATGGAGGGCCTGAGGGTGCTCGGACCCTCGGTTCGATGCGCCGGTCAGACGCCGGCTGGTCACGTGCCAGGCCAATTGCATCTACGCCGACCGGTTCCAATTCAGGAAGCGTTGGCGGCCAGTTCGGCCCATGGAGGTCGGTTCGCATTGGCCGATTTCTGGCCGCTGGCGGGAAGCTGTGCGATCAAACGCCTTCGGCGGGTTGAGAGGGATCGAGGCGGCGTTGCCCCACTGGCTGCCGGAACCGGTTTGCCTGGCGTTCCCGGACGATGGTGTTGGACTCCCGGAAGACTCCGAGTTGGCGAAGTGCACCTCGATGGGGCAGAAGCTGGCAGCCATCGTGGCTCATCCGCTCGAAGGAAAGCTGGGCTTCCGTTCCTGCCAGCGATGCCGGAGGGAGCACGGATCTGGGGGCGGCTCTGATGAGGAGCAGGACGCCGGCAGCAGAGCTTCAAGAGTGAGGATAGGCTTTAGTTTTCCCCGTTCGGGAGTTGGTTATGGAGAAGCTGCCGTCGGGCGAGGCCATGACTTTCAGATAAGCGCCGTCCGTAGGCGTGCCTCTGGGGTTGGCGATCAATTCAGGAGCGCTGTTGTGGGCCGCGTCGGAGTCTTCGGCAGTGTGGAGCATCCAGAGGTCTTCGAGGCCTGGGCTTTCGTGGACCGTCTGCCAGGCTTCCGGGCTGCCGGCTTTGTGGGCGCCATTGTCCATGATGGCGACGCGCGGATGGATGGCGTCGACGAAGGCGCGGGAGTTGGAAAGGTTGAAGCCGTGATGGTTGACGAGGTAGAGGTCCACGGTGCCGATGAGATTGTTGGGGCAGACGAGGGGAATCTCTTTGGCCTTGGTGAGGTCGCCCAGATCGAGAAAGCGGAACTTGCCGAAGCGGATGAGGACGCCGGCGGAACGAGGGTTTTCAGTGCTGTCGAGGTCCCAGTGGGGCTCGGCAGCGCAAGTGGGATTGGGAGTGGGGCTAACGCCCGGAACGGCGGAGATGTGGTCGCCATCGGCGGTGAGGACGATGGCGGTGAGGCCGGGGATGTTGATGGTGTCACCGGGATGGACGACGCGGTGGGGCTTGCCGGCGATGGCTTTGAGATAGGCCGCGTAATCATGGCGGGTGATGTCGGAGTCTTCGCGGTTCGGGCCGTGATCAAGGAATTCGCCGATCTGAACCCGCTTGACCAACTCGGGGACGCCGCCAACATGATCGACATGGAAGTGGGTGATAAGCAGGTGATCGATGCGGGTGATGCCTGCGTCGCGCATGGTGGCCTGGATACGGGTAGCATCGCGGGCGTCCACGCTAGGCCAGCCGGTGTCGATGAGCAGGGAGGCGTGCGTTCGGGCGTCGACGAGGAGCGTAGACTGGCCGCCTTCGACGTCGATCGCGTAGATCAGGAGCTGGTTTGCGTCCTGGGCGTGGGCGGCCTGCGCAAGGGCCACTACGGCGAGGAAATAGACCAGCGCCAGGCGCGGGAGTCGAAGCAAGGGAGACGAAACAGAGCGGGTTTCAACGGCAATTGGCATGTGCGCAAAAGTGTACACGGGGAGTGGGTTGGCTGCGAAGCGTGTTGGAGATTGGCCCTTGGCGCGCAGTAACCGTAGAGCGCGAGGAGTTTGAGACGCGGTTTGTTGGGCGCTGAGAGTTGCAAAGGGCGGGGGTGGTGTAAACTGGTTTGGACCCTGGGAGCCGTCCGCGGACGCGGATCGGTTCGATTGTGTCGGGACGTGGCTCAGCCTGGTAGAGCACTCGCTTGGGGTGCGAGGGGTCGGCAGTTCAAATCTGCCCGTCCCGACCATTATTAGAATCAATGACTTTCGGAAAATGTCTCCGTATCGAGAACCCTAACGCGAGGGGTCTTTTCTTGCAAGGATTTTCGCCCATTCTTAAGTCGTTATTTTCCGAGTCACTCTTTCTTATGCCGGACGTGGAATTCAGATGCTCAGGGCACCTTCATTTCGCGCATTTAGCGATCAACGAAATCAATTAGTGGTGAACCGCGAACGAATTTAAACGCCGACGCACTCGTAATGACTTTCAAATGTCAACTCTGCCGCGGTGGGTCTTAATGCGGGGCGCTCGAAATAGCATCTTTCCCGAAATTTAAAGCCATCAAATGTGGCCGTCTTCACGATCTGGCGGGCATACGGAACGGAATCGGCCATGGAGCAATCTTGAGCCCCCCCGAGCGATCAGTTCAGTGACCTTTGCGACTTCACTGATCAGCTAATCGGTCAATATTGTGAAGCCTTCAAGGAGTGTCTTGTTGGGCGGTTTCCTCCTCCATAGCAACCGACTTGGACCGACTGGACTAGGGCAGCATCTCGAAATATCTTGAACGTCTTCTCGCTTGATCCGTTTGCATAACCCGTTGAAATATTCAGAAGAGTGAGCGGCGCTCAATATCAGCCGGGCACAGAGGCTACGAACGCCTGCCATTTAGGCTGAGACGAGAAGCATGAATGTCTGACCGTAGCGACCCACCGCGGATGTTCGACATTCATGAAGCACTTTGGACTTCGTTTGGATCCGGGAGAGCAATCCCAAATTCCGGCGGCATATCAGGCGGATGTAAGCCGTTCTCAGAGAGTATGTCGGTGGCAGCAACAGCTCGACGAAAGTCTCGACTCCGAAACCCAAGTCTATGTCTTGATCGCCTTCAATTAACGAGGCAGTGACGACGTCGAGAAAATGCGCCTGCGACTCCTGATCTTATTGGCCGGTCACTCTGGGAATAATCACAGGAAAAGAAAGGTGGCACGGCCATAGCCCCTTTTTGGATTAGGGTGCGGCTCTTTTAGATTTTCTTATTTTTGTGAAATTCAGGGCCCGCTCGCCGGTGCGAGGGCGGTTACGACTCCGCTTTTTTCTTGATGAGTTTCAGAGGTCTGCGACGACTGGGTGGGGATAATCGGGCCGCAGGCA
>DATDLS010000322.1:0-16405 GCA_036519195.1 Occallatibacter sp. | reverse complement strand
TCCACTCGTTTAGATTAACTCAAGCCTCATCTCAGTTCAAGCTCAAACACGATTGAAAAGGCCGGCAGGAAGAAGCACTTATCCTGGTGCTATCCATCCCCGGCATCAATGCCGGGGCCTTTCGCACTATCCCGGTAAATCCTGCAGGCGATGACCTGAGTACCTGTCGAATTCGATTCGATGCTCGTCGACCGCAGCAATATCTCGAAGAATCGGAGTGTGCCGTCAGCGCGCGTTGCACGTCGGAGAATGGGTGCTATCGCATCCGGCCGGAAGAGCGTTTCAGCTGCCGCCTGTGTTCCGGCCACATCGAGCCCTTGCAGAAGGAGAAATCGTCCGTTGCCATCCAGGTTCGGAAGGAAGGCGATCAGGGCGAAGGTCTCGTGCGCCGGCTCATTCCAGCGGCTCGCGTAGGAAGCTGCTTCCCCGGGCTGCGGATTCGTGTTGATGATGGTTGCCCCTTCCATGCCTTGGCGATAGACAATTCGGAAATTGGCTTTGCTCCCCGCGATAGCGGCCCAAGGGTTGCTGCCCACCGAGCCGATAAGAACGGCATTGGCATTCTTTAGATCATCAAGCCGCAGATCGCGGGGGAAGCGCAAGAAGGCTCGCTGCGGATTGTACTCGGGCAGGCGAGCCAGAGCGGCAACGGTCTGGAAGTCGACAAAACTGGTGAAATGCTGCGAACGCAAATCGTCGGCACTGTGCGCATCGACTCCCGCGAGCGGCAGATCCAAGTAGGCGCCCTTGATATAGTCGGCTAGCGGCAGTGAACTGCGCGCCAGGTCTTCAAGGAGATTAAAGCCTGCATCGGCCGGTACGATGTAGGTGTTCGCCGGGCCGTCAAAGAGAGCTGCCCAGAGCGGATCGGCAGGCTCGGGAGTCCGGTGCGATATGCGGAATTTAACCGCCACAAACCAAGTGAGGGCCACGAGGACTACGCTATAGGCGGTCAGCAGCGACGCACGGATTAGCCAACGCCTCCAGTTCGATGGGTGAGCCGTTGTCTCAGCGGCACCATCGGCTTCCATCAATTGCGAGTGAATGCTCACCGATACCGGGACCCTTCTCACCTCCGCGAGGGGGCGGTCCCCAGCCATCCGAACGAAGACAGGGACATAACCGCCGAGGGGAATGTCAATGCGGAACTCTTCGGAAGCTCCCTCGCCGGCAAAGTGCTCGGCCAGGCGCTTGCGCAACTGCCGCGCGTAGTTGCGAACAATATTGTCCTCAACGGTGCTGTAACCCGGCCGCCGGTCAAACACCCGCACGCCGATCTGATGCTCGGTGATCTCGCTCTGGCGGCCTTCGAGGGCCTGCCCAGCAACAAACAGAAGGAACTTTGACAGCAAAGGAGACCGGACAAAGTGAGGTCCGGCGACGACTCGCTGGGCAAGGCCCCAGCGCGGGTCGCCTTGCAGCCGATTCGGCCATGCATCTTGGTGAAGTGGTACTTTTTGCTCGGAATGGATGGCGCCGGAACGTTCCATCGGGTGATCTCCACAGGAGCGTATACGAACTGCGGGAGGCTCTGTCATCAGGCTACGGAATTAATGTAAACGAGCGATGAATACGATAGCCGGCGACCGTCTGACCGAGCCAGTCTATCAATATTTTTCCGGGAGAGCAAGGCTATTCATATCAATGTGTTAGAAGATCAATCCACCGGGGTATACCCCGGACCTTTCTAGGGTAAACACTTCCGCGCCCGCAGGAAGTGCCCTACGGTGATGTTGGCTGAACGTGTGTCCCCGCAAAGAATAGATATTTCAGACAAGAAATCACCTATTTGGAGGCGAAAAGTGGAAACACAAGTGCGATCCAGAATCCTGGGCTCATGGTTCCCCGTTTTGGGGCTGCTCGTTTTCCTGTTTCTCCCCGGCAACTTGGCGGCCCAGATCGACGCTGGCGGAGTCACCGGGACAGTGCGCGACAGCTCCGGAGCGGTTGTGGTCGGCGCTCAGGTGATCCTCACCAACGAGGCAACCGGGGTAAAGATGGCGGCACGGTCCACCTCGACCGGCAACTATGTCTTCGATGCGGTCAAGCCTGGCTCCTACACCCTGGAAGCGACGGCGCCCAATTTCGAAGGCTTCATCAACCACGGTGTCATCGTTCACGTTCAACAGGAATCAACGCTCGACATTTCGCTCGTCCTGGGTAATGTGAAGCAACAGGTCACTATCACCGCGGCAGCGCCCTTGCTGCAGGCAGAAAATGCCGAGATCGGCCAAACCGTAGACAGCAAAACGGTCAACGATCTGCCCCTCAACGGGCGGGACTGGGTTTCGCTGGGGCAACTTTCGGCCGGCGTCGCGACTGCGCCGGTCGCCAACCCCAGCACCAATTCCGGCTCAACCGGGTCGGCCTATTACTCGGTGAACGGCGTGAACCTGTGGCAAAACGATATTCGCCTCAACGGCATTAACGACAATATTGAGATGTACGGTGGCAGCAAAATCGGCACCGACGCCACCATCACGCCGCCGCCGGACGCCGTGGAGGAGTTCAAGTTGCAATCCGGCGACTTCAACGCCGAATTCGGACACTCCACCGGCGCAGTCGTTAATGCGGTGACCAAGTCCGGAACTAACCGCCTGAATGGCGACCTGTGGGAGTACTTGCGCAACGATGACCTCCAGGCCAACGATTATTTCTCAAAGCAAGCGGACCGGCCCATCGCCGAATACCGTCAGAACCAGTTCGGCGGAACCCTGGGCGGCCCGGTGCGAATTGGAAAACTATATGATGGCCGCGACAAGACCTTCTTCTTCCTGTCTTATCAGGGCTTGCTCAATCGCCAGTCGGAGAGTGTCTTCAGCCCCAGCACCAGCTTGCTCGACACCGTGCCAACGGCGTTGATGCAATCGAGCGACTTTACGAATCTCCAGGACCTTATCAACCTCAATCCGGGAACGCCAACCGTGGATGCGTTGGGGCGCACCATGCCCCTGGGCACAATTCTCGACCCGGCAACGACACGCTCTGTTGCGGCCGGTGCGGTCGATCCGGTGAGCGGGCTGCCCAACAATACATCGAGCACGGTGTATGTCCGCGATCCATTCTACAGCGGGGGCGGGGTCGGGGGGATCACCAATTTCACCGGCGACGTTGCCCACCTGAACCTGCTGCCCCAAGGTCGCTTGGATCCCAATGCCGTCAAGCTGCTGCAACTCTATCCCGCGCCAACCAACAACACGGTGTTCAACAATAACTACTTTTATAACCCGGAGTTGAGTTATAAGGAAAACCAAGGAGACGCGCGGCTCGATCAAAGCTTCGGTTCCAAGGACACTGTCTTTATCGCCGGAGATTACAGCCATATCATTTACAGCATTCCACCACTTATACCGGGTGCAATCGGCCAGACCAACGGCCAGGCGCAAAGTTATCCCGCGTGGGCGTCGGCCATCGGCTATAACCATGTTTTCAGGCCGACGCTCATCAATGAATTTCATATCGGCTACGATCACTTCATTGAAAATGTGCGGTCCATCTATGGGGACACGATGGGAATTCCCGAGCAGTATGGAATTCAGGGAATTCCGCAAGTCGCAAACAACGGCGGCCTGCCTCCGACGACGATCACCGGCATTCACAACATGGGCGTGGGTAACTTCACTCCGACACTCGAAACGATCCATGCGCTCGAATTCATGGACAACGTGACCAAGATTCATGCCAGCCACACCTTCAAGGCCGGATTTCAAGGCGACAGCCTGGCGGGCGACATTATTCAACCCCCCAGCAGCCGCGGCAACTTTACTTACAGCGGACAGTACTCCGATGTTGTCAACAAGGCCCGCGGCTTCAACGGCATGGCCGATATGCTGCTTGCGCCGATCCCCTCCTCGCTGCCGTCTTCAGATAATCCGGTCCCTTATAATGTCGGCGGCCTCACCTCGTACAACGGCTCCAACTACGCTGCCACCGACGATCACCGCTGGTATTGGGGAACTTATTTCCAAGACGACTGGAAGGCGACCAGGAATCTGACGCTCAACCTTGGGCTTCGTTGGGATTACTTTACCCCCTACGCCGAGATTCACGGCAGGCAGGCAAACACGGTTCTTGCAGGCGGGAATGGATCGACAGGTACCTATTATGTGCCCAGCTCAGGATGTCAGGTCGCCAGGGCGGCAGCCTTCAATAATCTGCTCGCGTCGAGCGGCATTACGCTGGATTGCGTCTCCAGCAATTCCGTGGGCCAGGCGCAGAAGCAGAACTTCTCTCCACGCATCGGCTTTGCGGATCGCGTGACGCCAACCCTGGTTGTCCGCGGCGGTTACGGCATCGCTTACGGCGCGCTTGCCAATATTGGTTACGGCGGTACGTTGGGGCAAAACTACCCGTTCATTTATAACATTGCCAATGAGCCCACAAACACCTCGGTTGTCCCGCTCGTATTGTCCACCGGAGCGACGGCGACGATCGAGAACACGTTCAGCACCATTAACCTTACTGATCCCACGCAGATTACCGGTCTTGGGGTCAGCCTCTATGGCCGGCAATACAATTACCAGACCCCTTATGTCCAGACCTTCAACCTGATGGTGCAGAACCAGTTCACTCGGCACGATTCGGTGCAGGTTGGATATGTTGGGGCCCTTGGTCGCCACTTGGACAACTACTACAACACGCTGAACTCGGCCTCGGAGATTCTCCCGCTGGGAACCTCGGTCACTCCCTATCTCCCGCTGCCTAACTTTGCCGCCAATTCCACTTACGAAACGACCAACGGTGCCAGTAGCTACAACGCTCTGCAAGCCACCTACGAGCACCAGTTGAGCGTAGGGCTTTCGCTGTTGGCCAACTATACTTTGAGCAAATGCTTGAGCGATCAAAGAACCCAGGCCAAGACCGCTGCCAACTATCGCGCACCATGGCTGCCGAACTTTGGCATCAATGCCGACTACGCTCTTTGTGACGTCGATGCCGCCGACGTCATCCATGTCGCGGGCACTTACGATCTCCCTGTAGGCCGTGGGCGTGCATTTGGCAGTAACATGAACCGCGCCGAAGATGCGGTGCTGGGCGGATGGTCAGTCAACTTCATCTATACCTACCAGAGCGGCCAACCGTTTGACATTGCATGCGCTGTATCCACAACGGCGGATTTCGGCTGCAATGCGAATACCGTTCCCGGCGTGGGACTCTACGCGAGTGCGCATACGCAGACTCACTGGGTGAACGCGGCTGCCTTCGCCACCCCCCCGGCGGCGACGGCTGTTGGACAAGGCGACTACTCCCCGCTGGGCAGTCCCGGTCAGCAGGCGCGGGGGCCCGGGTTCAACAATGTCGACTCGTCGTTGTTCAAGAATTTCGCTCTGACGGAAGCATTCCGCGTGCAATTCCGGGCCGAGGCGTTCAACACCTTCAACTCCGTGCAGTTTGGGCAGCCTTCCAGCCTGAATTACACATCATCAACCTTCGGCGATATCACAAGTCTGCGCAACGGTCCGCGCGTGCTTCAGTTGGCTCTCAAGCTGTACTACTGAGGTCAGGGGGGGGCTTTGTCTGCCTTTACACTTGGCGTGAACCTTTGTCCGTCGCCAGACAATGCATCGGACAAAGAGTTCCGGCAGGCAGTGAGGAGCGCCGCTGGCAAGGATGAAACGATGGAGAACGGCAGCGTGTCTGCTGTCATTGATCTTGGCAGCCTGGGGATGGGCTCAGAACTCGCCCCCAAACGTCATACTTAGCTGCGATGTTACCGGCGCACAAAACAAGACTTACTTTGAGATTCCATTTTTCGTACCCGCCGCTACAGATGAGATCAGTGTCGACTTCGATTACACGGGTGCCGAGCAGCGCGCAACGCTGGATCTTGGAGTTGCGGACCCTGAGCGCTTTCGCGGTGAGAGCGGCGGCAACAAGAATAACTTCACCATCAGCGAGACCGACGTAACTCCCTTTTAGCTGCCGGGCGCTATTGCTGCCGGCGAGTGGCGGCTGCCGATTGCCGGCAGGAATATGCGGCCGCAAGTTATTGCCCATTACACGGCGGAAATGCGCTTCAACTCGCGCGACGAAGATGCAAGCTTCACGGCCCACCCTCTGGCGGAGGGCACGCGTTGGCATCGTGGCGACCTGCACATGCATACCGCTCACAGCGAAGGCAGTTGCCCCCAGCCAAGAAGGCCGCATCGTGCCCTGTCCGCTCTTCCTCAGCGTGCAGACAGCCGCAACTCGCGCGCTGGTCTTCATCGCCATCACCGACCCCAACGCCGATTCCAAGAACGATGCACTGGGCGAACTTCAGCCCTACTTTGACCGTGTCCTGCTGATACCCGGTTGAAACGCGGAACCTGACCACAGTTCAATTCAAGCGGTTTTCGGATGTCCCTCGGGAAGGCGATGGCTACCCGAGGTGCACTCCGATGCGATGAATCAATCTGGTTTTCGTGTTGCTGCATTCCGAGCGAAGAGTTCGAAACCCAACTACGATACCGCTTGCGACCAGATTCCCCCGCCTTCGCCGGAGGCTAGCGGGGAGATGTATCCGTGGCAGTCTGCTTTTTCGAAGCCGTCCATGCTGCAGTGCGGCTACGAATATACGCGCTGTATTCGCTGTTGGTTTTAAGCGGCGGCATGGTGTGGTGAGCTCCGCCGTTGCTATCCGGAACGGGCAATTGCGAAACAAGCTCGGCATGCACCTGCTGCAGGTGCGAAGGCTGGTCCGCGTTCGGATTCGGCTCCGTAGCAACGGGCACGACCACTCCGGCAAGAGGATCGTCTGTGCGCGGAGAGGTTAAAGTCAGCACCGTGCCCACATCGACCGCGGCCAGATCCCGCGCGGTCAGGTTCGGCAGGTTCCACCGCGCCTCCACCGTCTTCAGAATCGATGTGTGATCAAGCGGCATTGCGCCCGATTGAACTCGAAAGACGGTACCTGGCGCGATCAAAGGCGAGACCAGCACCGTCGGTACTCGCGGTCCAAACCGCTTGAAATCGAAACTATACTCTCCCGCGGAATTGTCGGGCGGCACGGCGCCGAGAGGCGGTGGAACGTGATCATAACAACCTCCATGCTCGTCATAGGTAATGATCAGCAGAGTCTGGTTCCAGGCCGGCCCGTTGCGCAATGCATAATAGACATCGTGAATCAGTTGCTCCCCCAGCGCGACATTGTAGTTCGGGTGCTGACTATTCCCGGTAGAATCCCAGCTTGGTTCAAGGAATGAGTAGGACGACAGGGTGCCCTTGGCAGCGGCCGTCTGGAAATCGGTGAATAGCCCAAAATTGCTATCAGGGGCACTTTGGGTATCTGGGAAGGTTTGCCTCGTAAGCGGCGGATCGATGTATCCGTAGATCGACCAACTGATTTTGTTTTGGGTAAGCGACCCGAAGATTGTGGGGCACGTGTAGCTCGTGGTCTTGTCGTCCATATGGCCCTGTGAGGTGCCGGCGCAGACGAATGCACGATTGGGCAGGGTTTCGGTCGGAACAGAGCCGAACCATTGATCACATACCGCGAACCCCCGTGCCAATCCCGACAGCACAGGCAGCGTGGCGGGCGCGAACACGCCCATAATGTCATTCACGGTTGTGCCTGGAAGAATCGACCATTTCTCTTTTGCCTCCCAACCGAGCGTATAGCTATAGTCGGTGACGAATCCCTGATTTGTTGCGGTCGCCGGGACAGGAGCAGCGACCTTGCCGAACAGTTGCGAGTTTGTTGCAGAGTAACCCTCGCCCGGATCGGCACCGGGCATGTAGTAGGCATATTGATCCGCCGCCTGGATCTGCGACACAGTTACGGGCTTCCCGTTGCTATCCGGATTGGATTCGCTCCCGGTGAGCCCGTCGAAGGGATCGCCGGCTGGAGACACGTTCCCGCTGTCGGCGTAGAGAAATCCGAGCATGTGGTCGAAAGACCGGTTTTCGAGCATCAAGACGACGATATGGTTGATTGACCCTAATAGCCCATTGGCCATGATTTTTACCTCCTCGCAAAGAGCATCTCAATCTTAAAACTTGCGTTCAGTTTTCTGGTGGCCGAGCGAGTCAGCATTCACCGCAGCCTATCGGGCAGGTGCGTCAACGATCACCTAAAATCAAGAGTGCACTCCGGCCTGGCGTTTTGCCTGGCTCAGTGTATGTATAACATTCATTTCGCCCATTTGAATTAATTGCCAATGATTTTGATGCCTGACTCAAGGAAAGTCATTGCGACAGCCATGATAATTTGTCGATGCGCAGCCGGCGGTTTTCGAATCTTGGTTGAACCAGCAGTGGCAGTAGCCAGCCGAATCGCCTCGACAGCGCAATCGAAGTGGCGTTTTGGAAACCTGCGATGAGCGAAACTGATCAACGCCCGCAACTACCGCACCCCAGGTCTCAAGGCTCTGTTTGCGCATTTGATAGGAACGAACTCCCATTCCTGTGGATCAATGCAGCGTTTAGATTCGCGACCATGGAGGGGCGCAAATCCCGATACCGCTCATCCTTGGGGCATCGCCCAATGAGGATTCTGGGATATTCCAAGGGCAGGGGGGAGGGAAGTGTGGACCTCACTCGTTCACCACTGGAGAAGGAGAGAGCATTCAATAACCGCGATTGCCCTTAGGAATCGACGTTCTCGGGAGTTGAGTGGCCGGGGCGTTCGGTCTCGTTCTGCTCATCAGTTCCGGTTAGGCCCGGACCGTGCCGCGCCAGAGGGAACTGCCGCACTTAGCGGATCCGCCGAGCGCTCAAATCGCTGTGCTTATGCAATGACTTCGCTCAACTTCGGAATGGCCGGCTGGGTATTTTGTCGACCCTTTGAGACATGCCCGATTTTCTGACTGACGGCCCCGAGTCCCGGTTGACACCCCTATTCTTCTATGTGTAATCTTCGCGTAGCAAGATTTCCGCGAGGAGATTGAGCGTGGCAAGACAAGATCTTCAGGGCTCTTTTGGCATGCTGGTCCTCAAAACGCTTGCGTGGGCGGGTCCCCTTCACGGTGATGGAATTGTTCTCCACATCCAGAGAGCGTCCGTTGAATTGCTGAGTGTCGAAAAAGGCTCACTCTACCCGGCCCTCAACCGCAAGGAACAGAGTGGATGGATCAGTTCGGAATGGGCGCTTACCGAGACGAAGCGACGTGCGAAGTGTTACAGACGGTCTGCGGTCGGAAAAATGGAACTTTACGACGCGGAGAACAGCTTTGAACAACTCGTGAAAGGCGCACGCGCGGTGCTGCGCTACGCGTGAGGGAATCCCATGTCGATTAGCCGTCGCATCAGGAATCTATTCTCGCGCGCGAGCCTCGGCCGGGAGATACGGGACGAATTGCGTGCCCATCTCGACATGCGGATAGAGGACAACATAACCGCTGGGATGTCCCCGAGTGATGCTCGCCGCGATGCTCTGATTCGCTTTGGGAATCCACACGCAACCGGGGAGCGGGTGATGGCTGCTGATGCCGCACTGACGCTGGAGACCATTGCCATGGACCTACGCTATGCATTTCGGAGACTCGCAAAGTCACCCGGCTTTTCTCTTACCGCCGTTCTGACGCTCGCCCTGGGTATCGGAGCAACGACAGCGATATTCAGCGCAGCCTATGCGCTGCTGCTCCGGTCGCTACCCTTTCGAGATGCCGATCGCATTATCGGCATCTATGAGACTCATCCGCAGATCGTCGGCGGGGCAGAGGTCAATTTTCTCGATTATCAGGACTGGCGCAGTCAGCAGAAGAGCTTCGAACAAGTAGCCGCATATTCGGGCTCGGATTCCGACACGATGTCGCTGGTCACGGCAGACCATGGGGAACAGGTTCATACAGTTCTTGCGTCGAGTAACCTGTTCCCGCTTCTTGGTGTTACACCCCTTATAGGCCGCACGTTCGTGGAACAGGACGACACCCCGAACACAAATCATGTCGTTGTGCTCAGCGCGGAGGCCTGGCAGCGCTACTTTGGAGGCGATCGCGGTATTCTCCGTCGCAACATCAATCTCAATGGAGTCAGCTATACGGTGATCGGCGTACTCTCTCCGGGTGGCGCTTATCCGGCGACGGGTGAGTTCTGGATGCCGCTCTCCCTGACGGACAAAGCATATCAGAGTGCGCGCGTGGGGCACACACTCGATGTTCTGGGTCGGCTCAAGCCTGGGGTCGGCTTAGCGCAAGCACGAGCGGACATGCAGACGATCGCCGCGCGGTTGGCGCAGGACTATCCGGCAACGAACAGAAATATCGGTGTGCTGCTCACGCCGCTGCGCGAGCAACTCGTGGGCTCCTTACGACCGGCCATCCTAACGCTCTTGGGTTGCGTTGTTCTGGTCCTGTGTATCGCCTGTGCCAATGTGGCAAACCTTCTTTTGGTGAGGGCCACAACAGACGTCCGCGAAGCTGCGGTAAGGCAGGCGCTCGGAGCAAGCCGCCTCCGCCTTTTCACCCAGTACCTGTCCGAAACGTTCATCCTGTGTGTCCTTGGAGGTGGAATTGGGACGGGACTGGCCGCACTCACCCTTCCGCTGCTTCGGGTAGCGTTTGCTCATACGCCTGGAGCAGATCCATCGTTAGTCCAATCGATTCAGCTCAATGTCCCTGTTCTGCTGGTCACCTCTGGGGTCTGTGTGTTTACCGCCTTTCTCTTTGGGCTGTTGCCGATGATCAAGGTGCCGAACAAACTAGCCGATTCGCTGCGTCCGGGCGGCCGCAGCAACACAGGCAGACGAAGCTGGACGAGAAGCGCACTCATCTCCGGAGAAATCGCGATCGCCATAGTTGTGCTGTTTCTGGGAACGCTGCTGGTCCGGAGCTTTCAAAAGCTAATCCGAATTGATCCAGGCTTCCGGACCGACCACCTGCTCAGCCTTGAGATCACCCTGCCGCAACCTCGCTATCAGTATGGGAGTCCGGCAACGAACCACTTCTACGAAAGATTGATAGACAAGCTGCAACAATCGCCTGGCATTGTTTCGGCGGGAACCACCATCGCCCTTCCGCTCAAGGCATCCCATGCGATGACGCGATTTCTCATCGCCGGTGAACCTGCCGTGGCGCCCGGCGTCTTTCCATTGGAACAGGTCCGCACTGTCAGCCCGGAATTCTTCCATGCGATGGGCCTCCAATTGGAACAGGGCAGGGGCTTTGAGCGCAAAGACGCCGAGAATAATTCTAACCTCCTCATCATCAATCAGGCGTTTGCCCGGCGCTATCTCGCAGGGAAGGACCCGCTAACCTCGAGCATCCTGATGAATGTCGCTACTCCTCATCCGGAGAAGGTGCCCGTGATCGGCGTAGTCTCGGACGCTCGCGATCTCGGAGTCGATACGGAAGCTGAACCTGAACTTTATTTCCCCGGCGTTGATGTCCATGCGGTTCTTCTCATCCGTACGAATACAGATCCTGAGAGCATACTTCCCGAGGTACGCAATGCTGTCAGGGACCTCGATCCCACGCAGCCGATCTATCACGTCGAGACCATCGATGAGATCCTTTCCGATTCTCTTGCTCGGCAACGGATGATCGCTGTTTTGCTCGCCATCTTTGCTTTGCTGGCGCTGACGCTTGCAGCCATCGGCATTTATGGGGTCATCGCGTATTCCGTCACGCAGCGTACGCGCGAGATTGGGGTGCGGATGGCGGTAGGGTCGAGCCGGGCGAATATCCTACTGCTGATGCTCAGGGACGCGGCTGGCTTCACGGGTATTGGGGTTCTGGCGGGTCTAGCCGTTGCCTTCGCTGGCGCTCATTTGGCAAGTGCGCTTCTGTTTGAGACCAGCAGTGCCGACCCCGTTTCCGTCTGCATATCGGTGTCTGCTCTGTTGATCATTGCGTTGCTGGCTGCTGTTCTGCCCGCCAGCCGTGCAGCTACGATCAATCCTGTGGAAGCTCTTCGGTCCGAGTGATGAGCCCGGACCAGGCGCGCAGGTTGTTATCGATTCGATTCGAGTGAGGTAGTTCTATGCCGGTGCTGCCTCGCCACCGTGCTCTTGTTATCGAGGTCCCTGCCGAAAGCAGGAATAGGAAAGAGAAATTCCGAAGCGGGGCCTGAGCTGGAATGCCTGGCTCATCACGAAGAATTGCTGCGTGCGGGAGTCCTTGGGCATTCAGTTTTTTCCTGGCCGTCGCCACGGGTGTCATCAAGTGATCGAGCCACTGGAAAATTGCGGCACAAACCAGCACCCAAGGTGGCATCGGGATCCCCGATACCACGCGCTTCGGATCTCAGTCCAGACGGTGGTCAGCTCAGGCCGGTCTGATCCGTATTTGGTCGACTTAGGACGCACGCTTTTCAGCCGATCTACCGGTCGCGTTTTCAGCCGGTTCTGCTTCACCCTCTGCGGGTGACCAATCGCCCACTCTGGCCGGCCTCAGACGCCGGTCACATTTTGAGCAGCACGACATCCCATCTGCGGCGGATCAGCCCGCAGAGCCCGCCCATGGGTGTTGCGGAGATGGCTGTCGTCCTCCGGATTCGGTTCCACCAAGCGCACCCGTGGAGTCTCTAGATGACTAGCTCGCCAGTATCTCTCGTGATCGTATAAGATCTGGTCGAGGGAGCCTGCAGGAATGACTCACGAAGAGATGATTGCCCAATGGGATGAACACATCGGCTACGAATTTTCGACTCGCGACGTCGATTCGACGATCGCTACGATGGTCGAAGACGCCTACGTCAATCACATTCCCGTGCTGACCGGAGGATACGGGCATGCCGCGCTGCGCACGTTCTATCAGCAGGACTTCATCACTTCGATGCCGGCGGATGTGACGATTCAGCTTGTCTCCCGCACCCTCGGTCAGGATCAATTGGTCGACGAGATCGTCTTTTCCTTTACGCACACCGAACAGATGCCGTGGATGCTTCCGGGCGTGGCCCCGACGCATCGGCGCGTAGAGATCCCGCTCGTAGTTGTCGTCGGCTTCCGTGACGGGAAGCTGGCACATGAGCGCATCTATTGGGATCAGGCGTCGGTGCTCAAACAGATCGGGTTAATTACGGATCCATCGCTTCCCGTTTTCGGAATCGAGACTGCACAGAAGCTCCTCGATCCCGCCATGCCCACACGCTAGCCGGGGCTGAAACCAGGCCTTCTCCACGGCTTGTATGCTCTTGCCATACCCCAGCGCTCGAATTCAAGGGATTGAGCCGTTGCGTATTCGGTTTAATGCCGTCTCCTCAGCCCAGCATCAGGAGTCTTATGGTCAATCAACAGCTAACGGCCCCCAGCCCCATCGCATTCCCGTCCCATCAGGTCCGGTCGCAGTTTCCGGCGCTCAACCAGCTACCCGGTTTCCTCTTCTTCGATAACGCTGCCGGTGCGCAGATCCCGCAGAGGGTGTTCGATGCGGTCAACCGGCACCTGCTGCACTGCAACGTGCAGCGCGGCGGACGCTATAAGAAGAGCATGGAGGTAGACGCTACCATCGCGAGTGCGCGGGAGAGCGTCCGAGTACTCATCAACGCGCGGCATGCGGAAGAAGTGGCGTTCGGCATGAACGCCACTTCTTTTCTGCGCCTGCTCAGCATTGCTATCGGCCGCACCCTGGGCACGCGCCATGAAATTGTCGTCACCGATCTCGACCACGAAGCGAACATCGCTACCTGGCTCGAGCTGGAGCGCGGAGGAGCAAAGATCGTCTGGTGGAAGATGCGTGCCGATTCCAACCTGCATGTGGAGGATCTGGCGCCGCTGCTGAGCGCAAAAACGCGCCTTGTCGCGTGCACGGTGGCCTCGAACGCGCTAGGCTCGCTGGTAGATGTCGCCGCTGTCGCCAAGCTGGCGCACGCCCATGGGGCAGAAGTGGTTCTCGATTGCGTTCACTACGCTCCCCATGCTGTGACCGATGTTCAGGCATTCGACTGCGACTATCTCGTCTGCTCCGGCTATAAGATCTTCGCACCCCACATGGGCTTCATGTGGGGGCGCCTGGAACTTCTGAAGGAACTGCCCACTTTTCGCGAGGATTTCATTCCGGATGCTCCTCCCTTCAAGATCGAAGCGGGCACCTTCATCTATGAGAACGTCGCCGGCATGGCGGCCGCTGTGGCCTACCTCGAAGCGCTCGGCAAATCGATGGCCGATGAAGGGGAAGGCGCCCCGCCGGTTACGCGCCGAGACTCGATCGTGCGCGCCATGACTGCCATCCGCTCCTACGAGGCAACGCTCTCCCTAGAGATGCTTCGTGTGCTCGCCGCCGCTGGCGCCACCATCTACGGGATCGGCGACCCGGCCCGCTGCAGCGAGCGCGTGCCCACGCTCTGCTTTAACTTACCGGGCGTTGCGCCGGCACATGTCACCGAAGTTATGTCCGAGCGCGGCATCGGGATCCGCGACGGCCACATGTACACACCGCGCTTGATGCAACAGCTCGGTATCCCAATGGAGTCCGGCGTTCTGCGCGCCTCGCTTCTTCACTACAACACCGTCGAAGAGATTGAAGAGTTCGGAAAGGTATTGCTTGGCATGGCGCGGCATCCGTAAGCCAGACGCTCAGGTGCGAGTGTCGACCTTCTCAGCCTCTGTCGCCGACAGCACGGTCGCGCCCCAGCTCGAGCGCAGGCTCACCCAGCGTCAGCTCACCATGATGACCATGGGCGGCGCCATCGGTGTCGGACTCTTCCTGGGCAGTTCACTCTCCATTCAGCTTGCCGGCCCGGGCGTGATTTTGTCGTATCTCTTCGGCGCTGTCATCACCCTCATCGTCGCCTACTCCATAGCCGAGATGGCAGTGGTGCATCCTGTTGCCGGCTCCTTCGGCGTGTACGCGCAGACCTACCTCAACGAGTGGTCCGGCTATGCCGTCCGCGTCACGTATGCTTTCGTTCAGATCATCGCCATCGGGGCCGAGGTTACGGCCGTAGCGATCTACTTTGCGGCGTGGTTTCCCGCGGCGCCGCAGTGGCTGGTCGTGGCAGCCGTCTCGTCCGGCCTGCTCGCCATGAACGCGATGCAGGTCGGCAGCTTCGCCGAGTTTGAATACTGGTTTGCCATCCTCAAGGTCATCGCCATCGCGGCCTTCGTATTGATTGGCTTTGGTCTGATCGTCGGCCTGGGGACGTCCAGACCAATCGGGCTCTCCAATTTGACCGGGCATGGTGGATTTCTGCCACACGGGATCAAGGGCGTGTGGCTTGCCATGACCCTTACTCTCACCAGCTATATGGGGATCGAGATCATCGGCGTCACGGCTGGCGAGGTCGACCAGCCCACGAAGACCGTACCCCGCGCCATGCGCACCGTGACAGTCCGGCTCATCCTGTGCTACGTCCTGTCGATCACTGTGATGCTGGCAATGACGCCCTGGGACAGGATGAGCAGTGGGCTCACCGGCAGCCCCTTCGTATTCGCCTTCCGCAGCGCGGGGATTCCCTATGCTGCAGGCATCATGAATCTGGTAGTCATCGCCGCCGCCCTCTCCAGTGCAAATACCAATCTTTATCTCACCAGCCGCACCTTGTTTTCGTTATCGCGCGATGGTTATCTGCCGCAGGCGCTTGGACGCCTCGGCCGCAACGGCGTGCCCTACCTGGCCCTGCTGCTGTCGACGGCGGGAATGGTCGCCGCCATCCTGCTGGCGATCTTCGCCCCGAGCCATGCCTTCCTGTCGCTCTACGGTATCGCGGTGGCGGGCATGTTCTTCGTGTGGGGTGTCATCCTGCTAGCTCATCTTTCGTTCCGCAAGGCGCTGGGGCAAGCGCGCATCGCGGCACTGCCGATCCGCCTGCCGTTCTCTCCGTATGCTGAAATCGTCGCTTTGGCCGCCCTCGCCGCTGTCGCGAGCGGCACGTTCTTTGTCGAAAGCCTGCGGCAGACAGTCCCGGATTTCCTGCTGTTTCTGGTTCTCATCGCCGCGTTTCACCCCGAGGTTGCCAACAAAGGGCGTAGCCTCGCGCTCCGGTTGCGGCAACGCCGCATGAAACGGTGGTAGAGGCAACCGAGGTGTTGATCGGAAAGCAAACGTGATCTCCAAGACTGTCTTCTCATATTGACAATCTATAAGAGAGTTTCGAATTGTCTTGTCGAAATTCCTGAGCAGATCCATGTCCTGCTCTCAATCTGAGCTGCTGCAGGGAACGCCAGAATTGTTGATCCTCAAGTCGCTCGCACTCGACCATTTGCACGGCATGGGGATCCAGCAGTTCTAAATGTCGAGGCAAATCAGCTCTCTGCCAGATTTTTCTGGAATGATTTCTCGAGAGGGTGGAGAGATTCGAGGGGTTGTTGGCTGGTTTTGGAGCCGGGTGCAGGGATTTTCCTTCCGGCTACCGCGGCAAGGTCCGGAATTCGATGGTGGAGATCGGTTTTTTCGACGGTCTCGGATGCTTTGACGCAGGAGGAGTCGTTCTTGTCCATCCAGCATCGGTTGGAACAAGGTGAGAACAGTTCAAGTTGCCAGATGCTGTTCGGGATCGAAGAGCACCCCACGGACAACCTGCAAACTAAGTGGGCGGAGCTTTTTGTCGT
>DATDLS010000321.1:0-11310 GCA_036519195.1 Occallatibacter sp. | reverse complement strand
TGGCTGGTAATAGAAGGGAACGATGCTTCCGGCCGACGCCATTGACTCTGTGATGAGCAAGCGCAGTTCAACTGAGCCTTCGCGGTTGCGCTGGATAGCGGAACACTTAGTGGCACCGAGGGCGGCGGCGCAGTCGTCGGGTCCGTTGGTGAGCCTGGGGCCGTAGGACGCTGAGTTACGGTAGAGCGGAATGGTGTTGTCGAGGTCGAAATTCAGTCGACGGAATGTGTAGTTGCCGTTGGATGGGGCGACGTACTGCTGAAACTGCGCCAGGTAGTCGATTTGCCAGTGATCGTTGAAGAGCGCCGGCTCGAGACGAATGCCTTCGCCGAACTGAACAACCCCCGGCTGAGTTGTGAGTCCGGGAGCTGTGGTCTCCGTGAAAAGCTGTTCGATCGACGGGATGGATTCGGAGTGGTTTTCGCGCAGATTGACGAAGCGTCCGTTGGCCTCTCCAAGCAGCGATGCGTTGAGGGCGTGTCCCAGGGGCACGATTGCGTTGCCGCCGGTGATGGTTTCTGTCATGCCGAAGACCGAGGCATTGGCTTGAAGCGAGTCAGGGCCGAGCCCATAGAAGAAGAGCTGGTTGAGGGAAATGGATTGTGCGGTCAGATTGAATACCGTGTAAGGGTGCACGCTGAGGTTGGAGTGCGTAGCAGGCCCGCTGGTGGTGGTGACGACTTTGATCTTTTCGATGGGCGTATGGATCGCCTTGTAATAGAAGCCGGCGCGCCATGAACCGTTTTCGGAAGCGATTGCGTCGGCATCCCAACTCGTTCGCCACAGCTCGTTGGGCGTGTAGTGGCCCACGTATGCTCCGCCTGCACCGAATCCATTTTGCGGAGCGATGCTGCCGACGGCAATGTGCAGGGGATGATCGGTGAACAGGAGTTCCGCGCAGCCGGGCAGCTTCTTTATCGAGAAGTCCTCGCAGCTTTGCTTGAAACGCGTGGCTTCGCCGCGGAAGTCCGCTTGGGTCTGGCTCTCCTGAGCGATGGCGGCGCAAGAGTACCACGTGAGGAGCGCGACAAATAGGGGGAGTCTTCGCATGGTTGTCCTTGCTTGCTGCTTAAGCTGCTGAATCGCTGACCGGTTTTGGCTTGGATCGTTTGCCGCGCTGCGGGTGAAGAAGCTTTGTGATTTTGGCTATGTAAGATGCTGCCTCGGCTTCGGTGTGGATCTCTTCGGGGCTGCGGCCGTCACGCTTTTCTTTGGGCAGGCGGGCACTCTCTGCGTGATGGATGTGGCGCACCTGGGCTTGGAGAAGCAAGCCGGCAGGTCGGTTCTTATTGAATGCGGATCGGGGCGGGAGGGGCACGCTGATCAAGGTGACTTCGTCGCGTTCAACGGGCTTCGCTTTGCTCCGAGATCCGCGTTTGCGCTGCTTCGGTTGCTTTGCTCCGGGTGCGGCGTCGGTCATTGCAATTTCCTCCTGCGCGTTAGGTGTTGAAGAGCACGCTGTCGGTGCGCATGGCGGGGAGCGACAGCAGATCGAGAAAGGTTTGCGCGGCCTGTTCGCGCGGCGTGGCTGCGGGATAGGGGCCTATGAAATGGTTGGTGACCGTGTTCGGGATGGAGGCGTGCTCAAAAACCCTGTCCGTGCCGACTACGGTGCCTTTGGGAACCCACGGCGAGATGAGTATGGCGGGGACGCGGACGCCCAGACGGTCAAAGCTGAAGGTATAGTTGAGTCCGGTCGCGGCGGGACCAGCGGAGTAGCCATCAGGCGTGCAGTTCGGCGGCGGAACATGATCGAAGATGCCACCATGCTCGTCGTAAACCACCAGCAGCGCGGTGCTGGCCCAGAGGGCTGGGTTGGCCTGGATGGCGTTGTAGACCGAAGCGATGTAAATTTCGCCCGCCTGGACGTTGTGGTCCGGGTGCTGGTCGGATGCCAGTGCTTCGCCGTCATCACTATCGTGATCGCTGTAGTTTGGCTCGATGAAGCTGTAATCGGACAGCGTACCGGATTTGCAATCGGCAAGAAACTGGTCGTAGGTTGCGAACAGCTGCGGCTGGTGCTGCAGCAGATTCACGACTTCAAGACTGGAGCTTTGCTGATCGAAGTAGTAGAGCTTGGCGGTGCGGCCGGCATCCTGAAGGCGCTCGTAGATGCTCTTGCCATGGGGATAAAAAACGCTCATGCCGACCTGGCCAAAGGATGTGCCGTAGTGGGCAAAGGCGCGGTTGCAAAGGGTTGGGCCGGGAATGGAGGCGAACCAGCGGTTGAAAACGGCGAAGTTGGTGGCAAGGGATGTGAGCACGGGCAACTGATCCCGGCTAAAGTAGTACATGATTTTCTGGGAGTGGGCCACGTCCTGCTGCTGCTGGAAGTAGTTCTCCACAAAGCCCTGCATGCTGGCGACGCGTGGGTTGTTCTGGTCGCCGTTGAAGATCTGCTGGTCGACAGCGGGAAAGGCGTGGTCCGGATCAGGATCGAGCTGGCCCTGAAACTGGGCGAGCGGCTGCACGAAGACCTGGTTGCCCTGGGTGTCAGGGTTCCACTGCGTCCCGTCCACTCCGTCAATCTGAGGGTTGGCCGCCTTCAAAGACCCGAGCATGTGGTCGAAGGAGCGGTTTTCCATCATAAGTACGACAATGTGTTTCAAAGCATCGAGACCTGGAGGCATAGAGCAGCACCTTTCGTCTGCGGCCGGGGATTCGCAGTCCAGCGGTCCCCAATCGACAGTGCTTCTGCGTCAATTCCGGATCTGCCCTTCCATCTGAACGGGTATCGCCAAGGAGCCTGGGGGGAACGGCCGGGGATTGGGCTCAATTGTAATAGCTTAACGCCGGCTGAAGGAGATTTCCTTTTGCTCCACTTATAAGGTGGAAATTGACACCGGTTGCCAGGAAGCAAGAAGTGAAGTTAACACGCTCTGAATTTGTCCCACTCATCTGTAACGAACTTTAGAAGCGGGACACTAATGTATATTGCAAATTCTGCTTACGTCGAAGCGCTACTTCAATCGCGCCGAACATGAGCATTCAAGGAGTGACGGGCTTCGGCCCCGGAAGGCCGCTAATTCAGACTGCAGCACCGAACGCCGTGTCTAGAGTCGTTGACTTGACATTATACGGGATCCTCCAACATACTTCATCACCTAATGGCGTTCCTCCTTCGCGGCTTATCCGGTCCCTCATTCCCCGTATGTTCGCGATGGAAATCCAGCGTGAGAAAGTTACCCGATTTCTCGGCGATCTCTCGGCTATTCGAGGCGTTCAATGAGACAGAACACTGGTTGGACCGCAGCTATTGTTGTCGCTATTACCGCGGCCATCGGGTTGATCTCGCAGCATGGCGAGAAGTCGCCCGGCGGTGAAAGTACACCTGCGCAGACGGTGAGCCAGCAGGATCGCACCGGACCGGCCGCCGAGACTGATATATCTCTTGGTCCATGCGCCAATATCGAGAGTCATCTTAAGAGCTTTCTGGGTATGGACGATCCAGGTTCCACCGTCGTTCCCAGGAGCTGTTTCGACTCATCGATGCGAAGGGCCACTGGCGCCGCGAAAGCGGAAAAAGCGAACCAACAACAAGAAGCTGCAATGAATCGGCCCCCAAGCCGGCCATTCCACCTGCGTTTCATGATTGCAACCCTCCCTGATCCCACTCATACCCATTTCCCACTTCAATTTGACCGTATGTCGGAGGCAATCCAGCAGGGAGCGTCCGACGAAGGTTACGTCTACGACTCCTCCTGGCTTCCCTGGGTGACCAAGGACAGCACATTCGGCGGTCTTCATGACCAGGACACGGCGGATAGCCGGAAACAAGCGCAGGAACAGCAGCCCGGCATTCTCCTGTTTCGCAAGAAACTGGATGCGCCTCCAGCGCATAGTACATCGGCCTCAGTGAGCCTGCCATACAGAGAAGGCCTCGCCGTCTTCATCGTTGGGGAGGAGCCGACACAGGGAATTCACCGCGACCAGTTTCAAAATGCGACTGCCTGGATCGCGGCCCTTGAGACAAACGAGCCGGAAAAGCACCGGCTGCCGCCCATCATCCTCGGACCTGCATTTTCAGGCTCCGTGTACTCTCTTGCAGATCTCATCTCCGATCGTGAAATCGACCAAAGCCCCGCGCCCGACGCGAAATCCGGCGAAGAAAGGCTGCGGATCTACAGCGGCAACGTAACCGGCAACCGGGCCATGGCATGGATTACCCCCATTCTTGCGGGCAGGGCGGATTTTGCAAGTTTTCAGCGCAGCGACGGCTTCCTGATCAGCCGCTACTGCGAATACCTCAATCAATCGGAATTCGACTTGTCACGTCTGGCCATTCTCTCTGAAGATCAGACGGCCTATGGAAGCGAAGTCGCGCGCTCCCGGGCCGTGGACCCCAATGCCGTCTCGCAGAATAAGGGCCCGGACCCAACCGAATCCTTCGACGCCAGATTGACAAGTTGCAACCTGGACCTCATGTCGGCAGGCGCAAGCGGAATCAACAGGGATCCGACATTGCACCGGCCGTTGCGGGTTTTCTATCCGAGGGATATTTCCGCTCTGAGGGCGGCCTATCAGAGCGAATCCATCTTCAGCGCCCCAGTCTCGTCTTCAACAGACAGCGGGCAGCGCACATTGGCGCCGGATTTTGCCGATCCGCAGACAAACCAGCACGACTCGATTCGAGCCTACAGCGGAGATCAGAAGGCGCTCTCGCAGGAAGCAGTGCTGCAACAGATCGTAAGTCAACTGCGCATCCATCAATCTGAGTACATCCTGCTGCGTAGCAGCAATGTTCTCGACCAGATCTTCCTCAGTCACTACCTCCGTCTAGGTTATCCCCAGGGACGCATCGTAATCCTGGGTGCTGATCAACTGCTGCGCAGGGAGAGCGGTGCCGCAAGACTGAGTGGAATCATGACGCTGACCACCTATCCCCTATTGCCGTGGGAGCCACATTGGACGCAGAGGCTTGATGACCCCGCCGCGCACTCGCACCGCGTCTTCGCGCAGGACCGCAGTGAGGGAGTCTACGTGGCCACGCGCGCGTTGCTTCATTTCCCCCTCTCCATCCCGCGGCTAACGGGCTTTGTCCCGGTGAGTCAGGATCTGAATATTCCCGATTACCGGGCTCCATTCTGGATCGATCCCCCAGATTTCGCGCAGGACACCCCGGAGAAGCCCGTCGCGTGGCTTTCCGTGCTGGGCCGCAACGATTTCTGGCCGCTGGCAGCGATGACCAACGATGCAGTCGTAGGTGACACGATCACCACGGAATCGATCGGCGGGCATCGCGCTTTCGTCAGCCTCTTCAATGTGTTAAGGCCGCGGCAATACGGATCGCAGAACGCTGATGATCCGGGCAGGAACACTGCTGCTAGTGGCCGGACAAACGGAATTTTACCGGCAATCAGCATCCCGCGCTGGCTTCCCATGCCGGTGAGCGTCCGGGTCGTGCTGGTAGCGCTTTTGATCGGGTGCGGCTTTCATTTCCTGTGCTGTTTCTACCCCTCGGTCTCGCAGAAACCGAGCCATCGTGCCTACTTCGTATGCGTCCACAGTCGCCGCCTTCCGTATCTGTCATTGATGGTCCTGGGCGGCACCACCATCTCGGCCACCTCGACCGTGCTTGCATGGGGATTTGGTGCCATGTCGCCGGATGGAACTCCGCTCTCAAGCCCGACCCTTTGGTTGCTGTCGCAGCCGTTTTTTTGGACCATCGCATGCCTTGCGCTTGCAGTCAATGTCTCAAAGCAGTCCTACGCCTCGCCCGCCGCCCCAAATGTCGACCCAGCCGGCCGAGCCCGCGCATTGAAGTGGTGGAGCGTACAGAGATGGAAACAGTATGCGGAAGCCCCAAACATTAACGAGCGGAAGCGGCTTGCTCTCTGGGGATCGCTGATTGCCTTTCTCCTGAGCACCCTCGCCTTCTATTTCGCGTTTTATTTCTTTACCGAACGAGTGCTCACTGTTGCCAGCCGCGTTCCCACCTATTGGCGTTCGATGGACTTTACCGACGGCGTATCGCCGGTCATGCCGCTGCTCGCAATCTTCGTGGGCGTGTATCTATGGTTCTGGTATTCCTTGCAGGGCCTGGCCCTGCTTGGGCGCGATCGGCCCCGCCTGCCTCTTTCAGAATTCCTTGCGATCGAAATTGTTGATCCATCCGGCGCAAAGAGAAAGAAAAAGGACTTGAATTTGCTGGCAATATTCAGCGATGAAGGTGCGGCTGCGCCGGTTGAAAAGCTGTGTGGTCCTTTCTCCCTCAAGGTCCTGCAAAGAGCCGTTCTTATTTTTTCTCTGCAATTCCTTCTCGTTTACTTTATCGGATTCAGGCACCCGTTCTATTCGATCGATGTCCCTCTGCGCAGCCTGGGAGCACGGGCGTATTCCATATTGATATGCTTCCTGATGGACTTGCTCTTCAGCACCATGCTGGCAAATGCCTGGCAGTTGGTGAACGTGTGGCGGGAGTTGAGAAGACTGCTGATACACTTGGACCGCATTCCTCTGCGCCGCAGCTTGGCTGCTTTTCCGGGAGTGTCGTGGAATTCGGTTTGGACCATCAGCGGCAATGTGCTCGACATGCGCTACAAGCTCCTCACTAACGAACTGCGGTGCGTGGGCCATCTGAAGAACTGCCTCGCCGCGCGCAACCAGTTGGCGCTTGATCGCCACGGGCCCGCGGAAGCTGAAATGAATTTGTCGATTCAAGAGATTCAGAACGATCAAGTTGCATTCGAACAATGGTATTCAGAACTCTATGACGAGTCCGACGTCCGGAACAACCAGCCTGCGAACGGCAAGCTGGACAAACTCGATCAACGGCCAGTCGAGAGGGTCCAGAAGCAGCTCGCGAATTTTGCAGGCTTCCTGATTACGAAAATACTAATACCCGCCTGGCAGCAGGAAAAAGGATATCAATCGGCAGCCGGCGACGCCGCAGACGGAACAACCGGCCAGGAAAATGATCGAGAAGAGCTGACCCAGGTTTCGCAACTCGAGCCGCATATCCGGCACTCGGAGCAATTTGTGAGCTACATCTACCTCGGTTTCATCCAGAATGTCCTGGGCCGCATGCGCACGCTTGTCATGTGCATTCTGTTGCTGTTCATCGCGTCGACGATCGCGATGGCCAGTTACCCGTTCGATCCGCGGCCCACCATCAGCGGCGCCATGGTATTGCTCCTCGCCGTGCTTTCCGCGGCAATTACTTTTGTTTACGCCCAGGTGCACCGCGACCCCGTTCTGAGCCTGATGACAAACACAAAGGCGGGTGAGCTGGGCGGAGATTTCTGGTTGAAGCTCCTCGGGTTCGGCGCAGGTCCCGTGCTGGGATTGCTAACGACTCTCTTCCCGCAGCTTACCGACTTCCTGTTTTCCTGGGTACAGCCAAGCCTCACCTCAATCAAGTAATGAGGGAATCCCTTCAATCCTGCTGAGTTATGAATAGGCCATCAACAGGTTTATCGCCTGGTACTGCGGCGAGCCTCGACTGACGTTCAACCGCTCTGTTGTGGTAAGGTACCGCTCAACCCTGGAACGTCTCGCCCTGTCCGCGGCTACAAGCAATCTACATCCTTCCTCGATCCGGCGCCACCGACAAGGCCGCGGAGGGCGGTTGGTTAAGCTCGGAGCTGGCAAACGAAATCCAGCGGGTTGAAGGAGTCAAGCGGCTTGGCCGGAAGACCGGCAATTGGCTAACTGGCGATCAGGCGCAAGTGCTATCGAATTCCGTTTCTCTCAGCACCCTCCGAGGCAGACGAGATGCGACGCTGATCGGACTGCTGATCGGGTGCGGTCTGCGGCCTTCGGAAGCCGTGAACTTGCGATTCGATCAGCTGCAACTGAGACAAAGTCCTTGGGTCATCGTCGATATGGTTGGGAAGGGTGGACGACTGCCAGCGGTACCTGTGCCGCCTTGGTGCAAGGGGCTGATAGATATTTGGCCCCGTGAGTGACGAGTGACTGAAGCCCGGTGGACGATGCTCGGGAACAAGAATGCCAGCCAAATCGCTCAAAATCGATCGCCTCGACCTGGACCTAGAAAATCCGCGGATTGCCTTCGCTACTGACCAACGCGACCCGATGCATTGAATCCACAATGGACAAAAAGGTGAGGTTGATCAATCTGGCGGAAAGCGTGGCGGCAAGCGCAGACATTCGCAATGATCAATAACAAGACGTAGTTCTTATACTTGAGCGCGCTCTTCACGCGTTGCAATATAACACCATCTCCTTTTCTCGCTTCACAGCACTTTATGCAGTTTGCTCGACTACCGCAGTGCAACGAAATACTTTCCGTTGCTTTCCAAGCGCTCAGAATGGTTTTGCGGCGCAGAAGTTCGGCACGGTCGAAAGGCCCATGGGATTATCGACAACGGCGAGGTCGGCCGGCTTCTCCTTCCACTCGCAACGTCCGCTGGCGAGTTGCTCGCGTTTGTCCTTGAACGCCTTCACCCATTCGGCGAGGATGCCGGCCTCGGTGACGCCAGGTTTGAAGCTGCCGTCTTTGTTGTGGTATTTGGGCATCTCCGCGACGCGCGAGTTGTGGAAGAGAGCTTGGATCTGCGCGTCGGATAGCTGGCACATAAGACCGGCATCGAGGCGGCGGCCTTCCTCGCTGATACCGGGGTTGCTGAGGCCGTCCTTGGCGGCGAGGCTCTTGCGGAGAGCGGCGCGGCAGGCATGCGGAGCGGCTCCCGTGCCGGTAGAGAGCCAGAGCTTCTTGTGCGACCAGTTGTCGAGGTTCATCTTCGCGGAGCCGTTGAAGGTGAACCAGCCACCGCCGCCGAGGGTGGCGCCGACATCCTGCACCAGCATGACCGACTTGTCGCAGGTCGTGGTGGGCGGCTGGCTGCTGGAATCAACAGAGACCTTGTGACAGGTGAGCCGCTGCTGCGGAGGTTTGTTGTCGCTGTGCTGCACGAAGGCGCCCATGAGCCTGAGGCCGTCGCGTTCATAGTTAGGCCGGCCGTTGTCTGCTTCGAGCTCTTTCCAGCTCCAGCCCTGCTCGTCGTGGCCCACTTCGGTCACTTTCTTCCAGGAGAATTTGCGCACGATTACGGCGGGCTCGAAGGTCTGGGTAGAGGCGGCGCCGGCGCCGGTGTGGAGGTTGGCGGGGCAGTTGTGGCACTCGACACGGACCGAGTACCAGTTGTCGGCGTAGTAGCCAAGGCTCCAGAGCAGGCGCGTGGAGACGATCTCGGCATAGACCTCATTGTCGTTGGCGCCGTACTTCACCTTCACGGGATCCTTGTCGTCGATATCAGGGGTGAGGGTTTGGACGGTGCCGTCGGGACTCTCGACGCGGGTGATCACGCAGCCGAACTTGGAGGTTTTGCCACCCATCTTATCGCCGGGCGTGGCGAAATCGCAGATGACCTTGTCGTTGAAATGGAGCTGGAACTGCTTCTTGTCCTGCGCGGGGCCAAAGGCGATGTCGGCCTCGCCGGTCGCTGTGGGGACGAAGAGGGCAGCGTCATGGATGACCTTCAGGCGCTGCTGCGGGGCATAGAAGTCCTCTTTGAGTTTGGTGTCCGAGGCCTCGGCGGCGGCGGCGGCGGCGCCCTGTGCCAACAGGATGCGGGCGAAGGGCGCGAGCAGGCTGAGGACAAGAAGAGTCTTGAAGCAAGAGGGAATGCACGGGAATGTCAGGCGCTGGCTCATGGGCCCCTCCTTGCGAGGTGCGTGATCTGGCTCTGATGCGTGGCCCCAACCGAATCCTGCAAAACTACTCCGCGGACGGAACGATGTCAAGAAAACAGTGCGTGCGGCGGGCGAATCAGGGCTAGAATCGCTGCTAGCGGAGAAAGTGTGAGGTCTAGCTATGCTACTTGTGACATTCCACGGCGGGAAACCCGGAAAGCACCCGCTGCTGAACAACGTCCACGCATACGACAAGGGCGGCAAGATGGTGACGCAGAGCGTGCTGGACGACACGCCGGGGATCGTGCTGGACGAGCTGCGGGGAATGTGCCTTCGCGGCAATCTGCTCTATGTGGTAAATGCGAACCAAACGCAGAACAGCGTGCTTTGCTACAAGGGCAACGGAAAGAAATACAGATACCTGAGCACCTTTGCGTCGCGGGCGAGTTGCCCGGGCATTCTCCATCCGTTCGACCTGACGTTTGACGATGCAGGTTTCTGCTATGTGTCGAGCCAGGACACGAACCTGGTGACGCGGCTGAAGGCCTCGAAGGATGGCCGCACGGGAACGCCGGCGCCGGTGGCTCCTGCGCTGCCGGCCAACGGGAAGTTTCTGCCGGGCACGTTCGTGGCTTCGAGTGTGGGGACGCTCAGCACGCCGCGTACAACAGCCGTTGCCGCACCGGCGGGGCTGGCGTTCTCGGGCACTGGGGTGAAGAAGCACTCGGTGCGCGGCGTGCTGTGGACCAAGGGAGCGTTGTACGTCGTGGACGAGCCTGCGGGCAGAGTGAAGGTGTATGACGCCGATGGGAAGCTGGTCGGGCAAAGCAATCAGGTGAAGCAGCCGGTACACCTGCGGTCGCATAAAGGCAGCCTTTACGTGACGGGCCGGAGCGAGGTGTTGACAGCGAAGATCCCGAAGAAGCCGGGAGACTTCACCCTGACAGCGCTGCCCGGCCTGAAGATAAAGAGTGCTGGCGGTCTGGTGTTCACGGGCAGCGGGCAGTTGTATCTGGCGAGCCGGACAGGCAACGTGATCAGCAAGTTCAATAGCAGGCTGGCGCCCGTGGTGTTTGGGAGCAACCTGCCGGATAACCCGGAGTTTCTGCTTCACGTGAAGTGAACGCTGAAGCGTGAATCACGCGACGGAGCGAGGAGGTCGAGAGACTCTTCAGAGCCGCGACTCCCGCAATCGCTCATCTGACCGCCTCGCCTGCTGGCGGAAGCTGCTCACCGCGATCGACATCAGCCCGCATACCCGGCGTTCGCTGGCTTGGTACTGCGCTTCGAGCCAACGCGCATTCGCCCTTCAGTCTACGAGCTTAGGCCGTTTCTTGCGATTACCGCCTTCAGCATCTCTCGGTCCAGACTCAGGCCGGCCACCAGCCGCTTCAGGCACGAGTTCTCATCCTCCAACTGCCGCAGCCGCTGCGCCTGGTTCACTTCCGGGACGCCGTACTTCGCCTTCCAAGCGCAGGTGGCGTGCTTGCTTCTGCGCATCCTGTCCTCGCGCTGAATTCCCAATCATACTTGCGCATGTGCGGATCCGGGGGAACAGGTCAGAGCGATCATGAACCTAGATTCGGCAGTTGAAGAGGTAGAAAAGCAGTAAAAGGTAGACTGGGAGCGGGTTTGACTAAACCAGGAGCATTCACCAAATGGGTGAGACGCCGAAGGCGATATTTTCTAGCAGGCAGCAAGGGTTGGCGCCGTTGA
>DATDLS010000320.1:0-6896 GCA_036519195.1 Occallatibacter sp. | reverse complement strand
AGCCACATAAGCGGTAGTCCCTGAACCGCAAGTCGGATCAAGAACGAGGTCTCCGGGATCAGTCGTCATCAGCATGCAGCGCTCAATGACGAGCGGTAAGGTCTGAACTACATAGAATTTGTCCGAAGCAAAGCCGCTAGTCTGAGTATCTGACCATAAGTTGGTAAAAGGGCTTACGGGGTAATCATCGAGGTAATTGATGAACCGTAGCGTATTGCCAATCGCCATCAGCCGATCTGTTGATGCCAGAACTTCCAACCCCTTTCCTGTGACGCTCCAATGTCGATTTGATGACGGCCTAAATGTCTTCCCTTGCCAAACAAATGGTGTGTCGCCGGAGGACGCTCCCATCGAGACCAGCGGGTAGGGCTGAAAAATCTTAGCTCCCTTCGGAATACCATCCAGGATTTCTTTGACCTTGCCCCTGCAAAACGTACCCCTTATCGAGCTGCTTTAATAGCGAAAGGGAAACGAAGATGAGAAACGGGCAACGAGGCAGGTACACACTGGAGTTCAAGCAGGAGGCGGTACGACTGGTGGAGTCTGGCCAGAGCATTGCCGCGGCAGCACGCAACCTTGGGGTGGTCGAGCAAACACTGTTCAACTGGGTCAAAGCTCATCGTGCGGGGAAGTTGAAAGAGGTCAGCGGCAAGGCCGGGGTTACGGCCGAGCAAATGGAGATCAGCCGTTTGCGAGCCGAGCTGGCACGGGTCACGATGGAGCGTGACATTTTGGGAAAAGCGACGGCATACTTCGCAAAGGGCCAGAAGTGAAGTATGCCTTCATCAAACGTCATCGATTTCAGTGGCCGATTCGCGTGCAGTGCAAGGTGCTGGGAGTGAGTGTGTCCGGCTTTCATCAACACATGGCGCGGCGTAAGAAGATTGCCCAGCGCCGCCATTTGACCGACGAGGCGCTGTTGGCGCATATTCGTGCTGTCTTCGCAGAATATCGGGGAGCCTACGGCTGGCCGCGCATCTGGCGGGAGTTGTTGGCACGGGGCATTCGCGTGGGTAAGCAGCGTGTGCAGCGGCTCATGCAACAGCATGGCATTCAAGCCCGCGGGAAGCGGCGCTTTCGCGTCACAACGACCGATAGCCGGCATGATCTGCCCGTAGCGCCAAACCTTTTGAACCGCAACTTCACCGTAGCCGCGCCGAACCAGGCGTGGACCGGTGACATCACCTACATCCCGACCGATGAGGGCTGGTTGTTCCTGGCTGTGGTCATCGATCTGTTTAGCCGGCGCGTGGTGGGCTGGTCGATGCAGACCGACATGCGGAGTAGCCTGGTGATCGACGCTTTGGAGATGGCTTGGTTCCAACGTCGCCCCGATCTCACAGCAGGGTTGATTTTTCATTCCGATCGCGGTAGCCAGTATGCAAGCCTTGATTTCCGCGCCGTGCTGAAAGAACACGGTATCAGCGCTTCAATGAGCCGCAAGGGAAATTGCTGGGATAATGCGCCGACCGAGACGCTGTTTGGATCACTGAAGGTGGAACGGCTGCATGGCGAGCGGTTCCAAACCATCCGTCAGGCCAAGGACGAAGCCCTAGCGTGGCTGCTTTGGTATAACAGAGAACGCATGCACTCAACGCTGAACTATGTGAGTCCAGTCGAGTTCGAAAACGACTGGAAGGATGATCTGACGAAAACGGCCGCATAAAATCCGCGGCGGCCGCCGCAGGCGGTGGAAATGCCGGTCTGTGGAAAGCATGGGAAAAACGATAAAACTGTTTTTCCCACCCTTCCCACAGACCTTGGAAATCGATGAAGCCGATTTCCACATTCCCACCGCCTCGACTGCTACTACGAGGAGGATTATCTCCTCAAAACCCGCACGTTAAGGGATACGCATTCTAGGGGCAAGGCCAAGCGCAGCAGCCTCCGAATGAGGTACAAGCTCCGGGAGAATAGGAACGCAGGACGTCTCTATTGCCCCAAATAACGGGTTCGGTCAAACACCCGTTCATGGTCCATGGACTTACGGGAATTGGTGCGGGCCGGGAGGTTCAGGAACGCCGATCAATCCAACCGACGCAGCTTGTATGGCCCATGACGCTTGCTACGCTCAGGCCGGATTCACTGCCGGATCAAATTTTCAAGGCTCGAATGCTCAATTGCAGGCCTGCAATCAACAACTTTGTAACGCAGTGAACGTCAGACGGGCTTCCCTGTATCAATCGACGGGAGTCGGACAAACTTGGCTTCCCGCCGTTCCGCCAGCGAATGTCTCTAGCGAGATGAGCGCCGACCAACAAATCAGCCTTTACTTCACGTATGTCGTCGCACCATGGGGGAATTCATGTCATTGACGATGAAATCCATGAGTGATCGGGTTGATTCCTTGGCGCTGATCGGCGGATTCATCATGCTGGTTGACACTGCGTGGGAAGGAATAGCCGCACTAGGACTCGATTTGAGCCGGATGAACGAACTTGTGCTGGCGATCAGCTTTGTGCTTGGATTCCCGATCTACCTGCTCGATCTCTGGATCAATAAGCGAATAGCTGTTTCTATGCTTGGACTCTTTTTGTTCCGTTGGATCGCCACGTGTTTCGGAGGACCAACTCCGGTTCTTTGTAGCCCTTGGCGCGGCAGCGTCTTGCTTATCCTGGCGCTTGTGCTCCTTCAGTTATCCAAATTACGGCGGGAAAGGAAATCCAGGCAGACAGCACATCCGGCCTGAAACCCGCCCGCTGTTCTTAGCAGCAAGGCCGTCTCTTCGGGGGCGGCCTTGCTGTGAGTGGGGGGCGGTCGGGCAGTTCCGGCGTCTGTGGCAGGGCTGAAATCCTCGCCCAGGCCAGCGTCGTGAAGTACGCGGTGCTCTGCACCGGGTTAAGGGCGACACACCACCCCGGATCGGGTGCTGCGGAGTAACCGAAAGTTACGCTTCGGGAACTTGTTGAAAACAGTAGCTAATAGACAAAAGCATCTATGTCGGCGTTACCCTAGAGGCGAACGCACGTTGCTGTAGGGGAACCATATGAGCATCAACCCCTTAGCCCGTCTCCGGCCCCGCTGCCCGAATCTGAGCAACGCACGGCGAGCGTGTGGCTTCTCCCCGAAAATCCTCCCAGGCGGTGCGCGATGAAGCCGCCGCTCCGTACAAAATCAGTCGGCACGAAGGTCAGCGAGGCGGAGTTCGCCTTGCTGGAGGAACGTGCGCGTGGGGCCGGGCTGCGTCTGGCGGAGTGGGTTCGGGAGGCGTTGCTGGCCGCGCCGGTGGAACCGGGCATGGGTTCGGGCGTGGACTCCGGCGCGGTCGCGCTGGCCGAAGTCCTGGCCCTTCGGTCGCTGCTCTTGAATCTCCACTTCCGGGCGGCGAAGGGCGAGCCGGTGGCCGAGGCGGAGATGCGCGGCCTGATCGAACGGGCCGACGAGACGAAGATGCAGCGGGCGCGGGAGCGCATGGAGGCAGTTCGGACGGCGGCGCGGGCGACCGTGGCAGAGCCGGAACCTGAAGCTGAAACGGCAGCAGAAACCAATCCAGAGGAGGGCTGACGATGGCGGAGTGGGGACGGAAGGAATACTCGAAAGCATGGCCGAGCCGGACGCCGGTGTGGACGTGGACGGCGATCTTGCTGTCGTTCGTGTTCCTGGCCGGGATGCTGACGCTGGAGTACGAGCGGAGTTGGACGGCGGCGGAGCGGCTGTACCTGTCGGACTACCTGAAGAGCGGAGCGCGGGGCAAAGCGTCGGCGACGGCGGCGAGCAAGTACACGCTGCTGGAGGCGGTGGTCGGCAAGGGCGAGCGGCTTGTGATCGGCGACGAGATCGAGCAGGTTCCCTCGTTGGACGGGAGGCCGGGATACCGGCTGACGGACGAGGGTGTGAAGGACGGCATCGCGCGGCTGACTTGGGTGACGGCGACGTTCAACGACCGAGGGCTGCACCGGGTGATGAGCGAGGCCGTGTACGGCAATATCGGGAGCTGGGACTTCTACCAGAAGCCGGTCTATCTCTCGCTGGCGTTCTTCGTTCTGGCTCTGTTCGTGGCGGTGCCGAAGGACCGGGCGCGGCGGATGATCTGGAAGCATGGGCGGCGGCTGCGCGGCCCGGAGCTGGTGACGACGGCGGAGTTCAACGAGAAGCTGGGCAAGTCGAAGGCGATGCGTGTGCATCTGCCGGACGGCGTGTCGTTCATCAATGAAGAGATCGGATGGTGGGACAAGACCTTCCATAAAAACCTTAGCCGCTGGGCGCGTGTTCCGAGGGACCGCGAGGCGATGCACTTCCTGATCGTGGGCGACTCCGGCACCGGCAAAAGCGCAGCCATAAGACAGCTTCTCTCGCAGATATGGGAGCGCGGCGAGTCGGCCATCGTGTACGACCCTGCGATGGAGTATCTGCCGCAGTTTTACAACGAGGCCAGGGGCGACGTGATCCTGAATCCGATGGACGCGCGGTGCCCGTTCTGGTCGCCGGGGGATGAGGTTCCGCACGAAGCAGAGGCTCTAACCTTAGCCGCTTCGTTGTTCCCGGATCAGGGCCGTGAGAACCGGTTCTTCGTCGAAGCACCGAGGAAAATCTTCGCTCATCTGCTCAATCTGAAACCAACTCCGCAACAGCTTACCTACTGGATGTCGAACGCGGATGAGATCGACAAACGGGTCGAAGGGACGGAGCTTGCGGCCATGATCGACAAGGGCGCGGCGAACCAAAGATCGGGTGTTCTGGGGTCGCTGAACATGGTGGCCGATGCGTTCAAGCTGCTGCCCAAAGAGAGCGAAACGAAGCGGCGATGGAACACGGTCGAGTGGGCGAAGGAGCGCAAGGGCTGGGTGTTCCTTACGTCGAAAGCGACGATGCGCGAGAGGATGCGGCCACTGGTCAGCCTGTGGCTTGACCTGCTCGTGTTGCGTCTGATGAATGAGGAATCGAGCAAGCGCAAGACGTGGTTCGTGCTCGACGAGCTGGCCAGCTTGCAGCGTCTTCCGCAGCTCACGACGGCGGTTACGGAGAACCGGAAATCGAACAATCCGATGGTGCTGGGCTTCCAGGGCACGGCGCAGGTGGAGGCCCTGTACGGCCACGTTGCCGAGGCGATGTTGAGCCAACCGGCGACGAAGATCTTCCTCAAAACGAGTGAGCCTCATGCGTCGGAGTGGATCTCGAAAGCCATCGGCGAGGTAGAGATCGAGCGGTTCCGGGAGACGCGGACGCATGGGCAGTTCCCGGTAGGCCGGAAGTCCGAAAGCGAGGCTCGGGACATCACGCGCGAACCGTTGGTCATGGCCTCTGAAGTGGCAGGGCTTGATCCTCTGCACGGCTACCTGAAGCACGGCAATCTCGTTCTGCGGATGCGCTTCCCGTACCTTGAGCTTCACGCGAAAGCGGACAAGTACATCGAGCGCACAGTGACGACGGCTGCGCCGTCGCCGATGGTCGCACGGTCTGAGTCTGTTCCGGTCGCGCCGCAGCCCGAAGTCGTGCAGGAGGCTCCGCAGAAGAAGCCGCCGAAGGCCGCGAAACAACAGGAGCAGCGGCCCGCCCAGGCGAACGAGCAGCATCCCTACTTCGAGTAACGATCATGGTGAACATCTCCAAACCGATCAGCGCGGGACAGGCTCAGGCGTACCACAAAGAGGAGTTCGCCAACGCCAAGGAGAACTACTACACCGAGGGCGAACGTGTGCGCGGCGAGTGGCAGGGCCAGCTTGCGGAGCGGTGGGGCTTAACGGGTGAGGTGAACGAACAGCAGTTCGCGCGTCTCTCCGAAGGCCAGCATCCGGCGACCGGCGAACAGCTTGTGCGCTATCAGGCCGCGCGTGAATACACGAACGAGCGCGGCGAGATGGTGCGGTCTATGGAGCATCGTGCGGGCTGGGATGCAACGTTCAGCGCACCGAAGAGCGTGTCTCTTACGGCGTTGGTTGGCGGCGACGACCGCATACGAGAGGCGCACAGGGAGAGCGTGACGGTCGCGCTCGATGAGATGGAAAAGTATGTGCAGGCGCGGATCGGCGGCAACGTTCCAGCGCAGACGACGGGCGCATGGGCTGTTGCCAAGTTCGAGCATGACAGCAGCCGACCCGTCGAAGGGTATGCGGCGCCACAGCTCCACACTCATGCCGTCGTCTTCAACGTGACGGAGACGGCGGACGGCAACACGCGGGCGCTACAGCCGCAGGAGCTATACAAGACCCAGCAGTATGCGACGGCGGTCTATCGTTCGGAGCTGGCGGCACGGTTGCAGGGCATGGGCTATGAGATCGAGCGCGGCGAGCACGGCCAGCCGGAGATCAAAGGCTATAGCCGCGAGTATCTGGAGGCGTCGAGTCCGCGGCGGGAACAGATCAAAGAACAACTGCGAGAGCAGGGCCGCAGCGGCCCGGAGGCTGCGGAGATCGCGGCGCATCAGACGCGCGATGCGAAGCAGCCGCTCTCTCACGATGAGGTGCGCGAACGTCATCAGGCGATGGCCCGCGTACATGGCGATCAGCCGCAACGTGTTCTTGCCGAGGCCGCACAGCGGCCAGGTGTGGAGCTGAAACCAGAGCAATCGAAGCTCGCCGCGCATGAGGGCATGAGCTACGCGCGAGAGCGCGGCATGGAGCGCGAGGCCGTGACCGACGAGCGTTCGATGATGCGTGACGCCTTGAAGCACACGATGGGCGAGGCCCGGTTGCCGGAGATCAAAGCCGAGTTCGAGAAGCGTGTGCAGTCTTCGGAGCTGATCGAGGTTCCACGTCGAGAGGGGCTTGCGGGGCGGGCGTTCACAACCGGCGAGATGCAGGGCTATGAACGCGAGCTGATCGACCGGATGAAGAGCAGCCAGGGCAACCGTGATGTGTTGGCCGCTGGCAACGTGCGGCAACAGACGATGGAGCAGCATCCGCATCTGAGCTTGAGCCAGCGGAACGCGGTCGATACGGTGCTGACGAGCCGCGATC
>DATDLS010000319.1:0-3107 GCA_036519195.1 Occallatibacter sp. | reverse complement strand
GATGGGAACACAAGGAGTAGAGCCATGGCAAAGGTGGCAGAAGTACTGGTTCAGACGTTGATAGAAGCCGGTGTCAAGCGGGTCTATGGAGTCGCCGGCGATTCATTAAACGGCATGACGGATACGATCCGCAAGAGCGACAAGATTGAATGGTTACACGTGCGCCATGAGGAAGTGGCCGCCTTTGCGGCAGGGGCCGAGGCACATCTTACGAACGAGATAGCTGTCTGTGCCGGCAGTTGTGGTCCTGGAAACCTCCACCTTATTAACGGGCTCTTTGATTGCCATCGCAGCCGAGTTCCTGTCCTTGCAATCGCGGCACAGATTCCGAGTCACGAGATCGGTGGTGGGTATTTTCAGGAGACCCATCCGGAACACTTGTTCAAGGACTGCAGCTATTACTGCGAATTGGTGTCACAGCCTGAGCAGATGCCGCGCATCCTGGCCATTGCCATGCGGACAGCCATCGCGAGACGCGGCGTAGCTGTTGTGGTGATCCCCGGAGATATCGCATTGCGTGAATGCCCTGCGCCGGCCATCTCTTTGGGAATTCTGGAATCGGCATCGACAATCCGTCCCTCGGAAGGCGAATTGCAGAAGGCGGCGGAGATTTTAAATAGCGCCAAGAAGATTACGATCCTCGGCGGAGCAGGATGCGAAGGGGCGCATGATGAGCTTGTCGCTGTTGCTCAGCGTCTGAAAGCGCCCATTGTTCATGCGATGCGCGGAAAGGAGTTCATCGAGTATGACAATCCATTCGATGTAGGAATGACAGGACTCCTCGGATTTTCCTCCGGCTACCACGCAATGATGAACTGCGATGCGCTGCTCATGCTCGGCACTGATTTCCCCTATCGCCAGTTTTATCCAACAAATGCAGCAATTATTCAGGTTGACATCCGGGGCGAGCAGATCGGGCGACGCACACCTGTCAGCCTTGGGTTGATTGGCGCGGTCAAGGACACCCTAAAAGCACTCACTCCTCTGCTCGAAGAGCACACCGATGGGTCTTATCTGGAGAAATGCATCAGCCATTATCACCAAGCACGCCGGGGATTGGACGATCTCGCAGTAGGAGAGCCGGGGCGAACTCCGATTCATCCACAGTACGTCGCTAAGATCGTTGACGAAATGGCCAGCGAGGATGCGATCTTCACTTGCGATGTGGGCACGCCCACCATCTGGGCCGCTCGTTATTTGCGAATGAACGGCAAGCGAAGGCTTCTCGGTTCTTTGATTCACGGCTCGATGGCAAATGCGCTGCCGCAGGCGATCGGCGCACAGGCGGCATATCCCGGCCGGCAAGTGATCAGCCTTTCTGGCGATGGTGGGTTGGCGATGCTGCTCGGAGACATATTGACCCTCAAGCAATTGAATCTTCCGGTAAAGCTGGTGGTGTTCAACAACAGCACATTGGGTTTCGTAGAGCTTGAAATGAAAGCCGCGGGTCTTATCGACTACGGCACAAACCTCGTGAATCCCAACTTCGCGCAGCTGGCCAAGTCGGCATGCATACTTGGCGTCCGAGTGGAAGGTCCGGAGGATTTGAGGCCGGCGCTCGAATACGCCTTCGCCCATGAAGGACCGGCTCTGGTTGAGGTGATCGTGAACCGGCAGGAACTCTCGATGCCTCCCACGATCAGTGCGGAACAGGCATTGGGTTTCAGCCTTTATATGCTCCGCGCCGTGATGAACGGTCGAGGAGACGAGGTCATCGACCTCGCGATAACGAATTTCCTTCGCTGAGAGAAGAAGATAAGGGCTTTTCCAAATATGCGTTCGAACAGAGAAAGCCTAGGAGATGAAAATACAAGTCGTACTCCCGTGGATGGGCGGCAGAGCGTGGAGCATCGCGTTTGTCTGCACTCTACTCCCGTTCGTTTCGTACGCGCAGCGTGTCCCCTCGGTTCCTGACCGACCGTGGGAAAGCGGCATTGCGGAAAATGGCCTGCATGCCGGACCGAGAAATGAGATGAAGCTTGACCCGGCTCACATATATAGGATCTCAGAGCTAATCGACCTCGCAGAGCAGAACAATCCAGCGACACGCGAAGCCTGGGCATTCGCCAAGGGGCGCGCAAATCAGTTGGGCATTTCGCGGTCTGATCTATACCCCACCTTGGTGGCAGGCGCACTTGGAGCAACCTCCAAAGATGGCGTTCTGATCAATGAAACTTTCGCGTTGCAATCGGTCGGGGAGTACGACCTTGCCCTTAGCCTCTCCTATACGCTTCTCGATTTCGGCGAGCGCCGTGGACATGTCGACGAGAGCCGAGATCTTCTCTTGGCTGCGAACTTCGCCTTCAACCAGGTGCACCTGGAGATTGTCAGTCGGGTGCTTGCAGCCTTTTTTCGTCTCCAGCAGGCTCAGGGTGAGGTTGCCGCGTCCGAGGCGAATCTGACCTCCGCACGAACGGTCCGCGAAGCAGCCGAACAACGCCTTGACCGAGGCGTGGCAACAGTTCCGGATGTGCTGGAAGCGCGCAGCACGGAAGCGCGCGCTGTCTACAATCTGGAGTCGGCACGGGGCGCGCAACAAACCGCTTCGGGCGATCTTGCAACCGTGCTGATGGCCTCTCCGGCCAGTGACTATAGAGTGCAGGGCCTCGATAGCCTGCCGATCCCCGATACGTTGGATGAAACAGCTGAGCAAGCGATCAACAAGGCCCTTGCCTCGCGGCCGGACCTCTTGGCAGAGATGGAGGACGTGCGCGCAGCCAACGCCGCCGTTACAAGCGCTCGTTCGAAGTGGTACCCGCGATTGACGTTTCAGGGCGACGATGGCTATCTCCGCGCTTATGGCCACCAGCCTCCACTTCCCGGCACTTACGCCGGCGTCAATGTCTATCAAGCAGAACTTTCACTTAACTGGACCGTGTTCGACGGCGGGCGCCGCAGACATGAGATCGAACAAGCGAGAGCATCGATGAAACGGGCTGAGGCCGATGTCGATCGTAAGCGGGACGTGATAAGCGACGAGGTATGGCGTGCTTACTCCGATGTCAATACCGCTTTTCGCCAGCGCGACGCGGCCACCACACTGTTGACTGCGTCGAGCGATTCTTATGAAGCTGCGCTTGAGAGCTACCGGCTCGGTGTGCGCAATC
>DATDLS010000318.1:0-23711 GCA_036519195.1 Occallatibacter sp. | reverse complement strand
AAACCGGCCTGCAAAGCAGGTGGGTGATTAACGCTGGTTGAACCAACATTCATGAACAGGGGCTCGACTCGACAATCGGTTCCGTGTGCCGTGTCCGCCAGTCCGGAATGCCTAACGAACCGCGGAGAGCTCCACCGTCTTAGGACGGGTTCACCTGTGCATTACTCACGGCCCCGTGGGCCGGATTCTACCTTCTTCCGCCGCCCTGGCGCGGCTTCCCCAGTGCACCCGCGCATGAGGTCTGCTGCTGACTGCGACCGCATGCCGTATCCTGACCTAGGTGCATCCAGTTCTGTTTCACATCGGATCGATTCTCATCCCCGCTTTCGGCGTGCTGTCAGCGCTGGGCGTGTTGCTGGGGCTGTTGCTCGCGCAGCGCACCTCCGGCATCGCCGGGCTGAACGCCGGCAGGGTGTGGAACCTGTGCGTAGTGGGTTTGTTTTCCGCGCTCGTCATGCAGCGTCTGCTGCTGGTGGGGCTCAACTGGAGTGAGCTTCGCCTGCATCCGCAGTGGTTGCTCGCGCTTTCGATGGTTCATCATCCGCTGCTCACCGGAGCGGGCGCCCTGGCCGGTGCCGGTGCTGCCGCCCTCTATGCGCGAGGCAATCAGATGCCGCTGGCGGCGACGGCAGATGCGTTGGCCGCGCCTCTATCGCTGGGACTGGCGTGTGAACAAATAGGCGCCCTGTTTGCCGGCTCGAGCTATGGAACCGGCGCGAATGTGCCTTGGGCTGTGACCTACACCGATCCGCTGGTCGCGCGCTGGAGCGGTACACCGCTCGGCGTTCCGTTGCATCCGGTGCAGGCGTATGCCGCGATCGCGTTCCTGATGCTCTCGCTGTTGCTGCTTGTTTTGTTGCCGGCGCAGAAACAGCAGGGGGATGTGGCCGGGATCTGGTTTCTGGGCACAGGCGTTGCGATTTTCATCACCGAGTTGTGGCGTGACACGGAGGGACGCGGCGCGTTGCTCGATGGAGCGATCGATGGTCCGCAGGCAGCGGCTATTCTTCTTGTATTGGCCGGAGCGATCATTTTAAGAGAACGCAAACGGCCGGGCGCGGAAAACGAGGCAAGTCATGGTTGAAGCGAAAGGGATTGAATCGGGCGCCGCCGTGCAGTCCACGATTGAAGTGCCCGCGCAGGCGGCGGGGCAGCGTCTGGATCAGTTTCTCACTGCGCAACTGGATGGCGTGAGCCGATCGAGGGTGCAGATGCTCATGGACCAGGGCGATGTGCAGGTCAACGGCGAGCTCGAGAAAGCTTCGATGAAGCTGCGCGGCGGCGAGTTCATCACCATCACCGGCGAGCCGCGTCCGGCGCCGCTCAAGGCTTCGGCCGAAGACATCCCACTGGACATTGTGTATGAAGACGCTGATCTCGCGGTGGTCAACAAGCCGGCAGGGATGATGGTGCACGCGGGCTCAGGGCAGAATGAAGATGCGCGCAGCAGAGGCACACTCGTCAACGCACTGCTGTTCCGCTTCAAGAAGCTTTCCTCAACCGGTGGCGAGCTGCGGCCGGGGATTGTACACCGGCTCGACAAGGACACCAGCGGCCTCATCGTTGTGGCCAAGAACGATCGCGCCCATGCGGCTCTTGGAGAGATGTTCTCCGACCGGCGGATCAAAAAGACCTACCTTGCGCTGGTGCAGGGAACGGTGGAGCGGCCCAAGGGCACCATCAATGCAGGCGTGGCACGCGATCCGGTGCGCCGCACCCGCATGACCACGCAGCCCAGCGAAAACGCCCGCTCGGCGGTTTCGCATTACGAAGTGGTGCGCAGGCTTTCCAATCGCTTTGGCAAATTCACGCTGGTGCGGGTGCGCATTGAGACCGGCCGCACCCATCAGATTCGCGTGCACATGGCTTCGATCGGGCACCCGGTGGTGGGAGACACGCTCTACGGCGGTGCGGGCCAGTTGACCGACCAGGTGGTCTCGCAGGCAGCCCAGTCCAAGGCCGCGCGGCGCAAAGCAGAGCCGGAGCGGCTACGGCTGGGGCGTAATTTCCTACACGCCGCCCGGCTTGAGTTTCCCCATCCGAAAACGGGCAAGTTGTTGCAACTGGAAACACCTCTGCCCGCTGACCTGGAGAGCTTTCTGGCCCGTCTGGAAGGCGACCCAGGCGGAGCGGCACACGAATGACCGCATTGTTCCTAAACGCGTTTCGGGCCAACCATGCGGTTTGCCGGGGATAATTGATAAGATGAGGAAGCTATGATCAGAAACCTTACCGGCCTGATGCTTACGGCCGCATTTTCCCTGCTTGCGGCGTCGGCACAGCAACCGGCAACAACGCCAACGCCCGCTCCGCCCGCCCAGATACCGGCTCAGTCACCGACTTCTCCGCAGTCCTCCCCTTCCTCGGGCAAAACGCAGGGGCCGCAGGCAGGCGCAGCCTCGGGCCAGTCTTCGGACGAAACGCCGACGGTTCTTCATCTCGGCGTCAACGAGGTCAACCTCATCTTCACTGTCACGGACAAGCATGGGCGTTATATTCCTAACTTGCAGCAGGGCGACTTCGCGCTGCTCGACGACCAGAAGACCCCCGCTCGTGTGAACTCGTTTCATCAGCAGATCAATCTGCCGCTGCGCGTGGGCATCGTGATCGACGCCAGTACCTCCATTCGTTCCCGCTTCCAGTTCGAGCAGCAGTCAGCCACGGAGTTTCTTCTCGATATTCTCAAGTCCCGCAGCGATCGCGCTTTTGTCATGGGCTTCGATGTAACGCCTACCGTGACGCAGGACTGGAGCAACAACATCGATGCGCTGGAGACCGGCGTCAATCGGTTGCGCCCGGGAGGCGGTACAGCGCTGTTTGACGCTGTCTACACGGCCTGTCGCGACAAGCTGCTGGATGTTTCGCGCGGCCAGGAACCGGTGCGCAAAGCCATCGTGCTCATCTCCGACGGCGATGACAACCAGAGCCGGGTGCGTCCCGATGAAGTCATCAAGGAGTGCGAGCGCGCCGAAACCATCATCTACGCCATCAGCACCAATTGGACGCCCAGCCGCGGCAAGGGGGATGCGGTTCTGACGCAGATGGCCGAGTCGACCGGCGGCCGCGTCTTCTTTCCCCCATCGGTGGAGGAAATGTCAGCCAGTTTTAAAGAGATTGAAGAAGAGCTGCGCAGCCAATACGCACTGACCTATACGCCGGCTGACTTTAAATACGACGGCTCCTTCCGAAGTATTTACCTTTACTGCGTTGACCGCCGTTATCAGGCGCGCGCCAAGAAGGGGTACTTCGCGACGCAGTAACCAGACCGGGACCTTGCCGGCTTGCGAGATGGCTCCCGCGGCATGGATCTTCTAGTGCCTGGCTCCGACAGCCGTGCCCGATGCACTCCATTCTCGGGGTCGGCTCGTATCTCTGCCGGTCCACGCAAAAGCGGGGCCGGTCAATGCAAAAACGGGCACGGCTGGAACGGGCTTTGCTAAAATGCCGGGTCTCGGGTCAGTCGCGCGCTTTGGTTGGTGACGCGGGTGGTCGGGAGTTCACCGAAGCAATCCGTGGGGTGCCAAGCCCTCCTTGGAGTTGGGGTAGTGGTAGGGCACTGGGCTACGATCCAAGCTTGGGATCTTTTTGGGACTGGATGGGAACGGAACCAGATCCTCAAAGCGCCGGCGCTCAAGTCGGGGCTGCCGGTTGCCGGGGCGAGGGCGGGGAGCCGCTGGCCGGGCCAAATGTGGGTGCCCATCATGGAGCCTGGAGAGGGCTCCTGTGGCTCGGTCCCCGACGGCGATCGCCCTGCCTCCGGTCTGCCAATATCCGACTTGAAGCCCCCCGTCCGCGAAAGATCGTCAACCGGGCTCTAAGACTGCGGCGTTCCAGATGCCAGCAGATCAAGCAGAGCAGCCTCATCGAGCACCGGCACGTTGAGCTCGCGAGCCTTGTCGAGCTTGGACCCTGCCTCTTCTCCGGCAACCACGTAACTTGTTTTTTTGCTGACTGACCCTGCAGTCTTGCCACCGGCGGCTTCAATGCGGCGCTTTGCCTCATCGCGGGTGAGCGTAGGCAAGGTGCCCGTCAACACGAACGTCAGCCCGGACAGTTGTGTGGAGCGCACTTTCCTCTCAGCTGTCATCAGGACGCCGGCATCCTTCAAGCTTTTGACCAGGGCGACGTTGGCAGGTTGCGCGAAGAATTCCAAAATTGCCTGTGAGATGCGCGGGCCCACTTCTTCGACGCGCTCCAGCTCTTCAGACGAGGCCTTCTCCAGTTCCTCGAGCGATCCAAATTCCTCTGCCAGCAGTTCCGCCGTGCGCTCGCCTACAAAGCGAATCCCCAGCCCCATGATCACGCGCGCCAGGCCCGCCTGTTTGGAGCGCTCGATCTCCTCAAGCAGTGTGCGCGCGGATTTTTCTGCAAAGCGATCGAGCCCGGTGAGCTGCTCCTCGGTCAGTTTGTAGAGATCCGCGACGCTACGGACCAGTCCGCGTTCCATCAACTGTGCCACCGCCGCATCGCCCAGTCCTTCAATGTTCATTACGCCGCGGCCGCCGAAATGCAGCAGCGTCTCGCGCAGCTTGGCCGGGCAGTCGGCGTTCACGCAGCGATAATCCACTTCGCCTTCCTGCCGCACGACGGCGTTGCCGCACTCCGGGCAATGGGTCGGATAAACGAACTTGCGGTTCCCCCGTGGATGCTCGCCGTCCTCCACCACGCCATCCACCTTGGGAATCACATCGCCGCCCCGCTCTACCTTCACCCAATCGCCGATCAACAGCCCCATCCGCTCAATAAAGTCCGCATTGTGGAGCGTGGCGCGGCTCACCGTCACGCCGCCCACAAAGACCGGCCGTAACATGGCCGTGGGCGTGAGCTTTCCGCTGCGCCCCACCGTGATCATGATGTCTTCAAGCACGGTCGTCGCCGACTGCGCCGTGAATTTGTAGGCAAGCGCCCAGCGCGGCGCGCGGCCCGTGTAGCCCAGCCGCTGCTGCGTCGCATGCGAATCTACCTTGAACACGACGCCATCAATCTCGTAGCCAAGTTTGGCGCGCCCGGCCTCAGTCTTCTCGATGAAGCTCTGCATCGCTTGGACCGAATCGGCCAGAGTGCGATGCGGATTGACGCGAAACCCCAGCGCCGACAAAGTATCGAGCGTAGCCCGCTGGCCCTGGGGCCAATACTCGCCCTCCACCAGAAGGAAGTACGCATAAACGTCCAGCCGGCGCCTGGCCACAATGCTTGAGTCCAGCGTGCGCAGCGTCCCGGCGGCCGCATTGCGCGGATTCACCGCCGGCGGCAGACCCTCGCTCTCCCGTTCCTCGTTCAGCCGCAAGAATGCTTTCTCCGGCATCACCGCTTCGCCGCGCACCTCAAATGCCTCGGGCAGTCCAAGTTTCTTCAGAGTCTCGGCATGAACCGCAATCGGCACGCTGCGAATGGTGCGAATGTTCGAGGTTACGTCCTCGCCCACCTGCCCGTCGCCGCGCGTCACGCCGGTGATCAGGCGCGCTCCTCCACCGTTTGCAGGCCCGTAGTGGAGTGCCACGCTCAGCCCGTCCATCTTCAGCTCCGCTGTGAACTCGACCGGCAGTTTTCCGGCCAGCTCGCGCACCCGCCTGTCCCAGTCGGCCAGCTCTTCGGCGGAATAGGCGTTATCCAGGCTGAGCATAGGCCGCGAATGGCGGATCTTCTTGAAACCCTCAGCGGGTGCGCCGCCCACGCGCTGGGTTGGAGAATCGGGGGTGAGCAGCTCCGGATGCGAGGTTTCAATGTGCTTCAGCTCGTTCGTGAGCGCATCGTATTCAGCGTCAGAGATCTCCGGCGTGTCCATCACGTAGTAAAGATGCTCATGCCGCCGCAACTCGGTGCGCAGCTGTTCTACGCGCTGGGCTGGATCCGGGTGGGATTTGGTCGAATCGGCCATGGCTTGAATTATAGGAGGGTGCCTGGAGATGTGGGGGAAGGCCGGCCCGGCGCTCGAAGGGCGCAAGGTAGTATGGTTCGAGAGCTATATGGAACCAGTGACGCATTTCCTCACCGGCGCCTGCATCGGACGCGCCGGCCTGAACCGCAAAACGGCCTACGCCACGCTGGCCGCGGTGCTGGCCGCTGAGGCCGCCGACATGGACATTTTCTGGTCGCTGCGCGGTCCGGTCGAAGAGCTGAAGCACCATCGAGGTATTACGCACACGTTTCTTGCTGCGCCGGTTGTGGCAGGCGTGATCGTGGGAGTGGTTGCGATCCTGCATCTTTGGCGCGAGCCGCGCCGCCGGCGCAGGCTTGCGGCCATGAATCTCGCGCCAGGTGCGCCTGTTCCCAAAAAACTTCAGCCCCAAGCGATCCGTTGGGCCTGGCTCTACGCGACCGCGCTGATCGCCGCGCTCAGTCACCTGCTGCTGGACTGGACCAACAACTACGGGCTGCGCCCGTTCTTTCCCTTCAATCCGCGCTGGTATGCAGGCAGCTTTGTTTTCATCGCAGAGCCGATTCTATGGGCGCTGCTGCTCGTGGCCATGATTGCCCCGGCGCTGATCGGTTTGATCGGCGGCGAGATCGGCGCACGAGATCAACCGTTTCAGGGCCGCGGCTGGGCCATTTTCGCGCTGGTTGGAATGCTGGCTGTGTGGACCATCCGCTGGGCGGAGCATCGGCAGGCGCTGGCGCTGGTTGACAACGCGCAGATCGGCACTGAAGCCGCCAAGCGCGTTGCCGCTCAGCCGTATCCGGTGAATCCGTTTCGCTGGCACATCATCGAGGAGACAGCCGACTTTTATCAGACCGCCGAAGTTAACACGCGAACCGGTGAAATCGAAAGCGATGGACAGCGCGACGTGCTCTTCAAGCCGCCGGCGACTCCGGCTGTGGAAGCGGCCAAACGGACTGCTCTGGGTCAGGTTTACCTGGACTGGGGCCGATGGGCCGTGGTGCGCGACCTAGGCCAGGAACCTGTTGAAGGCATGGACCCGCCGCAACTGCCTCCCAACCGCCGATGGACGACGGTCGAGTTCACCGATCTGCGCTTCGACTATTCGTATCTTGGTACCGGCCGAACCACCGGGCGCAATCCGCTGGGGGCGGCGGTGTATATCGTGGACGGCCATGAAGACGCCGGCGAAGCGATGAACGGACGTGAACAGCACTAAGGGCGCAGGCGGTCGTCGCAGCGATTGCGCGGTCGGGTGTTACTGCGTAATTGTGATCTTGTTCCCGGTCACGGAATATTCTGGCAGAGAGAAGGACTGAAGGTCGACGCTGGTCTGCATCCGTCCAACCCGCGCGTATTGTGTGAAGATGATGGGAGTGCCCGGGCACAGGTAGCGTAACCCGTTTTCGCCGCGCCCATTGTTGTTTTGACTGTTCGACAGATTAATATTCGGATCGACCACCGGCGAGATTCCCAGCTGCGCCGGCTCACGATCAAGCGCGCCCACCCATGCCGTGCCCAGCATGCCCCCGTCGGGCGGAGAAGCCGCACCGGCGCATTGCGAGTCTGACCAGAGTGTGCTGACTTCGGTGAGCGGTGGCTCGCGCAGCGCGAATACGCAGGCGATTCCGGTGATGTGACCAAGCTCCGTCCATCCGGTTTGTGGCGAACAGACTCCAAAGTCGGGCACCGAAAATCTCTGCGAAGGGAGCGGCAGGTTTGTGACCTTGCCCGCCTGCGCGTTACTGATCGCGAAAGTGAGATGTACACTGAGCGGCGTGCCCTGGAATCTCCGGAATTCGGCGATCGGCATCAGGAAGGTGGGACTGAACGTGAGCTCTCCGGGAAGGAATTTGTATCCACCCCCGCTCTGCCATTGCGACTCCCAATGGGAACCATTCGGCGCCTTCAATTCGACGCGGACCGCGTCGATCAGCACCAGGAAGCCATTGCTCACGCCGCTCTCTGCTAACCGAATCTTGATCGGAATCTGCGTGCGCGGCGAGGCATTAAAGCTGGAGGTTTCGTAGCCCGCCTGAGCTGGGCTATACGTCAGCTGGATCGGTGCGCCGGTTTGTGCGGTTGAATAAATGCGATTGATTTGTGCCTGCTCGTACTTTGACGAGAAGAAACTGACAGCGAGAAGGAGCAGTGGCAGCGCGAACAGGAGCCAGCGCGAGGACCACACCGTGCGCCGCGCATACTGCAAGACGATGGCTGCTGTAAACACAGCGACTCCGAGCACAATCGAAATGTGATTGCCCAGCGGTCCAGCTTCGCCTGAGGTCCAATAGGAGTCGGCGACAGATGTGAGCGCCAAAAAAGCAATGAAGCCAGCCAAGATTCCGAGCAGTGTCAAGGTCATCCGGGCAAAACTCGAGGTAACCGAGGCTATAGCAGCCAGCGGCAACGCAAAGACGGTGCTAATGAGCAGCAGGTTGTATAGCAGTCCAGGAAGATACGCAAGCGGTGCGAACCCCGCTTCAGCCAGCAGAGCCAGTTGCGCGAGAAACAATGGCACATAGAGAAACGCCAGCACGAAAGCCACTTTGGCTGCGAGCAGGCTTGTCCATGCATAGGGTCGCGTGATCCAGAACTGCGTGTCGCCCACCAGCCGTTCCTCGTGCACGACGCGCGTGATCGCGATCCACCAACTCACCGTTACCAGCCCTGTGACGAGCGCAGCCACGATCATCAGGGACTGATCCTGGGGCTCGTATTTGCTTATCCATTCAATGGGACCAAGGAAAACGAAAGCGACCGTGATGGCGAGCGAGAGCAGGATCTCAGCCCAGAAGCGCCGAGCGTCCTTCGCGAAGATATGCTGAGTCTGATTCATGCTTCGTTCTCCTGGGACACCCGCTCGCGCGCTCTCTGGGCCTGGGCGCCGCGGCCCGCTTTGGCGATGGCCAGAAATATCTGGCGCAAGGTCATGGGCGCAAATGCCAAGTCGCGCGCCGAAGGGAATCGATCGGCCATAGCGCGCTCGGAGATTCCCTCCTTGAAATCGCTGTCGACAAAATGCATGACGCAATCCGCGGTCTGCGCTTCGATCCAGGTGGCCGGGAGCTGAGATGGCAGCCCCGCAGGTGCGCTGAGCGTGACTGTTACATCGCGAAATCGGTTGCTGAGCGTCGTCATTTCTTCTGAGAACAGCAGCCGACCCTGCTCCAGATAGCCAACGTGGCTGGAGAAACTTTCAATCTCCGCCAAGTCATGCGACGAAAGAAAGATGGTCGTCTCCGGGGCGCGCTCGATGAGGCCCTCGATCAACTCGTCGCGCACCAGAGGATCGAGCCCGGAGAAGGGCTCGTCGAGAATGATGAGGGCGGGCCGATACGCAAGAGAAGCTGCGAACCTGGCTTCATTTTCATGCCGCGGGAAAGATGTTTCAGCTTGCGGCTGAGAGGCAGATCAAATTGCCGCACCAGCTGTTGTTCGAGCGCGCGATCCCAGCTGGGATAGAACGGCCGAAAGTAGTCGAGCATGCCGCCGACCGTCATGCCATCCGGCAATTCCTGGTTCTCAGAGACGTAGCCGATGCGATTCAACGCGGCGCCGGCAAGATCGCGAGACGCGATGCCTAGCACGTGGGCACTGCCTGCATCGGGGCGAAGGATGTTCATCAGCAGCTTGATCAGCGTGGTCTTTCCCGCGCCATTGGCGCCTACCAGGGCATAGATTGAACCTTCCGGCACCGAGAGGCCGATGCCGTCCACGGCGACGGTTTCGCCGAATCGTTTGTTCAAACCTTCCGTACGCATCACAGGGTTCATCGCTGCTGTTTCCCTCCGTCGTTGGCGCCCGTTTGATCGAGGCCGCTGAGCCGCTTCCAGTGCTGAGTGATTGAGTCCAGCATCTCCGCAAGTTCAATTCCGAGACGCTTGGCTTCGACCACCAGTTCCTCAATCTCATGGCCCAGCAGCGCGGTGCGTTCCTTGCGCGTTGCGTCGGGAAGAACGGCAACCACTGTGCCAATGCCCGGTTTGGTCTCAAGCAACCCTTCGTTCACCAGGTGAGCAACAATTTTGTGGGCGGTGTTGGGATTGATTTTGAGTTCCTTGCTTAAGGCCCGAACCGAAGGGAACGGGTCTCCGGGCCGTAGCTGCCCTGAGACCATCGCCTTGATTGCCGCGTAGACCACCTGCTCAAAGAGCGAAACGCCGGCGCGAAAGGTAACCCGGAATGGAACCATACGTGTACTATGACACATAGTACACGTAACGTAAACAGCAAAATTTGCTCATGCCTCTGGCGCACCCGGAGCGGCATGGGCTTGCGCGATTCGAGAAGCGGGCCCCTGTACAAAATGCCGTGACTTGATCGATGCTGGAAGCAAGCGGTCTGGGCAACGTGCATGGGGACTAAGGAGAATTCTTAATGAACAAATCGCGTCGCTGGGATGTCCCGGCGCAACCTGCACCGCGGAAATCTGGAACTCAAAGCGTGTGCGCCTGCTCGGTAACGCTTGCCATGCTCGTCATCGCGGGGGCCGTTTCGTTGCAGTCGCAACAAGCGGCAAGGACGAACGATCCCACCCTGTCTCGACCGCTCGCCCGGCAGTATCAGGTTGGTGAGAAGATCGCCTACACCATCAGTTGCATCAATCACGCCCGGGCCAAGACGACCGAGTACGAAGCGCGCGCCGAAGGCGCTGTTCAAAAGGACGCGGCTGGAGTTTTTGTCGAGCAGCTTTCCTGGACGGACCTCGAAATCAATGCTGACCAACTGCGGCTCTCTGCCGCTAGCCGCGCTTTTCATGAACCGCTGTCTCTGGCGCCGGGCGCAAAGCTGTCGATTCCGCCACTGAACAATGTGCAACCTGATCTCATTGGCCCGATCGCCGACCTGCTCACTTTCTATGCGGATGTCAAGATCGCCATGAACCAGAAGACGCTGCTCCATCCCGGCGACCATGCCTACGTGAAGTACGGCGCGCCAAACTCCTGGGCGGACGGAAAGCGCGTCGTTGCCGGCGAGGACTCGATCGACTTTGACGTGAAGCTGCAATCGATCGACCAGGCGAATGGCTATGCGACTCTTGTTGTCCGCCACGTTCCGCCGGCTCAGCCGCAGATTAAATTGCCTGCCGCCTGGATGACAGAGCGCGTGGGTGACACTGCCAACAATTGGGTGCAGGTGGAGAAAACCTCGGACGGAAAGTACATTGCCGGCGTCGGTGAGGAGACGTTTGACGTCCAGATTCAGGTGGCTCTAGCCACCGGCCGGATTCTCTCCGCCCTCATGGAAAATCCGGTGCAGGTTGAGGAGCGGGCCTGCTCTGACGCGGCGCTCACTGCCTGTGGCAGCCCTGAACATTACACCATTCACCGGGAGATCAATTTGCGCGGCGACCAGCCGCCTGCACAGACGGCCAGCAAATAGCGAGCCGTCGGGCGGATGAGTCCAATTTTCTGCTGTTGCTTTTGCCGGCATGGAAAGATTTATTTGTGTGGTCAAGCAATATCGGTTGACCCTGGAACGGTTGCGCCCCAGAATGAAGAGAGTATTCTCATATCTGGTGCGCTCCTTTTTAGGCGTACCAGTCCCAAGCTTCGGGAGCCATTCCCGAAAACTGAAAAGATTGAGGTTTCAATGGGCGCTTATCTGTTTTTATTGATTGCCGTACTCAGCCGTCTGATGCTGGCCGCTACGCCGCATCCGGAGTGGTTCAACTTTACGGCAGTGGGCGGAATGCTGCTCTATTTTGGCGCGCGCCGTTCGTGGCGGGAGATGCTGGCTCCGCTGGCCGTACTCATGGCCACCGACTACTTTCTCACGGTCTCCGTTTACCACTACGGATTCCAATGGGCGAGCTACATTCCTACCTGGACCTGGTACGTGGCGGCCATGGTTCTGGGACAGATTCTGCTCCGCAGCAAAACGACGTTTGCGCTCGTTGCTGCTGGCGCTCTGCTGGGGCCGACTTCCTTCTTCCTGATCTCCAATTACGCCGTTTGGGCCGGCGGAGCCATGTATCCGCACACGCTCGGTGGCCTGGGCGCCTGCTTTGTTGCTGCACTGCCTTTCTATCGAAATGACCTCATCTCGACGGCGCTGATGGCAGGTGTGGCGTTTGGCGCGCCGGTGCTTGTGCGGCGCTTCAACACGAGCCATGCCGCCGTTGCGGAGGCAGGACACTAGTTCAGAGCGCTACGGCAGCACGGGTCGGCTGGATGGAGGCTGATTCATGGCAACCAGAGCACAGACCACGCACGTCCCCCTTGGGGTTAAGCTGCAGAGTTCGTATATGATCCGGATGCCGAGTGTGTCGACGGGGTGACGGAAGAACGGCCCCAGGGCGAATGGAACCGTGCGAATTGGCAGGCAGCCATTGTTCGGTTCTTCCGGAGCCGCCCTCGGGAATGGAATATCCGCGTGGCCACGGAACTCCGGGTACAGGTTTCCGATGGGAATTATCGCGTCCCGGACATTACTCCGACGGATCCGAATCTGCCCATTGAACATGGCATCCCTCGCCCGCCAATTCCCGTTCTTGGAGTGCTTTCGCGCGAAGATGCGCTCCTGCGCGCGATGCTCAAGCTTGCCGACTGCGAGCGTATGGGAATCCAGACAATCCTGGCTCTCGACCCTATGGGCAGCACTTTCCCTTCAGCGCCGGAAGCCGCTGTCCGTAACAACTTCCGATCTGTCTGGGAGCGTCTGCCGCGTCGATCGGGCAGCGATTGAGAGCCTGCCGGACTGAACCGGCAATTGCCGGGCAACCTCTACGCTTCGCGAGGCCGCCTTCTGAACCACCACCAACCAAAACCGATCGCGGCGAGAGCGCCTACAACGGCCATCCCGGCCAGTGCGTGCCCTTTCACGATGTCCACGGCTCCTGGTCCCAGTTTCAGCACCAGCCAAGACAAAACCAGCCAGCGAACCATTCTGCCCGAAAACACGGCGAGCAAAAAGGGCACGACCCGCAACTCAAACACCCCGGCGGCGAACACGAAGGCCTTCCAGGGCGTCGGCGGCGGCATCATGGAGGGAATCATCATGGCCAGGAACTCTTGTCGCTCAAACCGGGTGCGCATCCTCTCAAAGCGCTCACGATTGACGCGCTTCAGCAGGAACAGCTCGCCGCCGGCGCGGCCCAGACCGTAGGGCAACAGGCCGCCGATGGCCGATCCCAGCGAGGCCATGATGCAATAGAGCCAGAAGCGGCCCTTGTCGTTCCAGACCGAGAAGGCCAGAAAAGCGTCCATGGGCACGGGGATGGACGAGGAATCGAGCAAGGCCAGGGCGCCTATACCCCAGATGCCGAATTTGGCCAGGAAAGGGACCAGGACGAGATTCATCTTGGCCATCATTCCTCGAAGAATCGACTTCAATCAGGGTCCCCTTCCCGTGGGTAATCCGTCTTAAGTATCAGGTATCATTGTACGGGCCGGCCGGGTTGGGCACGTTCCCTAGTTGGATGAGAGAATAAACGGGAAGGACTCGACCGGAGCCGCCGGGCCAGTGCGCCCTTTGGAACTCCCCCGAAACGAATGCCCACCAGCGAACTGCCAACCAACGTGAACGAACCCAAGCGGCCCCCAGAACCGGGCCAGTTGGAAACCGATCAGGAGCCGGTCGAGTCCGTGTCTCCGGTGGTACGCGGCTCGCGCTGGGTGGATTACGATACCCACGAGCTGCTCGACATGATCAGCCAGCTCGAAGATGAGCGCCGCTGGGCAAGGTTCCGCGAGGGCATCTGGATCGCAATCCTGTTCCACCTGGCGCTGCTCTCGGCCGTCACCTGGATCCCGAAATATGTGTTCAAGGTGCCCATGGTGATTGACCCCATTGACGCCATCAAGAACCGCAAAGATCTGACTTATCTGGATTTGCCACCGGACGCGCTGCGCAATCTGAAGCCCAAGGTGGTCATCAAGCCGGTGCCGCCCAAGCAGACCAGGGTCGACAAGAAGACTCTGGAAGCGCTGAACAGGGCCGTTCCGCCACCGCCAGCTCCTACGCCGGCTCCGGCTCCGGCCCCTCCCGAGCTGTCTGCTGTTCCGGCTCCGGCACCGGCGCCCATCCCGCCTAACCAGCAATCGCAATCCCAGCTTGAGGCGCCGCGGCCGGCTGCCGTGCCCGCACGGCCCAACTTCGCCATGAATTCGACCAATCCCGCCGATCAGCTGCGCGACGCCATGAAAGGCGCCGCCCGGAACCCTGGCGAAGGCAACGCTGGCAATCTTGGAGGCAGTGGCCTGGCTCGTCACCCGGGCGCAGGAACCGGTGGCGTTGAGGTGCTGTCAGACACGCAGGGGGTTGATTTCCGCAGCTGGCTACAGCGTTGGCACGTCGAGACGCAAAACACCTGGGATCCGCTGATTCCGGACGAGGTCAATCCGCCCATTCTCAAGTCGGGCATGGTGACGATTCGCTTCAAAGTGCTGCCCAATGGACGCTTGATGGATGGCAGCCTGCAGCTGGAAGGTCGCTCCGGCGATACGGCCCTGGATCGAGCCGCATGGGGCGCGCTGACCGGCTCGAACTACCCGCCGCTTCCGCGAGACTTTCACGGGCCTTATCTGGAGTTGCAGGCGTATTTTCTGTACAACATGCAGCCCGGCAAGTAAGTGCTTCCGCTGCGACCGACATCAAGTCTGAATTTGATTGTGGGACGCATCCGTTGCAATCGCCCTGCCGAAGGAGGAACTCTTGCGAATCATCTCGACCATCTTCGCGTGCGCATTGTTCTGTGGAATTTCATCTGCCGCCCAGACGGCTCCGGCCAGTTCGCCCGAAGCGATGACTACCTCGCAATCGATACTCAGTCAGCATTCGACAGGCGGAGTGGAGCTTCTGTCCGACACCCAGGGCGTCGACTTCAGCGGCCGGCTCAAAAGCTGGCACAAGATCACCCAGCAAGCACGGGATCCGCTGATCCCCGCTGAGCTCAGCCCTCCACCGTCGAAGTCAGCAATTGTGGCGATCCGCTTTAAGGTGCTGCCCAATGGGCGGCTGATGGACAGCAGCATGATCCTCGAAGAGCGTTCGGGCGACGCGGCTCTGGATCGAGCCGCTTGGCTCGCGCTGACCGGCTCAAACTACCCGCCGCTACCGAGTGATTTCCACGGGCCATTTCTCGAACTGCGGGCATATTTCCCGAACTACATGCAGCCTGGGAAGTAGCGTGGCTTTCTAAGCGTCCGCCCCGGCCGGCGCCGCGCTGCCCGGCAGGCCCTCTTCGTGCGGCGGGTCGGGCGGTACGGCGCCGTGTTCGAGGAAGATGCCGTCCTGCGCCAGCAGTGCGTCGTATACTGAGATGCGCCGCCAATGCCGCGCCAGCGCAAACGCGCTCATGTTGGCAATCATGAGGGGAAGCACCAGCCCATACCCGCCGGTCATTTCGAAGATGATCAGCACGGAGGTCATGGGCGCGCGCACGATGCCTGCAAACACCGCGCCCATGCCCACGACCGCAAACGCCCCGATCGAATCTGCGGAATGATGGAAGACTGTGACGTCCAGGTAGCCGACAGCTCCGCCCAGCATCGCTCCCATGAACAAAGCCGGCGCAAAGATGCCGCCGGACCCGCCGCTCGAGTAGGAGCAGACGGTCGCGGCCAGCTTGAGAATGCAGAAGACGACCATGGGAATGACCGTCATTTTTCCGGTCAGGGCCAGGGTGAGCGTGCCATACGGGTCTCCGGCGATGCCGTTCAGATGGAACAGCGCCAGAGCTGCGACAGCGAGGCCGCCGGTAGCCGCACCGCCTATGGCCGGCTGCACCCAGCGTGGCACTTGTTCAAGCCGGCGAAACCAGGCTCGCACACCGAGCAGGGAGTCAGTAAAGGCTACCGAGACGATGGCTGCCAACAGCCCCAGCAACGCGTACCAGATGAGAGAGGAAGCCTTGCCCAGGGTGTAAAAGGCGTTCACGTGGAAGACGGGGTTGGAGCCGAGGATGGAGTGTTCCACTACGGCGGAAAGCGCGGCAGCCACAATGACGCCGGAGAGCATGGTCTGGTCCAGGTCGCCGATCAATTCTTCGAGTGTGAAGGTCACCGCGGCAATGGGCGCATTGAAGGCCGCCGCGATGCCTGCCGCCATACCGACCGAAGCCATGCGGCGCGTGTTCTTAGGGCTTAGCCGAGCCGCCCGGGCCAGCATACTGCTCACGCCGGCGCATACCTGCACGGTCGGCCCTTCGAGGCCCAGCGAAGCCCCCGAGCCAATCTGCAATGCGCATAGGACAAATTTGCCGATGGTTTCACGCACCGTCACGTAGCCAGCGCGCAGCGTGTACGCCACTTTAACCTGGGGAATGCCGCTGCCCGCCGCGGCCGGTGCAAAGTAGGTGAGCCCAACGCCGGCCACCAGGCCGCCAATCGCAGGGGAAAGAACCGTCCACCAGATCCAGCTATGCCCGGAGGCGGCATTGGCGCGATCGATCATGAGCGCCTCAAGCCCCATGATGCTTAGGTGAAACGCCACGGCAGCCAGGCCGCAGAGGGCGCCTGCCAGAATGGTCACAGCCAGCAACCGCTGCCGCTCGGTGGGCATGCGGCGTAGAACCCAGGCGAAGAAGCGGGAAAACAGCCCCTGGAAGACAATCCAACGACCGCTCTCCATCAATTTCTCGCTGTTTGTCGACATCACAACTTCAGTATAGAAGCTGAGCAGAATTAAGGCTCTGAGGAATGGAGGCGCGGAAACAATTGTCTCGCTTGGTGCAATCTGTGGAATTGCCCGGCCTCAGCCCTCCGTACGTTCCCTTCGATTGATCCAGGCATTCTGGTGGCTGCCTTCCCCCCTTCTGCCTTGGCTCTCCTATCGATCTTTGTTACTGCACGATCAGCGTGACTGTCTGGCTATGCTCAAGCGTTCCGCCCGTCGCGGTTGCGGTCAGCGTATAGGTCTGCGGGCTCTGCAACAGAAAGCCGTTGCTCGATCCGCAGCCGCTCATCGCGGCCGCGGTTCCCGCCAGTAGCAGGAGCAACAGCAGCATCCTGCCGGTCCCCGGTCTGCGCAGGCTGCGCTTGATCCCAAACGGCAGCAGCAACAGCGCCAGAATGATGTCGCGTCCGATGGGGCCGCGGCGGCTCTGCGCCATCGCCCGCGCCGTCTGCACCGTCATCATCACAGTGGTAGCTCCGGCAGTGACGGCTACCGTGCTCGGCGTGAAGGTCGCTGTCGCGCCCGTCGGCAGGCCGGTCACGATGAAGCTCACCGGCCCCGGGTACGTTAGGTTCAGCGGTGCCAGAGCAAAACGGTACATTGCTGCCGCTCCCGGCGCCGCCGTGAACGAGCTCGCTCCCGTGTCCGTAAACGTGAAGTCCAGTGGAGCCGTGACTGCGGCTGCATTGACCAGCAAATGATAGCTTGCCGTTGCTGAGTAGGGGCCGGGAGCTCGACTGCTGTCGGCTGCCGTCAGCGCGAAGTTGAACGTCCCACTCGCGGTCGGCGTACCCGCAAGCACACCACCGGTCAGCGTAATACCGGCGGGCAGCGGCCCTGAAATGATCGTATAGGTATAAGGCGCGGTTCCGCCGCTGGACGTCAGCGTCGCACTGTACGCTGTACCGACCGTCGCCGCTGGCAGCGCTGCTGGTGAGATCGTAATCATTGGCGGGCTTACCATCAGCGTGTAACTTTGCGATGCGCTCACCGGTGCAACCGGGCCTGTGCTCCTGTCGGTCACCATCACCGTGAAGTTGAAGATGCCCGCGGCGGTCGGCGTGCCGGAGAGAACTCCGGTCATGGCGTCCAACGTCAGCCCCGTTGGCAGGGCTCCTGAATTGATCGCATACATATAAGGCGCCGTGCCGCCGCTGGTCGTGAGCGTCGCACTATACGCTACGCCGAGCGTCGCACTCGGTAAGGTCGTTGGCGAGATCCTGATTTGGACTGCAGTGCCCGTCAGCGTGATCATCTGCATCGCACTGGGGGTGGCGTTCAGGTTGTTGTCGGTCAGCATCACGGAACCATTCACCGTGCCAGTGGCCGGGGCGACCGGCGCAAACCCCACACTGATGTTGCAGGAGCCATTCGCGGCGAGCGAGAAGGTAACGGTGCAATCCGGAGCCGTTTCGCTGCCCTCGCCCTGGACGAAGTTGGCCATCACGCTTAGACCCGGCGAGATGGCCGTCAACGGTTCGTTGCCGATATTTTCGATCTGTACCGAGAACATCCCATCGGTCGTGTCGGTTGTGCCATCGCTCGTCGGGGTTACGAAGGTCAGTGTCGGCGCGTCTGCGTAGTCCTCCTCGAGCACAGTGCCGTTTCCACTGCTACCGCCATTAAAATTGGCGATATAGACGTTGCCGCTGCCGTCCACCGCTACGCCAGTGGGGAAATCCAGGCTGGTGGCCGGAATCGTGCTCTGCATATAGCTGCCGCTGGTGGACAGCGTCTCCTTCAGCACATTGCCGTTTCCGCTGCTTCCCCCATAAGTATTGGCGATATAGACGTTGCCGCTGCCGTCCACCGTGACGCCTTCGGGATTCATCAGGCCTGTGGCCGGAACCGTGCTTTGCGTATAACTGCCGCCGGCGAGCGTCTCCTTCAGCACATTCCCGGTCCCGCTGCTACCGCCATTAAAATTGGCGATATAGACGTTGCCGCCGCCGTCCACCGCCACGCCTATGGGATGGGCCAGGCCTGTGGCAGCAATCGTGCTCTGCGTGTAGCTGCCGCCAGACAGCGTCTCCTTCAGCACATTCCCGGTCCCGCCGCTACCGCCATTGAAATTGGCGATATAGACGTTGCCGCTGCCGTCCACCGCCACGCCTATGGGACTCATCAAGCCTGTGGCGGGAATTGTGCTCTGCGTATAGCTGCCGCCGGCGAGCGTCTCCAGCAGCACATTCCCGTTTCCGCTGCTACCGCCCTCGGTAATGGCGATATAGATGTTGCCGCTGCCGTCCACCGCCACGCCTTCGGGACCCAACAGCCCTGTGGCCGGAATCGTGCTCTGCGTGTAACTGCCGCCGGCCAGCGTCTCCTTCAGCACGCTGTTATTGTTTGTATCGGTGATATAGACGTTGCCGCTGCCGTCCACTGCCACGCCTTCGGGATTTATCAGGCCTGTGGCTGGAATCGCGCTCTGCATGGGCGGGCTGAAGGCCAGTTGCGGCCCCTGCCCTGTGCCGAAAACGTAGGCGGTGGCGGGCGCATTGCTCGTGCCATCCTCGATCACGACTGCACCGTACCGTATGCCCGCTTTGGTGGGCGTAAAGGTTACGGTCACCGTGCAGATGGTGGCGCTGATGTAAGTCTGCATCGCGCAGGCGTTCGACTCCTGCGTCGTCGTTGCGTTGAAGTCCAGATTGGGTGTGCCCTGGGTCAGGATGTTGATGGAACCGATGGTGGTGTCGGCCGCGACATCAAAATAAAGCGTCGCTGTCAAGCTGCACGGCGAGGGAGTGATCGCTCCCGGTGTGCAGACGTTCGCGCTCCCCAGATTGACCGCTCCCTGTTGCAGCGTCCAGGTGTCGTTCAGGAAGGGGCCGGGATCGTTTTCCAGGCCACCAAAGAGCACCACTTGGCTTGTGCTGGTATCGAATGCCATCGTGGCGGTAGTTCTTGGCGAAGGATTCGCGGCTGGGGTCAACTGGGTCCAGGTCGTGCCATTCCACGTCCAAGTGTCGCCCAGGGAGTTGCCGCTGTTGCTATTCGCGCCGCCAAAGAGCACCACTTGGTTTGTGCTGGCATCGTATGCCATCATGGCGCCATCTCTTGCCGAAGGACTCGAGGCTGGGGTCGACTGGGTCCAGGTCGTTCCATTCCAAGTCCAGGTGTCGTTCAGGTCGACGCCGCTCATGTTCTGGCCGCCGAAGAGCACGACCAGGCCGGTGCCGGCATCGTAGGCCATCATGGCGAATTCTCTCACCGCAGGACTCGTGACCGGGGACAGCTGTGTCCAGGTTGAGGTTGTCCCATTCCACGTCCAAGTGTCGCCCAGGAAGTTACTGCCGCCGGCACCGCCAAACAGCACCAACTGGTTTGTGCCGGCATCGTACGCCATGGTGGCGGCAGTTCTCGCCTGAGGGCTCGTGGCCGGGGTCCTCTGGGTCCAGGTTGAGGTTGTGCCATTCCATGACCAGGTATCGTTCAGGAAGTTGCCGCTGATGTTCTGGCCACCAAAGAGCACCACCTGGTTTGTGCTGGCATCGTACGCCATCATGGCGCCAAATCTCGCCTGAGGACTCGCGTCTGAGGTCCTCTGGGTCCAGGTCGCTCCATTCCACGTCCAGGTGTCGTTCAGGAGATTGCCGTTGCCGCCATCACCGCCAAAGAGCACCACCTGATCAGTGCCGGCGTCGTACGCCATCGTGGCTTCAATTCTTATCGAAGGACTTGTGGCCGGGGACTGCTGGCTCCAGTTGGGAGCCGGGGTCAGCTGCGCGCTCGATGCGCCACCCCATGCAGACAGCAGCAGAATTGTTACGGTTGAGACAACGAAACGAAGACGCAGGACACGGCAAACCAGACCCAAAATCCGCAACATCGGAGACCCTCCGAGCTGAGTCACATTTCGACAGCAACGGTGGGGGGTGTGAAACCGAGCTACACACCCCAGCGGGCGTCTCCAAACCGGGCTGAAGACGTTCTATAGAAACTAAGTGGTATGCATCCAGCATGCAAGAGAAACATGGGGAGTTCTTTTCGGGGATCATTTTCGTCCACACCAGCAAAAATAGGATGCACAACCGACCGGATTCCGGACTTGAAGAAGACAACTCATCTCCAATCGTATTCAAGTGACAGACCGCGGCAATATGGATCAGGCGATGAATGGGAGAGAATTGCTTTCTGTGGTTTCAGGTAGTGCCGGCCGCTTATGCAAAACTTTCTTTGAGGTCACTCACCCGATAGAGCTGCCGGCAAACGCACCCGAACGGCTGGTTTGTGTGGATCCCGCCGGGAGAAGCTGAAGTGAAAGGTCACAGAGCTTTTACTGTGATGCGTTCAAAGGCTTGGAACTGCAGTTTCTAATGACAGAGCTCACCACCCACTGCAGCATTGGATCGCTACCAGATTTGTCCTGCTCCCGAGGCGGGACTTAGGGCTCGTCTTCGAGCGCAATGGCGCCAAAGTGCGGGCTGGTTTTGTTGCAGGGCGGCTGCCGCAGGGGTCCTGTGCCTGCTCAACCAGAAATTGAGAAGATGCCCCGGCTTTGTGCGAAATGTCAGGTCGATCTTGTTGTCCATTGCCTGACTGATTGCATTTTGGGGGACGCGCATGGCCGGGCATCGCCGGATCGTCAGCGCTGCAATGTCTCCGTGCTGCTACCCTTAAGAGAATACATTCCTCGGAGAATGATCTGTGCTGCCTTATCCTGGCATTCCGTATGGGACGGCGCCCGCCTGGTGCTTTCCTGTTTTTGAAGCGAGCATGTTTCTGTTGCTGGCCCTTTGTTTTGGACACGCATACCGGCGACATCGCGAAGCCGTGCCCTACATCGTGGGCGGGTTCGGGTTCGGGGTGCTGCTGGAATACATGGAGGTGGTCACCCACAGTTACACCTACGGCCACTTTTTCCTGATGGTGGGCAGCGCGCCGCTGAACGTCCCCTTATGTATTGGCGCTGGATGGGGCATCATCCTGTACACAGCACGCCTATTCAGCGACTCTTTGCGACTTCCCCTGCTGGCCGCTGCAGCATTCGATACGCTCCTGGCGCTCAATATTGACCTGAGCATGGACGTGGTTGCTTATCGACTCCACATGTGGCATTGGTACTGGAAGGACACCAGCCTGTCGCTCACCAGCCAGTGGTTTGGTATCCCCTATGGGAATTTCAATGGGTGGATCACGGTGGTGTTCTGTTACTCCGCATTCAGCCGCATCTTCGAGCGGTCCATGGCACGCCTTGATCCTGGGAGCATCGCGAAGCGAAGCTTCATTACGTTTCTTGCGCTGCTCTGCTCTCTGGCAACTCTTTTCGGCACCGAGAATTACCTCTACCCATTCCTCATCCGATATTTTGGCATGACGTCCGGCATTCGTCTCAGCCTGATCGTAATAGCACTTCTGGTCCTCCTGGCTTTCGACTGGAGGAAGCGCAGCCTTCCGATGACGTCATTGCCGCCCATCGCACTTTGGGTACCGTGCTGGTTCCACCTGTTCTTTGCGTTCTGTTTCTTCGCGCTCGGATTCTATCGCGAGAGTCGCTGGATGACGTTCGCGGCCCTGGTCAATATCCTCATCGGATTTGTAATCCACCTTGCACCATACTTCGCAGGAACGCACATGAAGGTCGACTCCAGCGCATGATGCTCAATCGGCAATAGGCGAGAAAGTCTCCCCTTTTGGCTGATCACTGCCTCGTTGTCCTCGCCGTCCGGTCATGGCTGAGGAAATTCCTCTGCGGATTGTGTGCTAAAACATGTTCATGGACAAGATCGAGATTAAGACCAATGATGGGACCTGCCCGAGCTATCTCTATCGCCCGGCCGGCAGCGGGCCGTGGCCAGCTGTTCTCGTATTCATGGATGGACTCGGGATTCGCCCCGCGATGCTTGAGATCGGCGAGCGGCTCGCAGCCCACGGTTATTTTGTATTGCTTCCGGATCTCTTTTATCGGTCCGGACCATACGAGCCGATGGATCCACATACGGTCTTCACGGATCCGGACAAACGCAAGATCCTGATGGAGAAGTACTTCGCCCTCGCCACGCCGGCCAACATCATGTCCGACACTCGGGCATTTCTCGATTACCTCGCCGCGCAACAGGATGTGAAGCCAGGTGGCATTGGCACGACCGGTTACTGTATGGGTGGCTTGATGTCTCTCACCGCGGCCGGAACGTATCCGGCCAATATTCTGGCTACGGCATCCTATCACGGCGGGCGGCTTGCGACCGATGCTGCCGATAGTCCCCATCTGCTCGCTCCGAAGATGAAGTCACGGGTCTATATTGCGGGGGCCATCGAGGATCAGGGTTTCCCCGATGTCATGAAGGAACGGCTGGAGGAGGCATTGACCAAGGCCGGCGTCGATCACCAGATCGAGACCTATCAGGCCAAACACGGCTGGGTGTTCCGCGATACACCAGTCTATGATGCCGTCGCCGCCGAGCGTCACTGGCAGACAATGTTCGCGCTATTCGACGCGACCCTGAAACCGTAGAGCCGGTATTGTGGTGGAGACAGAGCAGGACACGAATCGACCAATAGAGGCCGACGAGGGCGATCGTCTGCCTTCAGGGCTCAACCTCTGTTCAGGTCCCGCTGACTCACCGGATTGGAAGTTCGATCGGCGAGTTGCCGTGATTGACGATCGACAAGAGGCTTCAACACGGGTGAATGATATTCCCGAACTTCTCGACTGAACCGGACACTAAGAACTCGCCCGTTGAGGCCTGATGTTGACTCTTATGCGTGCCCTGGGTGCATGCGGACGTCGATGAACTGAGGTGGCCGCTTTCGCAAGAGGCCTGTGTCCAGAGGCGATAATAAGAATGTGAACCCTGCCGCCGCAACCAATTCAATCGACACTATAGAGTTGCGTCTGACGCCGTTGCGCCAGATGTTGGCCACGCATCCGCTCTACCCAAGCATCCGTACGCTCGGCCACGTGCGTCTTTTCATGGAGTCGCACGTCTTCGCAGTTTGGGATTTTATGAGCCTGCTCAAGGCGCTCCAGCGGACTTTGACGTGCGTAGACCTGCCTTGGGTCCCGAAGCCCTTTCCCGCCAGCCGGCGTTTTATCAACGAGATTGTCCTGGCCGAAGAGAGTGATGAGTATCAGGGGCGCGCGATGAGCCATTTCGAGATCTATCTCGATGCGATGGATCGGGTGAAAGCAGACACAAGAGCGATTCGGCGAGTGGTTAGCCGCGCTCCTCAGGGCTTTGACAAATTAAGTTTTGAGGGGGTTCCTGCG
>DATDLS010000317.1:0-37536 GCA_036519195.1 Occallatibacter sp. | reverse complement strand
CCCCCCCCCGGGCGGCCGTACTTAAAATCGAGGCCCCCCAAGAGGCTGCACCGGTCGACTCGCTTTGTGCGACAATGACAGTTGAGAATGCGTGCCCGGATTGGCTGGCGCGCGGAGGATGAAATGGGCGATCTACTTCAGCCATGGCACCTGATCGTGTTGGCCGTGGTTGCATTTCTGCTATTTGGCGCCAAGCGCCTCCCGGAACTGGGCAAAGGGCTGGGCGAAGGCCTGAAAGGCTTCAAGGAAGGCATCAAGGGCGTCACCGATCCTGCGCCTGATCCTGTTGCCAAACAAAGCGTCGCTCCCCCGCCCGCGCCGCCTGCTTCGACGGAGACCAAGCAGAGCTAGCGCCTGCGTCGCTTCTATTCAACAAACCCAGGCGGTCGTCTGCCAGAAGCTCATTGGACATTTTTTTCGCCGCGCCTTTTCGTAGCAACCGGTAGGGCTGGCGACTCAATCCTGAAGCCTGTCGATGGGTCCCTCCCGCATCCGGCTTGTCGAACGCCTTACTGTACGCTGAGCAAAACCACTGCCGCCAGCGCCAGCGCCATCCCGGCAAACTGCCGCCTGGTCGGCCGCTCCCCGAACACCAGCGCCGCCAGCAGAATCGTCCCCGCCGGATAGAGCGAGCAGATCACGGCCGCCACATCCAGCCGGCCAAAACGTGTGGTCTCAATGTAGAGCAGATTCCCCACGGTGTCGAAGGTACCTGCCAGCACGCCCCAGAGCCAGAAGCCCTGCCCGGGACGCGCCGGGGGCGAAAACAGGATTACCAGCAACATCGCCGTCACCCCAGCCGCACGCGCCGAAGTCATGGCCCACAGAATCCCGCCGCCCGCCGCGAACTTGAACAGCAATAGCTGCGCCCCAAACCCCAGCCCCGCCAAAGCACCCAGCAGCAAGGCCTTGGGCGGAGTCCCTGGCTGTCGGCGGCCGGCGTACCCGGTCGCAGCGTTCGCAGCCGGCGCATGCGTGATAAGCCAGACCGCTGCCAGCCCCATCGCCAAACCCAAAGCGCCTGCCGAGGGAGGCAGCCCGTCGTCGAGCAGGGAGAAAAGAACCGGAATCATGGCCGTCAGCAGCCCGGTAAGCGCCGCAGTCAGGCCCATGGCCCCCATGGCCAGCGCCCGATAAAACATGGCCAGCGCCAGTGCACCCTCAAAGCCGCCGGCCGCCGAGAACAGCAGATCGTGCCTGCCGGGAAGCGGGAGGCGGCCTCCCAGGCAGATCGCCAGCAGAGCAAGCAAGGTAACAAAATGCCCGGAAACCACGATCAGAAACACCGGCGCCCGCCGTGCTCCCACGCCGCCGATAAAGTCGGATCCGCCCCAGCTCGCGGCTGAAAGCAGCCCCAGACCGGCCGCGGACCCCGTCCAGTTCACGCGGGCCTAGCGCGACATCTGGGCCGACGGGAAGTAGCCTGCCTTAGCCGTCACATCCAGGCCAGGCCGGTCCACCCGCACATCGATCTTGCGGAACTTGCTGTCGTAGATCGACTCGTGGCTGGCGTACACCAGCGTGTACTGGTTGCGGGCGTCCTTGGCAATGTCGGCATAGCTCTTCTCAATGCCGTTCAGGTTGCGCTCGGAGTCAGCCTGCCCGCCGGTCGCTGCAATGTACTTGTAGAGGATGTTGTCGTACATGGTGAAGGGCAGATGGAACTTGCTCAGGTAGCCTTCGCCCCACGCCGCCGAGGTTCCCACCAGCGTTCCGTAGACCGTGATGTTGTTGGTCTGCAGGAAGCGGACAACTTCCTTCCAGCTGGCCTTGCTGCCGTACTCCTTGCCATCGGAGATGACGTAGATTACACGTCGCCGTCCCTTGGGGCGGTTGGCAAGCTCCTTCGCGGCAGCCAGAATCGCGTCGTTCAGCGTATGAATCTCCTTGGGAATGGTGATCACGCCGCTGCCCGAGCCCGCCGAGCGCCCCGGCTGCAGGGTCGGGTCCATGCAGCTGCCGTTCTGGCGGATATTGCAGCCGGAAAGGGGGCCGCTGTTGATCGGCACCTGCTCGTCGGTTCCCGACGACTTGGTCATGGCCATCACAAACGGCACACGCGCACTTTGCGCGCCGGTAAACCCATGCGACCGGTCCTGCGGGCCGTTGCTGTAGGAATAAACTGCCAGTTCGTCATAAGGGGCAAGCGCCCCTTGAATGGCGTCCAGAGAGGTGTTCACCTTCTGCATCACATCTTCGGTCAGGCTCTGGTCCACCACAAAGGCGATCGAAAGCGGATAAGCATCCACGTTGAAAATCTTGATCGGCTCGCGCGTGTTGTCCTCATAAATCTTGAAATCGCGCCAGTCGAGGCCGGCAACCAGGTTTCCCTTCGAGTCCTTCACCGTGACTGGAACTTCCACGTAGGTGGTATTCACTACGATCCGCGTTCCCGTATCCTCCGCGCTCAGAGTCTCCGGCGGAGGTTGCACGAAATTGTCTTTCACTTGCGCTGAGGGCGCCTGCGTGCTCGGCGCTGAGGCGTCCGAAGGGCTGTCGGTCGCAGGAGGCGGCCCAGTCTGCTCTTTGCCGGCGCCGATGCCCGGCGTAATCGGCCCATCCACTCCTGGCAATGGTTTCGTCTGCGGCGCGGGCGCATCCGGTACCGGTGTCTGCTGCTGCGCCACGCCCAGGGGGGCCAGATTCAAGTTGAAACTCAGAAGCGCAGTCAGCGCTATTGCTGTCAAACCAGGCTTCACAAATACTCTCCGTGTTCGGTCGTCCTGCTCAGTTGTCCGCTTCTCGACGGACACAGTCACCCTCGATCACCATCCGCCCGTACATCCGCTGCCTGCCGACGGTCCGAAGCCAACGATCATTGGTTAGATGACCGACAACCGACCACTGACCATCAAAAAGTCTGACAACCGGCCCTCTCCGGGCCATCGAGGACTGCAACCGTCAGAGTATCAGACGCGCGACCCTCTTGCTGGTTTCGCTGCAGCAAACCAAACAACTCAGGTATGCTTTCTTCGCAGTCTCTTTTTCGTCTAAAGGAGCAGGATGCAAAGTTGGTTGGGAATCGCCGCATTGATGATCGGCCTGCCGGCACTGTCTGGCACCGCCCTTGCCCAGCTCGCGCCCTCGCCGGACGCGCCCCCGGTCAGCAACGCTCCCGCCCAGCCGGAAAACGACCAGTCGGTAGCCACCTTCAAGATCCAGACCAACCTGGTGGACATGTTTTTCACGGTGAAGGACAAGCAGGGCAACCTGGTTCCCCATCTCACTCAGGAAGACTGCACCATCTCTGAAGACAAGATCCCGCAGAAACTGAAGACCTTCGTCGCCGAAACCCATCAGCCTCTCACCCTGGGCATTCTGCTGGACACCTCCGGCAGCCAGTACCGCGTGCTGCCCCTCGAGCAGGACGTAGGCGGCCAGTTCCTCGAACGTGTTCTCCAGAAAAAGGACGAGGCCTTTCTCCTCTCCTTTGATGTCAACGTCGACCTGCTGCAGGACTTCACCAACAGTCCGCGCCTGCTCACACGCGCGATGAGCAAGGCGGAGATTAACACCGCCGGGGGCGGTGGCGGCGGAATTCCCGGCGCCGGCGGCGGCACTGTACCCTCTATAGGCGCGCCCAAAGGCACCGTGCTCTACGACGCCGTCGACCTCGCGTCGAATGAAAAAATGACCCAGGAGACCGGCCGCAAGGCCATGATCCTTCTCACCGACGGGGAGGATGAAGGCAGCGTTCACAAGATCCAGGACGCCATCGCCGCCGCGCAGCGATCCAATGTGATCGTCTACACGATCCTGATCGCCGATCGCGGTTTCTACGGCGGCTTCGGCTACAGCGGCTACTCTGCCATGAAGAAGCTCACCGACGAAACCGGCGGCCGCCTCATCGATGTCGGCAACAATGGCAAAAAGCTCGAAGACGCCTTCCAGCAGATTGAAGACGAACTGCGCACCCAGTACGTGGCCACCTACACACCTTCCAATCTCAAGCTCGACGGCAGCTTCCGCCACGTCACCGTGGAGTGCAAGGACGGCATGAAGGCCCAGGTGCGCAAGGGCTACTACGCCACGCCGCCCGCGAACTAGGGCCTCAATACTCCAGGCCCCAAATCCCGCGCAGCTTTGCTCATAATATGGCCCGCTCAAGTTCCCCGTGCGCCTCTTCACTGGCGAAATCTGAAATCTGAAATCTGAAATCTGAAACATTGATCGCAGGGAATTGGGCCTGTCGGATCTGCCAGGCAACGGTCGACCGAGAGTGTCCAGTTCTGGGGCACTACCTTCGGGATGCGCCCGGGCGACAGGAATCTGGCGCGCGCCATGAGGCTTCCTTCACGCATATCCTCTCCTTCACGCATATCCTCTCCTTCACGCATATCCGCTCAGGCAGAAACGCCGTGAGGCCCAGATCGAAATTTTGCTTTTTCAGCCTGGCGTTGACTGAAGCCGCAGGCGCCGCGAACGCTTCTCTCTTCTCTACTCTCTCTCTCTGCGAAGCTGAGGGTAGTCATGGGCTTTCCAAGCTTCCTCAATCGACACCCTCTCGGATAAATATCAATATTTCAATCGGTTGCATGCGGAAATCGGTTCAAGCTCGAGCGCCCGACCGCATTTGAGCCCCCCCCGCGGCTTTGATTTCTTCTCAAAACCGAATGCGCCGGGGGAGCCGGGCACCGTTGCCTTCGTACCGATCGCGCGCGAAGCGTTTTCGGTCTTGGCCAGCGGTAATAGGGAAGAAAATCTTGGAGCACCGGGCGGGTTTCGAACCCGCGGATACAGGTTTTGCAGACCTGCGCGTTAGCCACTTCGCCACCGGTGCTTACATCGAGAGACCATGCACTCATCCCTGGCTCTCAAATGGTCCCTGAAAATCAAAAGCCCACCACGCTCCGAGCGGGTGGGTCGTCAGGCTTGCGATTCGTTCCGTCCGAATTTAGCCCTTCAAACACGCCCGCACAGCCGAGCCCTGACAGCAGCGGCACAGACAGCGGGCGGAAGTGAAATGATGAGCCAATCGAATCCCTCACCGGCCAAGGGAAGCACGCTTGCTTCCGCTCAGCGGGTATTCGTAGATTAGGGTTTCAGAAAAGTCCTGTCAAGCGGCAAATCTGTCCGCGCGCGGCGTTCGTCCGCCTGCGTGCCACGCGACCCCACGCCGAGAGATGGCGGCATCGGCAGCCCGCTGCGGTTGCCCGCACCGCCTTCAACAAAGGCGTCCAACAGCACATCGTAAAACGCCTCGCGCCCGGCGAGCTGTTGGCTGCGCTCGCTGAGAAATTGAAAGCGGAAGGAGGAACTCGGCTCAAGGTCGGCCAGAAATGCCGGCGAGCAATAGTCCTGCACGTCGGCCACAGCCATCAGAATCAGCGACCGCCAACTCATGCGCAGCAGGCTCTTCAACGCCGGGGTGCCATCAGGCATGCAGGCCATGCGGTCGCCAATCTGCTGACTGAAATTCAACAACTTCCCAATCAGCCCGTCCAGCATTTTGCCTTGCGCAATGGCCTGCGTAAACAGCGTGACCGAGCCGCACCCGAGATCCCCGCGCACATCCTCGAGGTCGTCTCCCAGTTGGAGTAGCACACCCCACGCGAAGGAAAGCTGAACCGCTTGGCTCGTAAGCAACGGTTCCACCAGGCACGCATCGGCCAACACGGACGTGCCGCCCTTGGCGCAACTGATCCGCAAGACATCAGCGTTCTCGAGCGGGTCAAGCGCCAATTCGGCGCCGTTCTTCAGTTGCCTTATGCTTTGCTCCTGCGCCTGATGAATCGCCAGAAGACAGTCATACACCTGCGGATACACTCTCCGCGCATGCTGATCCTCAATCAGCTGAACCATGCTCCAGACCGACGCTTCATGCCTGTTTTCTGGCCGGACGATGGCCCCTCGAAGACGGCGCTGAAAACGCCTGCTGAAATCAAGCTTGTCACCGGCAGACATTCCCGGATGGTCGAGATAGTTGTCGCTGTATGGGTAAAGCAAGCTATAGGCCACGATCGCTGGAGTCAGTTCCATGGGCTTGCCCATGAGCGCCTGCAGGCCGCAGCATGTCCACGCATTGCGGCACGCCTGGAGAATGTCGGCATTGCTCAGGGTCCGGTCAAAGCGGCGTGACCAGCGCGCAAATTCCGTGCCTATCGGCAGAAAGCTGCCCGTGATCAGTCGCGTCTGTTCGCTGGAGAGACCCAACGCGATCGAAGCAAATTGGGGAAACAAGGCCACCATGCGCTGCGCCATTTCGAGCCGTTCGGCCGAGGTCCGCGCCGCGCGCTTGCCCTCGCGCTCGACCGCGCGCAGGCCCTTGTCGTAGGCCTTCTCATGCGCACGATGCTCCTTCGCCGTGTAGTGCCTGGCGATCGGAAGAGCCGTCCGAGCGCAGAGACTCCATTGCTCCATCGTCTCTGCGGTCTGGGCTTCTACCCAGGCCTGGCTGTAGCCATGCTTCATGTCGACAAGTGATACGGAACTGGGATGCCCTCAAGTTCCATCGCTCGCCCCCCACCCACCGCGAGTCATCGACGCGGATGGGGAAAAACTGAACTTTGTGGATAAATCTGAATTCGGTTGAAAACGATTGAGCCAACCGGCGTGATAATTTCATCAGCGCCATCAGTCGAAGGAGCACGCTTGACGGAACTGGATTACTTTGTCGTCGATGTCTTCTCTCTGACTGCCTTCAAGGGCAATCCGCTGGCTGTGGTCATGAACACCGCTGCCCTGGCTGCAGAACAGATGCAGGCCATTGCGCGCGAGTTCAATCTGAGCGAGACCACCTTTGTCGAGCGCCGCCCGCGCGAAGTCGAGCAGCGCGAAGGCGTGCGCGTGCGCATCTTCACCACCGAAGAGGAGTTGCCCTTCGCCGGCCACCCCACGCTGGGCACGGCCAGCGTGCTGCGCCTGAAGGCGCCCGAAACCGTCGAGCAGGATACGGTAACGCTGGCCTTGAAAGTCGGCCGAGTCCCGGTGCGCTTTGAATCCGGCAGCTCGTTCGGCGAGATGACGCAACGCGATCCGGAGTTCGGCCGAGAGCTCGACCGAAGCGAAGTTGCACGTCTGACCGGCCTCTCAGTCGAGGACCTGGATCCTGAGCTCACGCCGCAAATCGTCTCCACCGGCACCGCCTTCGCCATCGTTGCGCTCAAGTCGCACCAGGGATTGGGAAACCTCAATGTAAGCCAGCAGCAAGCCACGCAATGGCTAGCCAGCCACGGCGCGCGCTGGTTCTATGTGCTCGGGCCAACCGGCGGCGATACGCCCGCCTGGTGCGCCCGCATGCAGTTCAATGGCGGAGAAGATCCGGCCACCGGCTCAGCCGCCGGTTGCGCCGTCAGTTATCTGGTTCATCACGCCGCGCTGCCTTCCGGCAAGCGCATCCACGTGCGTCAGGGCGTGGAGATCGGCCGTCCCAGCGACTTGTATCTTTCCGCAAAACATGAGTCGGGAAAAATCACCGATGTACGCGTCGGCGGCAGCACTGTTCTTGTGGCAAACGGTCGGCTTTTCCTGCCGTGATGCACACGCTTTCAACAGGCGTTCCTCAGCCTAAATTACGGCAATGCTTAGCCCTAGCTAATTTCCATTTGTTACAGAGAGATTTACAGCGCCGCTTTCGCCTGTCCTTCCCTCTTTTCAGCAGCCTCCACTGCTCGTAGTCTTGGCTTTCATTGAAGCAATTTAACCGACACTCACGCCGGTTTCGATCTCAGGTTTAACGCTGAACGAACCGCGAACCACAAGCTGACTTTCGGTACGTCGAGAGTCGAATGCCGCATTGCGCCATGGTCCCGCCCAACAAGTTTTCTCAGGCACTGCCGGCCATGCGGTACCGATTGCACGATGAGCCCGAAACCGGCTGCAGCGTTTGCTGTCACCGGATCAGGCAATCCAAAGCCGCCAACGCGCCCAAGACTGCGCGGCGGGATGGGTATTGCCTGAGCCTTCAACAAATTGAGATCCAAGGAGCTTACCCGAACATGCGCCCCAAGAAAGTTATTCTCTGCGTAGATGACAATGAACAGGAGCTTTCCGTGCTCGCTTTCATGCTGACAACCAACGGATACCGTGTCCTTTCGGCCCGCAGCGGCCAGGAGGCGATCGGAATTTTTTCCGAAACCCCAGTGGACCTGGTGCTGTCGGACTTTGCCATGCCGCAGATGAGTGGAGATCAGCTGGTGGGCCGGCTGAAGCAGATGGGGGCGCACGTTCCTATGATCCTGCTCGGGGATCCGCAGAAGATGGGTGGCGACCTCCATGCAGCCGACGCGCTGCTGGCCAAGAAGAACTGCTCCGCGCAGGAACTGCTGGAGCGCATCAAGACGATGAGCGCCCGCAAGCGCGGCCCCCGCAAAGGATCCATACGCATCCAGCAAGTGCCGGAGCTCGCCGTTGCATCCTGAGCTGGCCGTCGCATCCTGAGTCTGGGCCGCCGCAGTTCGGTCCCCAACGCCAGCCGAAGCGGCACAACGCTGCTGGCGCCAGGCGTCGAACCGCCATTTGCAAAACCTTGCCTTCGGACTTTAACCTCATCGCTTGATGGCAATTTCCTCGGGCGGTGAGGGCTATGCGCAGGCGTGATTTTGTCAAAGGCATTGTGGCAGCATCGGCGGCAGCCCGGGCGCTGGGAGCGCAGCAGACATCCCAGGCCGCCGCGTCGCATACGTTGCCGCCTGCAGGGCCAGTCGCTCCCGGTCCGGTGCCCTGGATGCGCGGCCTCATGGAGGTCAAGCCGCTCGAGCTCAGCAGGCTGGTTCCGGACGCTGTGGCCGAGACCGAAGCGCATTTTTTCAATCCCCCGCAAACCGCAACGCTGCGCCGGCTGTGCGCTCTGCTGATGCCCCCGCTCAAGGGCTATCCAGGCGCGCTTGACACAGCGACCCCGGAGTTCCTCGACTTCCTCATTTCCGTTTCGCCCCAGGAGCAGAAGCAGATGTACCTTGAAGGCCTCGAATGGCTGGATGCCGAAGCCCATCGCATGTTTTTCATGGACTTCGGAAAAACATCCGACATTCAGGCCGACGCACTGATCCGCCCCTGGCTGCGCGCCTGGATGAACGATCATCCGCCCACCGAGCCCCATGCCCGATTCGTTAATCTGGCCCACAACGACATTCGCACTGCGACGGTGAACTCGCAGGCCTGGAGCGACCGATCGCAGGCCGAGGACCAGATGGCTACAGGCGTCGATCTCTACTGGTACCCCGTCGATCCCGACGTGCATCGCGAGAGCAACGCCCCTCCGCGCCCGATCGATCGCCGGCCCAGCCGTCGGTGACCGAGCGTGCAGGAAGCAGGCTTACCCTGCTTCCCGGGATTGAACGCCAACAGCGCGGCGCATTACGCTGTGAGGAACGATGAGCGACGAGACGGTTGACGTACTGATTGTTGGCTCTGGACATTCGGGCGGTATGGCCGCCAAGATCCTCACCGAGAAGGGCATCAGCTGCCTCATGCTCAATGCCGGTCCGGTGGCCGATGTGCACAAGGACACCGAAGTGAAGCCGGCCTATGCGCTTCCCTTCCGCGGCTTCAAGCAGCCCGGCATTCTGCCCCATGTCTTCCAGGCAAACGAGTTCAACGCCAACACCTGGGTCGATGAAAAGGAAAACCCCTATACCTATGACGCTGCTCGTCCCTACAACTGGGTGCGCGTTCGTCTGTTCGGCGGCCGGTCGCTGTTCTGGTCGCGCCAGTCGTTCCGCCTGAGCGACTACGAATTCAAGGCCAGGTCGCATGACGGCTATGGGGACGACTGGCCCATCGGTCTGGCCGATCTGGCTCCGTATTACTCACGGGTGGAGGAGATCTTTCGCGTCAGCGGCCACGCCGACGGCCTTCGGCAATATCCGGACGGCAACTTTGTCCCTGACAATTCGTCCTGGAGCGGCTCGATGCAACGCATGGTCGACGCCGGCAAGGGCATGGGTATTCCGGTCTGCAAGGCGCGCAGTTCGATGGGCGTCGACGGCCTCGCCAGCTCGGTCAATCTGCTCCTCCCAGACGCCCTCCGGACGGGAAGACTCAGAGCCATCCCCAATGTGGTCGTGCGCGCGTTGAGCGTGGACAGGCGCACCGGCCTGGTCAACGGAGCGCACTTCGTCGACCGGCTCTCCCGCCGCGAGATGTCGGTGAAGGCCCGGGTCGTGGTCGTCGCCGCGGGCACGCTTGAGAGCACGCGCCTGTTGCTCAACTCCGGGCTCGCCAACTCCAGCGGCGTCATGGGCCACTACCTTATCGATCAGATCTACGGTGCGGGCATTGCTTGTTCGGTACCGGAGGCGCGTGACGGCCAGGCAAGCCCCGACCTGATGGGCGGCAGCGCGCTTGTTCCGCGCTTCAGAAACATCGAGACCAAGGCCGGCGATTTCATTCGCGGTTATGCGCTCAATCTGTTTAGCAGCAACGGCGGAATGGACCCGCGCCACTTCCCCGCCTACGGCGAAGAGTTGCGGGCCAGGCTGGCGAGCTATCACGGCAGCGGCTTTTCGGCCGGCATCATGGGTGAGGTGCTGGCGCGCTTTGAGAACCACGTCAGCATCGACAAGACAGTCGTCGACGCCTGGGATATTCCTGCCCTGCGCATCGAGACAAAATATACCGACAACGAATTCAACATGGCGCGCGATGCCGTGGACACGGCCTCTGCCATGGCTCAAGCCGCCGGCTTTGAAGTGCTGACCAAGAATTACGACCCCAACCCGCCCGGCTACAGCATCCACGAACTGGGTACCTGCCGCATGGGCGACGAGCCGAAAACCAGCGTGTTGAACAAGTGGAACCAGAGCCACGACATTAAGAATCTTTTCGTCGTCGATGGCGCGGCCTTTGTGAGTGCCGGATGGCAGAATCCCACCATGACCATCCTGGCGCTCGCCATGCGCTCGGCCGAGTACCTGGCCGACCAGATGCGGATGGGCAATGTTTGAGCTGGTGCGGTGGGAAGCAGACAGCGAGTCCGGATGCGACCGCTGTGCCCAGGGTTTGTCCCTGATTCCTGTCCCCCCCATGGCCACCCACGTCGTCGCCTGCGATCAGGCCGGTCGTTGGAAGTCGGATGGGGCGGGGAATTAGGATAGCGCCATGCAATTGTTTGGGTTTCGATCTGTTTGCTTGGTGCTCTTGATGTGTGCTGGGGCTCTGGCAATGGGCCCGTCGTCGAAGGCAACACAGGCGGCCGCAAAACCGGACTCGGCGGCGCAGCCCGAGGACCAGGCCAACCCGGCTATGGCCTCAACCCATACGCCCGCCCGGCAGCATGTGCGCCCTATGGACGCGGCCCCCCCGCTGCCCACCCGGTATGACATGCTGCGCGGCGCCTATGGCCCTTATCGCGCCAACAATGACCTGCTCTACTACCACCTCGATATCCGCGTCGATCCGGACAAGCAGCTGGTCAGCGGCAAGAACACCATTCGCTTCCGCATGCTCCGGGACGGCACCCGCATCCAGCTTGACCTGCGCGAAACTCTGAACATCGGCAAGATTCTCTATGGCGCCACCACGCTGAAGTATGCGCGCGATGGCGGAGCGGTATTCATCGACTTCCCTGAAACCCTGCACGCGGGCCGGGTCTACACCATCGAGTTCTATTACTCCGGCCATCCGGAAGAAACCGGCCGCTTCGGCGGCATGACGTTCAAGAAAGATCCCTCTGGCCATGTATGGATCAACACCGCCTGCGAAGAAACCGGAGCCAGCATGTGGTGGCCTGACAAAGACCAGTGGAAAGACGAAGTGGAGTCGATGGACATCAGCGTGGCCGTCCCCAACGGCCTGACGGATGTATCGAACGGAAAGTTCGTCGGCAAGACAGACCTCGGCGACGGCTATACGCGCTGGGACTGGCACGTAAGCTACGGCATCAACAACTACGACGTCTCGCTGAACATTGGCGACTACGTACACTTTTCCGAGCAGCTGAGGGAAAAGTCGGGCGCCCTGGCGATGGATTACTACGTGCTCCCGGAAGACCTGGAAAAAGCCAAGGTGCAGTTTGCGCAGGCCAGGGGAATGATCGAAGCCTATCAGCATTACTTCGGCGAGTACCCCTTTATCAAAGACGGCTACAAGCTCGTGGAAGCGCCCTACTCCGGCATGGAGCACCAGAGCGCGGTCACCTACGGCAACCTGTTCAAGAACGGCTATCTGGGCCGCGACTGGACCGGGGCGGGCATCAACACGCGGTTTGACTTCATCATCATTCACGAGAGCGGCCATGAGTGGTTCGGCAACAGCATCACCGCCCAGGACTCCTCCGACATGTGGATCCACGAAGGATGGACAACCTACCTTGAAACGCTTTACGTCGAATACCGCTGGGGCCACCCCGATGCGCTCAAGTACATCGACGGCCTCAAGCCCAAGGTCGTCAACATGCGCCCCATTGTGGCCGAGCGCGGCGTAAACGCACAGCCCACCGAAGACCAGTACTTCAAGGGCGCTCTGATGATCAACACCCTGCGCAGTGTGGTCAACGACGACGCCAGGTGGTGGGCGCTGCTGCATGATTTCTATCAGCACTTCAAGTATCAGAACATCATGACCGAAGACGTCGTGGCCTGGTTCAACCTGCACACCGGCATGAACCTCACCCCCATCTTTGACCAGTATCTGCGCCACCCGAATATCCCCCGCCTCGAGCTTCTGTTCGGCGAGGCGCCGGGCATGGTGATGTACAAGTGGGAGGCCGACGAAGACAGCTTCGCCATGCCCGTCAAGGTCGGCGCGCCGGGCTCCTGGCAGATCATCCATCCCACCACAAAGTGGCAGTCCCTCAAGACGTCGCTCAGCAAGGAAGACTTCCAGGTGGCCACGCAGCTCTACTACGTGGATGTGAACAAGCAGTAGGGAGAGGTCGCCCCCCATGGGCGTTGGCTCGGTTTCTAAAGGGGTGCGGCTTCTCGTGCCCTCTGCCGGAGGGGAGTCGCCGGCCCCTTTGCAGGCCGGCATCCGCCCGCCCTCGGCTCTCTCGGCCGCCCCTTTTGGCCTCATGAATCATGCTCTCAGCGCGCCTCTCGGGACATCGCTCAGCAGGTGGGCAAAACTCTGCGCTTGACGACCGAGCAGGCAAGTGGGCATACTCGCCACTTGTGACCAGGCCTGAGCGCTTTTCCACTGCGCCAGCAAAAGTTGGTTTCTTATGGACCTTATTCTGCTTCGCCTTATCTTGGTTGCCCTTCTTACCGGGGTTTGTTATTTTCTTCATCCATTTGGCCTTACGGGGTGGATGAGTGCGTGCCTAGGCGCTCTGGCGGCCGGCGCGGTCATCGTTTTCGAAGTTCGCGTGCGCGCCCTCACCTTGCGACGACTTATCGGCGCCGTCGTTGGCAGTGTGCTGGCCATCGCTGCGGCGGCGCTGTTCTGCCTGGTGCTGCGCTCGGCGCAGATCGGCCAAGGCAACTCCGCCGCCCTGCAGATTTTTGTCCTGCTGCTGATGACTTATATCGGCCTGCTGGTCGGAGCCAGCAAAGGCGACCTTCTGAATCCGGCGGCGCTCGGCAACATCTTCAGCGGGGAAAAGCCCACCCGCAAGAGCGCCAAGGTGCTCGACACGAGCGTCATCATCGACGGCCGCATTGCCGACATTGCCGAGACCGGCTTCATCGACGGCATGATGGTCGTACCGGAGTTCGTCCTGCGCGAACTGCAGGTAGTCGCTGACTCCACCGACGGCTCCAAGCGCCAGCGCGGCCGGCGCGGCCTGGACATGCTGCAGCGCATGCAGTCGAGCGACAACATCCGGGTGCAGATTGTGCCGGACGATTTTCCGTCGATCCGCGAAGTCGACCTCAAGCTGCTCGAGCTGGCCAAAAAGTGGGAAGCCAAGGTCGTCACCAACGACTTCAACCTGAACAAGGTCGCGCACCTGCACCACGTCGAAGTGCTGAACATCAACGACCTCGCCAATGCCCTTAAGCCGGTCGTGCTGCCCGGTGAAAAGATGACCGTGCTTATTCTCAAAGAGGGTAAGGAATTCAACCAGGGCGTCGGCTATCTGGACGACGGCACCATGGTCGTCGTCGACCACGCCCGCAAGCTGATCGGCAAGGCCGTCGAAATTTCCGTAACCAGCGTACTGCAGACCGCCAGCGGAAAAATGATCTTCGGCAAACTCGACGAAAATGGCCGCACCGAACCCATCCGCCCCGGCCCCGTTGAGATCGCACACTGATCGGGCAGGTCGCGCTCCTCCGGCCGGGGTGGGGCAAGTTGGCCTGCCAGATCGCCCATCTGCTCGCGGCTCCGGCGCGTTCTTGGCTTTTTGCTAGTACTTCTGCACCGAAGGATCGATCTCGTCCGCCCATGCCAGAATGCCGCCCGCCACATTGGCCACATCCTTGTAGCCGGACTGCTTGAGCAACTCGGCAATCTTCTGCGAACGCGCCCCGCTGCGGCAATGCACGATAATCTCGCGGTCACGCGGAATCTCCGCCAGCCGGTTCGGCACATCGTTCTGCGGAATCAGCGTTCCACCGATCTGGGCAATCTGGTATTCATAGGGTTCGCGCACGTCGAGCAGAAAAATATCTTCGCCAGCGTCGCGGCGCGCCTTCAATTCCTTTACGGTCAGCTGCGGAATTCCATTCTTCACATTCTTCTCCTGGGGAGTTTCGGGCACGATGCCGCAAAAATGCTCGTAGTCAATCAAAGCGGTTACCGAGGGGTTCGTACCGCACACCGGGCACTCCGGGTTCTTGCGCAGTTTGAGTTCGCGGAAGCGCATGTTGAGGGCGTCGACCAGAAGCAGGCGGCCGACCAGCGAGTCACCCTTGCCCAGAATCAGCTTAATCACTTCGGTCGCCTGAATCACCCCAACGAGGCCGGGAAGAATGCCCAGCACGCCGCCTTCGGCGCAGCTCGGCACCAGCCCCGGCGGCGGCGGCTCGGGATAGAGGCAGCGGTAGCAGGGACCGGCCTCGGTGGCGAAGACGCTGGCCTGTCCTTCAAACCGGAAGATCGACCCATAGACGTTGGGCTTGCCAAGAAGCACGCAGGCATCATTGACCAGGTACCGGGTGGGAAAGTTGTCCGTGCCATCGGCGACGATGTCATAGTCCTTCATGATTCCGAGCGCATTGGCGCTGGACAGCATGGTGTCGTGCTTGACGATCTTGATCGCCGGATTGAGCGCAGTCAGCTTCTCTTCCGCCGAGTCCAGCTTCTTGCGGCCAATGTCCTTGGTCGAGTGGATGATCTGCCGCTGCAGGTTGCTGGCGTCGACCACATCGAAGTCGACCAGGCCCAGCGTGCCGATGCCGGCTGCCGCCAGATAGAACGCCAGAGGGGAGCCCAGTCCCCCGGTCCCCACACAGAGAACACGCGCGTCTTTGATGCGGCGCTGGCCCTCCATGCCTACTTCGGGCAGGATGAGATGGCGCGAATAACGGGATAGGTCGTCGGCGCTGAGCTCAGGGAGGCGAGCGACTTCAGTCATTGTAGGCATGGGTTCCAGTTCTTTCTCTCGATTTAGGAATGCTTGCTCATCGGGCGCTTGCGCCCGAGGCGCGTCTTGCCGACGAGGCCCCTCCAGCAATCGAGGGGATGATAGAGAGCGTGTCGGCGGCGGTGACCGCCGTCTCTTCCTTCCCTGGCAAGTAGCGGACGTCTTCGTCGTTCAAGTACAGGTTAACAAACGCGCGGACTTTGCCCTCCGGAGTGAACAGATGTTTGCGCAGGTCCGGATGCGCCTGGGTGAGGCCGTCAAGGGCCTCTGCCACGGTGGGCGCGTCCATATCGACGGCCTCCTGGCCGCCGGCGTAAACCCGTAGAGGGGTAGGGATATAGATGATCATCGGCTGCGTGCCTCGGCTCCAGTCATTGGATTCCCCTGGAGAGGGATTCGATGCGGACAGAAGACCAGCAATTGAACAGCGGTCTGGTAACCACAGGCAGGACTTCCACTTGTCCGAGGCAACCGGTTTACTCCCGGGGCCGGTCTCAAGTCGGCTCCCCGTCCACAACAATCATCTCCTGCTCAAAGTGCTTGTCTTCCTCGCTCCCGCCCGAGAGCAAAAATGAGTTGGTGATTGCCGCTTTACCTTCGGCTACTTCGGTAATGACATACGAGCAGCCCAGCCAGTGCGCTTCGGCCAAGTCCGTCACTGACCATTGCGCCGGGTGGTCCGGGTGGGAGTGGTAAAAGCCGGCGATTCCCAGGCCCTGCCGTCGCGCCTCGCGTTCAATCTTTACCAGTTCCAGCCCGGCGATGTGGTACCGGTTGTGGGCCGAGTCGGTGCGGGTATTTCCGGCCGCCACAGCGGCCTCCACCTGCCAGCCATCGCCCGTCGCATGGCCCAGCAGCGCGCCGCAGCACTCGTCGGGATATGTCTGCTCGCCGTGGGCCCGAATCGCCTGATAGACGGCGCGGGCCATGCGCAGCCGGCTTGGGGCCTCGCCATGGGCAACGATCATATTTCCTCCCAGAACCGTTCCGAAAGATACTTGTCTGCATTGTCGGGCAAAACGGTAACGACCACCGCCCTGCGCCCGGCCTCAGCCTCTTCCCGCCCAATCTGCACGGCTGCCACAACGGCAGCGGCGGCGCTAATGCCCACCAGCAGTCCTTCTTCGCGTCCCAGTCGCCGCGCCATCTCATAGGCAGCTTCGGTTTCGATCTCCAGTGCGCGATCGGCAAGACAAGGGTCGTAAATCGCGGGCACAATCGACGAACTCATGTGCTTCATGCCTTCCAGACCATGGAACGGCGAGTCCGGTTGAAAACTGATGACCTGAAGAGCCGGGTTCAATTCCTTGAGTCGTCGGGCCGTTCCCATAAACGTCCCGCTGGTGCCCAACCCGGCCACAAAGTGCGTCACCCGCCCTGCGGTCTGCTGCCAGATCTCCGGACCGGTGGTCCGATAGTGGGCCAGCCAGTTGGCGTTGTTCGAATACTGGTCGGCGTAGAAATATCGCTGCGGTTCGTTGCCGGCCAGATCGCGGGCCCGCCGGATCGCACCATCGGAACCCTGGTCCGGTTCCGTCCAGTCAATTCTGGCGCCATAGGCCCGCAGGATGCGCTTGCGCTCAGGGGAAACATTGGACGGCATGGCCAGATGGACTTCAAACCCCAGCGCCGCTCCCAGCATGGCAAAGGCAATGCCGGTGTTGCCGCTGGTTGCATCCAGCAGAACCTTGCCGGGACCGAGCAGGCCGCGGCTGCGCCCATCCGCCACGATGGAGTATGCGGCCCGGTCTTTGACGCTGCCTCCCGGGTTGGCCCACTCGGCCTTGGCCAGCAGCGTAATGCCCTCCAGGCCGCGTACCGGTTGCTCCAGCCGAATCAATGGCGTCGAGCCGATGCGCTGGGAGAGCGATGAACCAAGTTGGGCTGGGAAGGGGCTGATTTCCATGAGCAATTGCCGCAGGCGCTCCGCTTGTGCGAAATTTGGGTAGGCGAGGACCGGATAGGAAAGAATTGGGGCTGGCGGACCTTCTGGCTTGTTCCTCTCTCAAGATTCTCGCAGAATGGATACGATCATGGCCCGAAAATCCCGCAATCCGAACTTCGATCAGACCCTGGAAAACCTGCGCGCACAAGGATTCGATGAGTCGCCCTTTGCCGGAGTTGCGGGCGGCGTGCTGGTCACAAAGCATGGAGCCGGTGCCGTGCTGGTCCCGGGCCAGGGTACGGCCGTGGCCTTTTATGAGCGTCCCGGAGCGGTTTACGGTGGAGAAGTAGCCCGGCTGCTTGACCGCGGCTACCAGAAGTTTCTCAAAACCTCAAAATACGAGTTTCCCGCCACGGTCGCGCAGCTCCAGGCCATTCATCTGTTCAGCGAAGAGCTCGGCCAGCTGACCGGAGCCATCAGCCTCTATAACGAGGGGCTGGGCACCACCAGCGACGTCTATGAGTACGATCGCCTCAAGGGCCGAGAGACTGCCGAGAAGCCGCCCGTGCAGCCCTGGCAGTCCTCCGAGGGGCATTGAGACCCGGCGATGTCGGGCGGGCAAGCAGCACGGCGCGGGACCTGGCATGGAATCGGAAGACAACGCAGAAGTCCCGGTAGACCTCGCCCGTGATCGGCGCAGCCAGCCGCGCTTCGAGGCCTACGGGGCGGCTTCGCTGCTCGTAAGCCCGAAGCGCATCCTTGAATGCCGGCTGACCGATCTCAGCCTGCAAGGTTGCCGCCTGCGCGCCGTCGAGCGCTTCAACGCCGAGCGCGGGCTGAGAGTCCAGGTGGCCTTTCGAGTCCACGGCCTGGGCTTCAAATTTGCCGGCATCATCGAATGGAGCAATCGCTGGAACCAGGTGGGCATTCGTTTTATCGAAGTGCCGCGACGCTGCCGGGCAGACCTGGCTGAGCTGATTGGGGAACTGAAGGAAGAGGGCGCCCCGATGGCCGGAAACCCGTTCGCCGAACCTGCCGACGCCGAGCTTCAGGTCCGATCGCATGCGCCCTGGCAGTCGGACTCAGGAGGTTCAGATCGGAAATCTGGCCAACCTGAGACGGAGGGCGAAACGAGAATTCCTGCCGCCTCCGGCCAGCTTCGGCTCGCCGGACAACGCCCGCCCCTCGAAAGTCCCGATCCATCCGGGGTTGGCGCAGTGAAGCTGGAGCGTCGCACCCAACCGCGCCATGCAGTCGATACCGCAGCCGTCATTCAGCTGGACCGGATGGACCACGGCGGCCGCCAGGGCATCGACTCTGGATCACGACTACCCTGCCGGATTCTGGATCTGAGCGCATCGGGCTGCCGCATCCGCACCGACGGGCATTTTCCCGGGGCAATCGACAGCCGGATCGAAATCGAGTTTCGCCGTGACCGAGTCTCGTTCCGGCTTGCCGGCGTCGTTGAGGCCATCCATGGACGCCTGGTGGCCGGCATCCGCTTCCTCGACGTGAACACAGCCAGGCGCAGGCAGCTGGAGCAGCTGATGCTGGAAATTGCCGGGCAATCCGACCTCCTCCAGGCCGGCCGAAACCCGGGTCGGCGAAACCCGGACCGGCGAAACCCGGACCGGCCTGAACCTTGAGCGTGCCACCGCAGTTCTCGGTCCGGCAGAGCGGGTTGGCGGCCGCGGGGCAAGCCGGCACGACTGCAATCGAGTTCGTGGAGACCACAAGATCATGTTTTTCAAGGGCTTTCCATCTATGGCGATCCCGTTTTTTCTGTCAAAGAGGGCATCCATTGAGGATCCCGTTCAACCCTGGAAAACCTGGCCGCCTCGTTTTCCCGATTTCCTCCCCCGCTCCCATGGGCTTACTGCCTCATTTTCCCTGCTCCTTTCTCACGGCGCCTTTCTCTTTGACCGATCCCGCCGTGCGGCTCCCCCCAACCGGCGTTTTTGACCGAAGTGATCCATATTGAACATCCGACCCTCCGGTTGAGTGTCGATACTGAGTTCAGCTTTGCGGCGCGCCAAGGCAGGGCTTAGGCGCCTCAGAATCGTTGCCCTCACCGGACCCGCTCTCACGCTGATCCGAACGACCGAACGACCCCAGGCTCGCTTACCGGGATACTTGCACCCCCCGGCTGAAGAAGGCAAACGACATGACGTTCTCAGCACTCTGCCGCAAAGGCGGCGCGGCCGATGGGCTTATTTCTCGTGAATAAGGGAGTTGACTTCATGACTACGATTTCTGAATCGAATATTCTGTTACGCGCCGACGTTCCGTTGCCGACCGGCTTCAAAGTGGCAACCGACGGATATCACCATGGCTGGAACCGCATGCGTTCGGGCGGCGCCGGACGCTTAGACAAAAAGATCAGGGCGCGCGGATGGAGTTTTACCCGCACCCCCGGCAGCACGCTCCGCAGCGGCGTGGGCAAAACCGCGCAGGAGGCCATCGGCAGCGCAATCTGTCAGGCCCTGGCGGAGATGGATGGCAATTGCCATGCCGTGGAAATCGGCCACATGGGAATCACCAGCTATCCCTGGTTCTTTGTGGCCCGGGTGCAAGTGGAGCCCTATCGGATCCTGCCCGGCGCGGCGCATGAGTCCGACCTGCCGGCCAAGACGGTACCGTCTGCCAATGCCGGTGGACTCTATGCGCGGTACGGCAGCGCCATGCACTGATGCGTGGAGAATACGCGGGGATCAGATGCATGAAACCCATGCGTGGAAGGTGCCTCGAGCCGGTCACCGTAACCGCGTCTTCAGTTGCGCACGCTCGCGTTGCAGCTCGCGATAGAGTTCGCTTTTCGATTGGCCAAGTTCACGTGCCAGCCGCTTGAGCGCATCCTTCTCATCGATTCCCAGTTCAGCCTCTAGCCGCGCCACTTGCCCGGAGATTCTGTTCGCCGTCGGGGTTTCTTCTCGGGCGCCGGAGGATGGTCGCGGCAAAGCCTCCACCAGCAAGGTAATTTCGCCGCGGATGCGGTCGCGCGAGGCCAGGACGCGGCGCGCCTCGGCCACCGTTGAGCGCAAAAACTCTTCGTGGATCTTGGTCAACTCGCGTGCCACAACGATGCGCAGCGCCGATCCCCATACCGCTTCCAGATCCGCCAGCGTCTCCTGAATGCGATGCGGCGCCTCATAAAAAACCAGCGTCCGCGGGCCTTCGCCCTTTGCCGTCTCTCGGGCCAGCTCTTCCAGCCGGCTCAGCCGCGCCCCGGCCTTCTCCGGCAAAAATCCGATGAAGTGGAACTCGCTGCTCGGCAATCCCGAAGCCACCAGCGCACTCAGCGCGGCGTTGGCGCCGGGGATGGGAATCACTGCCACGCCGGCGGCAATAGCCTCCGCTGCCAGCCACGTACCAGGATCGCTGATACCCGGCATGCCCGCGTCAGAAACCAGTGCAATGCGCCCGCCCGCTTTAAGCGCTTCGATCAGTTCCGCCGCACGATGCCGCTCATTATGCTGGTGGCAGCTGACCGTAGGAGTCCCAATCTGAAAGTGGTTCAGCAGCTTCTGCGTCTGGCGTGTGTCTTCGCATGCAATGCGATCGGCCTGCTTGAGAACATCGAGCGCGCGCAGCGTAATATCGCCCAGGTTGCCAATCGGCGTGGCGACTAGATAGAGCCCGGGAGCGAGCGTTCGGAGGTCATGGTCCATGGTTGGTATCGAATGGAAAGCAATTGAGCAACTGCCCGGGTTGACTTCCCAGGTCTGAAAATCCCCACCCGGAGCCCCCCTCAGTCCCTTGGCCCCTGCTCGTCTTCATCCGGCTTCTTCGCGCTCGATCCGCCTTTGCTCCGCCAGCAGCGACATGGAACTCATCAGGTTCTGCACGCTCACAATGCCCACCACCTTGCCGCTGTCCGCAACCGGAATCAGCGCCAGCCCGTGTCCGGCCGCGAGCCGGCGAATCGTCGTCCCCAGCGTATCTTCCGGCCGCGCCACCTGAAACGCACGGGACATCACCGATTGCACGTACCCATTGCCGTCGTTGCGCAGCGCATCCACAATCCGTTGCCGGGAAACGATGCCCACCAGTTGCGGTCCGCGGACAACGGGGAAATCTTCCTGCAACGAATGCACGCAGCGGACAAGCGCATCGGCCAATGTGTCCGAAGGCGAGAGTGTCGCAAAGTCGGTCAACATCACTTCGCGCATCTGCACCGTGTCCACCACCGACTGGAAGAACACGCCCTGGTCCTCAATTTGCGCGCCAATCATGATGAAGAATCCGGCGATAATCAGCCAATAGTTATGCAGCGCCATGCCGCCAATCATGGCCATCAGCGCCAGCACCTGACCAATACCAGTTGCCGCGCGACCGGTAGGCGCAAAGCCGTGTTTGCGCGCAAAGCTGCCGCGCATCAGCCGCCCCAGGTCCAGCGGATACGCGGGAACCAGATGCAGCAGCGCCAGCCCCACCTGCATCCACACCAAACTGCGCAGCAAGTGGCCCGCGGTGATAAACGGCATGTCCAGGAGATGAAGGTTCCCGCCCGCTCCGGCAAAGGTAGCCGCCAGCACCAGCGCCGTCGCCAGGTTGGCCACCGGCCCGGTAAAGGTCAGAATGAACTGCGTGCTTCCCTGTCCTGCACCTTCCTGGCTTTCCGGATTGGCATAGGCAAACAACCCGCCAATGGGCAGCAGCAGCACCGCGCGCAGGCGCAGGCCCAGCCACGCGGCAACAATCAGGCGGCCAGTCTCGCGCACCAGCACGGCAGAAAACAGCACCACAAACAGCAGGAACCCGCGGCCCATTCCTTCCGCAGCGCTGAGCGCCAGGCACACCAGCGCCAGGAGCGGAAAGAAGGCATGAACGCGCAACTCCACGCCCATCCAACGGCCCAGCGGAATTGACCATCCTCGCATAGCTCGATTGTACCCGGGCCGGGGCGCGGTATGCTGTTGAGCGATGCGCATCATTGCCGGACGCTACCGTTCCCGATTGCTCGACGCCCCGGCCGGATTGGCCACGCGCCCCACCACCGACCGGCTCCGCGAGACCCTGTTCAACGTGCTGGCGCCGCGCATTGCGGGCGCGCGCTTTCTCGACCTCTATGCCGGATCGGGGGCCGTCGGTCTCGAAGCCCTGAGCCGCGCCGCCGCGCAGGTAGACTTCGTCGAGCGCGCGCCCGCCGCCCTGACCGCATTGAGGAAGAATCTCGATCGACTCGCCCTCACCGCGGGATTTCGAATCCATGCCGCCAAGGTAGGCGCTGTGCTCGGCACAAAGAGACCTGGCCCGGCGTTTGACATCGTGTTCCTCGATCCACCCTATGACGCCGCCGGGGAGTACGCCGGCACGCTTGATCTGCTCAACCTGAACCACACCGCTCTGCTTGCTCCGGATGCGCTCGTCATCGCCGAGCACCGCCCCAAACAAGAGCTCGAAGACCGTTACGGGCAACTGGTGCGCACGCGTCTGCTCAAGCAGGGCGACGCGGCGTTGAGTTTTTATCAAGCTTCTGCTTCGGCATGCAAGGCCGAGCAATAGGCACAAGCGCCAAGCCAGGCCGGTTGGGGAACATCCCCCGCCATCCACCCTCGGGTGGTGGACGGCGGCTGCTCGCGGGTGATTTCCTCGTCGCTCACAATCCCCCGATTCGGCGCCGAAGCCTGGAGCCAACCGCCGGCGCGATCTCGACCCGCCAGGCTGAAGATCCCAGGCCGTGCTCTCGATGAAGCTCTCTCTTCATCATTTCTTCCGACCGAAAAACTGAAGAGCAATGCGCGCATCTTCGATGCTTTTCACCGCAGCTCGGGACGCGATCTGGTCAGCGGCAGGACAATCGATCGACTCAGTGTCCAGCCTTAACGCGACAGGAGCTTCCCTCTCGATGTTCTCCGGTGTCTGTTGCGATTTGGATCTCTAAATCCGCTCCCGCGGAAATTTGAGGCTCATTTGGAACCTGACCTGATTCAGTTGATCGATTCTCCTCCATAAGCACTTCATTGCGGTCCGCCTCCGGACTGTTTCTTTAAAATCTCCAATTCTGAATTGCCGGGCAGAGACAGGCGGTTCTGCACGTGCTTATTCCTTTAGGCCTATGGAGGTATAGAGTTGCGAACGGGAACTAATTCGAGCGAGCAGGAAACATCTTGAAAAGGACCGGAGCCGGAAAAACATGGCAATGAAGACCGAGAGAACATTTCTATGGGCAGCGGCGCTTCTATGGGCAGCGGCGCTGCTTTTGGCAACGGCGCTCGAGGCGCAAACAGCTGCGCCCTGGCAGATTGGCCCATTTACGCGGCCGGCAAGCGGCAATCCGGTCATTGCGCCGCGCCCTGCATCTACGTTTACTGACCCTGTTTCCAATGCCCAGGTCCATTGGGAAGCGCTGCACACCTTCAACCCCGCGGCCATCGTGCGCAACGGCAAAGTCTTTGTGCTTTATCGCGCGGAAGACGACTCCGGCGCGATGGAAATCGGCGGTCATACCTCGCGCCTCGGCCTGGCCGAAAGCGACGACGGCATTCATTTCACGCGCCAGGCCGAGCCCGTATTTTTTCCCGAGAAGGACGCCGAGCAGTCACGTGAGTATCCCGGCGGAGTGGAAGATCCACGCATCGTCGAGCGCGAAGACGGAGTCTACGTGCTCACCTATACGCAGTGGAACCGCATCACCTATTCGGTCGGCATTGCCACCTCGCGCGACCTGCTGCACTGGACCAAGCAGGGCCCCGCATTCCTTCATGCCGACGGCGGCAGGGATCGGCAGCTGAAATACAAATCGGCTGGAATCGTCACCCGGCTCGACCCGGCCCGGGGGCGCCTGATCGCCGCCAAGCTCGCTGGCAAATACTGGATGTACTGGGGCGAAGGCTCAATCCGTCTGGCAACCTCAACCGACCTCATTCACTGGTCGCCGGTTGAAAATGCGCAGGGAAATCCAATCCAGCTGCTCGGGCCGCGCCAGGGACGATTCGACAGCACATTTCCCGAAACCGGGCCGCCGCCGGTGGCAACCGATGCGGGCATCGTCGTGATCTATAACGGCAAGAATGCCGTCAGTGGCGGCGATCCGGATCTCGGTCCGAATGCCTACGCGGCCGGCGAAGCGCTGTTTGACCGGACCAACGCCGCACACCTGATCGCGCGGACCGATCGTCCTGGCCTGAAACCGGAAATGCCCTATGAAAGGACCGGCCAGTACGTGGCCGGAACCACCTTTGCCGAAGGTCTGGTTTTCTATCATGACCGCTGGTTTCTCTACTACGGCTGCGCCGATTCACTCGTTGGCGTGGTCACCGCACCCAAGGCCCCGCTCGGCGCCAAGTGAGGCGGCCCACTCGGTTTGCCCGCGGCCAGAAAGCCGTCATGGCCCATTCGGCTGACCTCGACCGCGCCTTCGCCGAAAAGAACGGCGGTAGGTTCCTCAATCTCAATCCGCCCCGAGCCAGCAGCGGATGAGAACGCGCCGACAATCGATCCGCTCATGGCCGGGCTTCGAATACCAGAGTCGCGCCCATACCGATCCCTTGTCCCCTGGGTCGTCGCCGAGGCCCTGCTCAAGGGGTCGAACCAGCCGGCTCTGTCAACCTTAGCCGATCGGCGCCAGATGCTTGGTCTTCGAATACGTGTACTGGATGCGATGCACCACGGTGATGGTCGAAAGCGCGGCCAGCACCCACAACACCGGCGCCATCACCCCCCAGTGGTTGAACAGCGCGCCGAGAATCACCAGCACAATCCGCTCGGGCCGCTCCATGAAGCCCACTTTGCATTGCCCAATCAGCGCCTCAGCCCGCGCCCGCGTGTAGCTGACCATCAGCGACGTCACCATCACAAACGCCACCAGCACCACGTAGCGGAACCGGTTGATGCGGCCGTAATAGACCAGCAACCCGAAGAACAGCACTACGTCGGAATAGCGGTCAATCACCGAATCGAAGAACGACCCGAAGACCGTCACCTGGTTGTTGCGCCGCGCCACGCGCCCGTCCACCATGTCAAAAATGCCGGCGCCGAAGATCACCATGCCGGCATAGAAAAACATCTTCCCCGAATTGGAAGCATTGGCGTGTCCAAACAACACCGCGGCCACAATGTTGATCACCAGGCCGATGAAGGTCAGCACGTTGGGAGAGATTTGGGTCAGCGCCAAGCCGTGCACGATGCGATCAAGTAACCAACCGCATCCGCGGCCAAAAGCGCTGGTCCAGGTCATTCCAGATTTCCTTGCTACTTGTTGGCGCCCGCGGCGCTGTCTTCGGGAGAGTCGGTGGCGGATTGAAATTGTTCCGCTTCGTCGTGGATGGTGGTCAGCTTCAAAACCTCAAGCTCGCGCTTGCCGTTCGGCGTAACAATTGTGGCCACGTCGCCCACCCGGGTTCCCACCAATCCGCGCCCAATCGGCGAGGTGGTCGAAATCAGCCCCTTGGTCACGTCCGACTCTTCACTGGTCACCAGCCGGTACACAATCTCTTCGTCTTTGGTGGAGTCGTACACCACAACGGTTGAGCCAAAGCCCGCCTTGTCGCGCGGAATGTTGGTCAGGTTCACCAGCGACAGCTCGGCCATGCGCTTCTTTAACTGGCCCAGCCGCGCGTTCACAAAAACCTGCCGCTGCTTGGCCATGTGGTACTCAGCGTTCTCTGACAGGTCGCCCAGCGCCACGGCCTTCTTGATCTCCGCCGGGAGCTCATGACTGAGCTCGTGCTCGAGGATGGCGATCTCCGCGAGAAGCTGCTTTTTGATATGCTCGGGCATCCATGTTCCGTTGCGGACGGCGCCAAAGCCCTGTCCGCGTGAAATAGAAAAACTCAACTTCTTATTATACGTCCAGGAACGAAAGCCAGAAACAAAGGGATCCGGGAGGAGGGGATCCGGGACGAGGGGCGAGCTGTCGAGTGCCCAATCGCCATTCTTGGCTCTTCCGCAATCAAATCGCAGCGCCAGCCCCCCCCGGGGGTGCCCCAGTCGCTCAGCCCCCTGCCGCCTTGGTCCCTCGGTCAAGAAACGATTGCAGAATTAACGTGGCCGCCACCTGGTCCACCACCCGCCGATGGTCCTGCCTTCGATGCCCGGCCTGGTAGAGAATCTGGTGCGCCTCCCTGGTCGTCAGCCGCTCGTCCCAGAGGTGGATGGGGAGCCCGCTCAACTCCCCGAGTGCGGCCGCAAACGCCTGCGTCTTCTCTGCCTGCCTGCCGAGGTCCCCCGACAGCTGTACCGGATTGCCCACCACGATCCCCGCCACCCTAAACCGCCGCGCCAGCCGCGCCAGCGACCGCATGTCTTCCCGCGGACTGCGTTTCCGCTCCAAGGTCAGCACCGGCTGCGCGGTAAGTCCCAGCTCGTCCGACACCGCCACGCCAATTCGCCGGTTGCCCACGTCCAGTCCGAGATAGCGCGGTTGAGTCTCCAGGCTGCATTGCCTCCGAATCCTTGAATTCGCTTCCCAGCAGCCATCCTAATCTCCGCTTCGGGGCCAAAGGAAGCCGGCATGCCCGCCCGGCCGCCCGATTTCCGCCGATACAATCAAAAGGTAGAGAATCCCCGCACGGCATTCTGGCGTCCAAAGTGAATGAAGGGTTAATACCATCGAATGGCAGGCCGCAAACGCTACAGCAGAAAGAAGAAAAGTTCGGGCGCGGCTCGGTTCCTGCTGACGGTTTTTCTCCTTGGTCTGGTTGCGGCTGGGGCCGCAGCCTGGCTTATTCTGACGCCGTTCGGGCCAACCACGGAGACGTTTGTCGAGGTGGAACCCGGCTCGTCCACCACCCGGATTGCTGGCGAGCTAGAGACCGACGGCATCGTCCGCAGCCACTATGCCTTTGACCTGCTCCGCCTTTGGAAACGCGGTACGCTCCGCGCCGGAGAGTACCGATTTGACCACCCGGCCTCGGCCATTGAAGTCTACGCACGCATCGCGCGTGGAGATGTTTTTACCAGGACGGTGACCATTCCGGAAGGCTCAAACCTCTTTGACATCGGTACCCGCATCGAGCAGGCCGGCCTCGGACCACGTGCCGAATTCCTGGCCGCCGCCCAGCAGACCGCCTTGGTTGCCGACCTCGACTCCCAGGCCGCGAGCCTCGAAGGCTATCTGTTCCCCGACACGTACCACCTGCCCCGCAAAGCGACTCCGACACAGATCTGCACGGCCATGGTCCACCGCTTCCGCAGAGAAGCTGCCCAGATCGGCCTCACCTCCAATTTCCACAAAGTTGTCACCATGGCTTCGCTGGTCGAGCGCGAGTCTGCCGTCGACACGGAACGCCCGCTGGTAGCCAGCGTATTTGAAAATCGCCTCGCCGCCGGCATGCCCCTCATGACCGACCCCGCCGTCATCTATGGTTTGCAGTTGGACGGCCGCTGGCGCGGGACCATCTACCAGAGCGACCTGGCCCGCGACACCCCGTACAACACCTACCTGCACAAGGGTTTGCCGCCCGGCCCCATCGCCAACCCCGGCGCCCGCGCGCTGCGCGCCGCCCTGGAACCGGCTAAAACCGACTACCTCTACTTCGTCGCCGCCGGCGCTGACCCCCAGGGCCATTCCCTCTTCTCCCACTCGCTCGAAGAGCAAAATCGCAACGTAGCCGGCTACCGCAGCGCCGTCAAAAGGGCGGGTGGCCGATGAAGCCCGCCTGTCGCCTTGCCTTGATGGCGGTGCTGTGCCTGCCCTTGCTGCTCACCGGCTGCTCGCTGTTTCCCACCACCCGCAAGCTGCCGGTCCCCAAGGCGCCCACCATCACCCAGACCATCTCCCCGGAAGACCTGGTCGAGCGGCTCAACAAACGCTGGGACGCCATCAACACCCTCACCGCCAAGGTCGAATTCCTCGCCAGCGTCACCAAGAGCAAGGAAGGCATCGCCACTGACTATCCAAGCGTCGAGGGCCACATCCTCATGCGCAAGCCGGGCAGCCTCCGCGTCGTCGGCCAGCTGATCGGTATCAGCGTGTTCAACATGGCAAGCGACGGCAATTGCTTCACCCTCTCCATCCCCCATGAGGACAAGGTCATCAAAGGCTGCGGCGCGGCCAAAGTCAAGTCGAAAAACACCTGGGAAAACCTCCGCCCGGGCTTCTTTTTTGACGCCATGCTCGTCCGCGGCCTGGAGTCCGACGACCATTATTCGGTCACCTCGGAAACTTCGATGGTGGAGGACCCGGCCAAAAAGCATCTGTTCTCCGTGCCCGAGTACGTTCTCCACATCACCCGCTACAAGACCGGCAGCCAGCAGGAGTTGACCGAGCGCGTCGTCTACTTCCACCGCGACGATCTGCTCCCCTCCGAGCAGGATATCTACGACGCCGGCGGCACCCTAGAAACCCAGGTGCTCTACGCCAACTACCAGGACTTCGAAAGCGGAACGTTCCCTTCCACGGTCACCATCAAGCGCCTGCCTGAAGACATCCAGATCGTGCTCACCGTCGAAGCCGTGCACGAGAACCAGACCCTTCCCGACGAGCAGTTTGTCGTGCCGATCCCCAAGGGCTCCAAAATTGAGTTCCAGCAATAGCCCCGTTTGCCCGCGGGGCCCGCACTGCAGGCAGCGAGCCAGTTTCAAAAAGCGGCGCCGCGTGGGAAAGGGTCTTTTGTGTGCCCTCCTTGAGTGATCACGTTCCGCTCGACAGGGCCCCGCTCGGGAGGGCGGGAGTGTATCCCACTTTGATGCCGATACGGTCTTGTTGCATAAAGAAGGACGAAAGAGATTGCTTCCAGGGGCACAGAGGAGGATCTCGATGGGCGCAGCAGAGAAAATGACCTCGATGGGTCAACCCGTGCCGGAGTTGCCCGTCGCCGATGTTGAACGCGCACAACAACATTACAGAGATGCACTCGGTTTTGAGATTGGCTGGCTTTTCCCAGGGAAAGAGATCGGGGCTGTGTCCCGCGACAAGGTGGCAATCTTCTTTCGCAAGAGGACGCCGCCGTTCGAACCTGCAGTTCACTGGGTGTTCGCTGAAGATATCGATCGGTCGTATCAGGAACTGACCTCATCGGGCGCAAACATCGTGGACCCGCTGGAAAGAAAACCGTGGGGACTACGGCAGTTCACCGTCAAGGATCTGGACGGGAACCTCTTCTATTTCCACCACGACTAACCCGAGCAGTTCAAGCAGCGCTCAAATCAGGAGCCCATGCCATGAGCGATGAAGCCGAACAGACTGGCCTACGCCCTGTCCTGAATTCAACCGAAGCACAATTGTTCGTTGCCGACATCAAGGCGTCGTGCGATTTCTATACCGGTAAACTCGGCTTCACGGTCGCCTTCGTCCATGGCGATCCGCCTTACTACGGGCAGGTCACCCGCGACCAGGCACGACTTAATTTGAGGGTCATCGGCGAGCCCGTGTTCGCCGGCGATATTCGGGAGCGGGAGCGTCTGCTCTCGGCGTCCCTCACCGTCGCCACCCTCGATGAGATCAAACAGCTGTTTTTGAATTACCAGGCCCGAGGTGTGCGCTTCAGTCAAACATTGATGAAGGAGCCTTGGGGCGCGACGACGTTCATCGTGGCGGACCCGGATGGAAATCTCATTCTCTTTGCTGGCCCAGCCGATTAAACCGGCTGGCTCACGAGGAGGCCGCCGCTGGGCGGGAGTGGATTTCAAGCTGACCCACTCCTCGCACCGCCGACCGTCTGTGCTAAAAAGAGAGATTGCGTTCTCAGCGTTCAATTCAGAAAGGACCTCCATGGACCGCAGAACCTTCCTCGGTGCGGCTTCCGCCGCTCTGCTTTCTGACGCCCTCCATCCCGCTGCATCGCTCGCCCGACCAGCTCCGGTCGCGCTGAAACCCATGGAAGTCGGCCTTCTTATCAAGCCCTTCGGCGCTCCCGAGGCCACCTTCAAGCGCGTGCGCGAGATCGGCCTCTCCAACTGCTTCCTCTCCCTCGACGACTATCTCAATGGCTTCACCAAGCAGATCGCTGACCAGTTCGGCGACCTAATGGGAAAATATTCGCTCGTCACCACCGCGGTCGAAGTCGTCGGCCCCCAGCCCCTGGTATGGGACTTCCTCCGCGGTCCATCCACCATCGGCCTGGTCCCGCCCCAAACCCGCGCCGCCCGCATCGATGCCCTGCGCCAGGCTTCGGACTTCGCCAAGCTGCTTGGCGTCCCGCAAGTCCAGACTCACTGCGGTTTCATCCCTGAAGATCCCGACGACCCGCTCTACCCCGGCGCTGTCGAAGCCATCCGCACCGTCGCCCAGCACTGCCAGTCCAACGGTCAGTATTTCCTGATGGAAACCGGCCAGGAAACGCCCACCACCATGTCCCGCATGATCCGCGATGTGGCCATGCCCAACCTCGCCGTCGGCCTCGACACGGCCAATCTCATCCTCTACGGCAAAGCCAACCCGGTGGACGCAGTCGACATCCTCGGCCCCCACGTGCGCAGCATGCACGCCAAGGACGGACGCTGGCCCACCGATCCCAGCCAGCTCGGCGAAGAGGTTCTGATCGGCAAAGGCCTGGTCGACTTTCGCAAGGTCTTTACCAAGCTCCACGCTCTGGGCTATACCGGCGCCGTCACCATCGAGCGGGAAACCTCCGGCCCCCAGCAGATCGAGGACGTCCGCCAGGAAAAGATCTACCTCGAAAACATTCTCCACGAAGTTCTTGCCTGATCCTAAAAGGGCAGTTCAGCAGCAAATCAACCTTGCCAGCAGTCCCAAGGAAGAGAGACACCATGGATCGTCGCCAGTTCCTCCAGACCGGAGCCGCTTCCGGCATGCTCCTGCTCAAGCCCCTCACCGCCTTCGGTTACGCCACCAACTCCGCCGTACGCCACGGCCTGCTCGGCTGCGGCAACCGTGGCACCTCGGTCGCCGAGTCGTTCTCCAAAAACACCTCGGCCCAGGTCGTCGCCCTCGCCGATCTGTTCCCGGACAAGCTTGAAATCGGCCGCAAGCACTTCGACGCGCTGAACTCGAGCCTCGGCCGCACCTCCATTGACAGCAAGCTCCAGTTCCATGGCCCCCACGCCTTCGAGCAGCTGGCGGCATCGAAAGAGATCGACCTCATTCAGATCTCCACGCCACCCTTCTTCCACGTCGAGCATCTTGAAGCCGCTGTTGCCTCCGGCAAGCACGTCTACTGCGAGAAGCCCGTCGGCATCGATATCCACCAGGCCAAACATGCCCTCGAAATCGGCAAGCGCATCCCGTCTTCGCAAAGCGTTGACGTCGGCTTCCAATGCCGCAGCGCACCGCCCCTGGCCGCCGTCGGCGAACGCATCCACGCCGGCGCGCTGGGCAAAATCGCAGCCGTTGCCGCCAACTACAACGCCCCCGCATCGACCGAGAAGAAGCCCGTTGGCTCCTCGCCCGAGGAGTACCGCTTGCGCAACTGGCTCTGGGATCGCGCTCTCTCCGGTGACATCCTGGTTGAACAGAACATCCACATCATCGATCTATCGAACTGGCTGCTCGGCGATCATCCGCTCAAAGCCACCGCCACCGGAGGCCGCAACATCCTCACCCACTTCGGCGACTGCTGGGACAACTACCAGGTCGACTTCACCTACCCCAACGATGTCCACCTGTCGTTCTCGTCCACCCAGTTCGGCAACGACGGAGCCTTTGATGCGGGCCTGAAATTTTATGGCGCCAACGGCATGGCCACCGTGCCGTACTCGGGCCCGGTCCAGATCACCGGCACGCAGGCCTGGACCTGGCAAGACCCCGACGCACCTACGCCCGCCGCCGGTTCCGGCATGGGCAAGTTTGCTGCCAATGGCGCCTTCAGTGACAACCTCGCCTTCGCCGATCGCGACAAGGAGCGCACCTTCATCGACAGCATCACCTCCGGCAACAACCACAACCAGATCGCGGCCGGCGTTGAAACTGCACTGAGCTGCATGCTGGGCCGCATGGCAGGCCTCACCCGCCGCGAAGTCACATGGGAAGACCTCCTGGCCCACGGCGAAACCTACCAGCTCGGTTTCGGCCTGGAACAATTGACTTGAATCAGGAGCAGTTCACTTGAATCAGCAGATGGCTTGATCAAGTTCGCCACTTCAGCAGCAAGTTGGCTGATCCGCAGCCGCTCCCCCGACCGGGCCAAGTTTGACGACGCTGGTTGAAAGCCGAGTCAGAGCCCGCCCAGATGTCCGCCGCGCCGGGCGACGGGATCCGGGCGCAGGGTGAGGGATTTATCCGGGTCGCCTTCGAGGCAACCTCGCCAGGCGCCATAGAAAGCATGTCACAAGAAAAACCACAAAGATTGCTTCTTCGCCGTGCTGTCGGCTGCATTGAACGGTGATTCATGCTGCGCCGTGCGGCACGGTCCAGGCGCCGGAAAACACCTCGTCAAAAAAGCCACATGCTTTATGGGAGTGGGCAGTGTCGATTCGTTTCACCCGTCAGACTTATTTTTCGCGTTGAAAGATCGGGCTCAGGTCCGCCGTTCCGGTTCCGGACGCATACCACGCCGCCCAATAGTATGGGTGCCGGTAGTGGGGATCGCGCACCATCGCTTGTCGGGCGCCCCGCAGCGCCTGGGGAACGGTAAGACCACCGGCCAGTCCGCCATAAAACGCATCCATCATGGGCACCGCCGCGCTCGAGTCAATCTGCCACCGCGTGGCCACCACGTCGGCCACACCGAGCGCAGCCATGGCATCCACAATGTCGCCCATGCCGTGGTTCCAACCGGCTTCCTTCTTGCCGCTCGAGCAGGCAGAAAACACTGCCAGCCGCGCCAGCCGCGGAGGATGCCGGCGCAGCATCGCACTATCGAGCCAACTCGTCTGCACTCTTGCCACATCCGCAGCGGCCGGCGCCAACAGCAAACGCGTGCCGCCCTCCATGCTCTCTGCATGGCCGGCGAAGTGAATCGCCTCTGCCGTTCGCAGCCGTGCCATCACCTCGGGCGCCGTGGCCTGTTCGCCCATCAGCAGGCTCGGGTCCTTATCGAACCGCGCCACCGCCTGCGCCTCCTCTAATACCTCCGGCAGAAGCTGATTCTCCCCCGCAGCCACCGACGCACCCACCACCAGCGCCTGGCCCGTCGAGGTCCCATCAGCCGCAGGCCGCTCCAGCAGCATCGATGGCGACTCCTCAAGGTCCGTCAGCATTCCCAGGGCGCCCGCATCCGTGGCAACCGCTGGCCAGGGCAAATTGCCCAGCAGCGGGTCCGGTTCCAGCCTGAGCCGAGCCGGCAGCCCACCGCTGCTGGCGATCGAATCCTCTCCCGCTCCGGCATTCAGTGGATCAAACAGCAACGCTCCGACCCCTCGCTCGGCTTGCTCGACCGTCGCCTGCGATGTGTGCGGCGAATTGACCGCCCACTCCAACCGCTCCGTCGCCGCCTCAACTTCTTCCCTGCGCGAGAGAACCTGCACCCAGCGCACGCCCAGCCCACTGGCCCGATAGAGCAACAACCGGTCGGGCAGCACGATCTGTCCGGTAAGCACCCCAAAATCCGGCCGTTTCGCCGCCGCTTCCAACACGGCCTGCAGGCAATCCAGATCCTTGTCCGCGCACGCCGCCACCGGAATCCCCAGAACCCGCAGCCGATATCGCTCCCAAAGCGCCAGCACCTTGGCGCCCGGCTTGTTCTCCGCCAGCCACACCCCGGCCAGAACCGCGTACAAATCCCGATTCTGCTCGGCCTGCGCGATCGCTTCCGCGCCACCTTTGCCGCTGAGCCGCTCCTGCTCGACGAGCGCATCCCGCAGCCCTGCCTCTGCCGCCTGCGCATGCCCCTGCTCCAACGCCAGTTGCCCCCGCGCCACCGCGTAATTGCGCAGTCTGACCGCGTTCCGCTCCCCGGCCATGTGCCCCTCGGCCGCGTCCAGCAGTTCGGCCGCCTCGTTGGCTTCGCGCCGTTCCAGATATACGCTGGCCAGCGCCGTTTCAACCTCCGCCAGAATCGATACCACCGACTTGCCGCCGCCATTCGCCGCGAGCTCGCTTTGCGCCCGGTGCATCGCCGCCTGCGCTTCATCAAGCGATCCGGCGCGAATCGCCGCCGCCGCCAGGTTCAACCGCGCTGTAGGAAGCAGTTGCCGGTTCTCGGTCAACTCCAACGTCTCCACCGCCTCCCGCTGCAGCAGCAGCGCCAGCTTCGCTCGGGGCGTTGCCTGCTCGACCTGCTCCAGTCCGCTCAAGGAGCTCGAGAGCCGCAGCGCCGGATAGTCCCCCGCATAAAGCTGGCGAATCGTAGCCCGGTAATCCCGCCACGCTGCCTCCACATCGCCCCCGTCCACGGCCGCGCCGCCGCGCATGTTGCGCACCCGCAGTTCGAGCAGACCGTAGTGTCCGGCGTGCGCCAGATCTTCAGCCCGGCGAAACGCCGGATTGTTCTCTGCATCTGATCCCGGCGCCGGATCGCAATAGGCATTGAGCGCCTCGGCCTCGGCGTGAATCCACGCGAATTGCCCATCCCCGTCGGCGAGCGTATGCGCTGCTCGGTAGCAGCCGGCATAGTTGGCCGTCGCCTGCAGCGCGTCGGCCCGCTCGAGGTCAGCCCGCTCGGCTCCGGCCCGCTGGCTCAGCGACTGCTTGCTCAGTGCCCGAAACCGCTGGGACGCCAGCTGCGCACTTTCCGCGGCGTTCAGGTAATCCCCGCGCACATCGGCCTCAATCGCCCGAGCAAGCGCCTGGACGGCCTCGGCAAATTTGATGTCAACTGGGGATTCAGAACGGGATTGGGCAGCAGATACATCGGAAGGAAGAAGTTCGCTCAGCCAGCGGTCGTTGTGGTTGCGTTTCAGTGAAGCGGCCAGAGCGCTCAGCAGCGTGCGTGCAGCCTGGCAATCGTCCCGGCAAGGCGACCCGCGCGACCGGTCCGGGGTCGGACTGCGTGCCTCCGCCGAGACCAGCGTCAACGGAAATGCTGCATTCAGCAGCTGCGGCAGCCGCGTCGTCGACAGCTCTTCATCCACTTTGGCCAACCCCGCTCGATCCTGAGCCAGCGCCCGCATCGCCGCCGGGCTGGCCAGGTGCTGGTCCATCCGGCTCTGGTGGGTCTTCAACTGGTTCAGCTTTTCTTCCAGAGCTGCCAGCCGCTTCCGCCCCTCCGCAAGCCAGCGCGGATCGCGCTCAAACTGCAGATAGCGGTTCCAGGTCTCGACTGCATTCATCACCTGCCCGCGGTCTTCCATGGCCACCGCTTCATTGAACAGGATCACCGGATCGCCGGGCGTCATCTCATCGGCCCGGCGCAGGTAATCGAGCGCCGTCGCCCGATCGTTCTCGCTCCCCGTCGCCGTGCCCCGCTGGAAGTAAGCCGACGCATCGTCCAATAGCAGTCCCGGCGTCACCGGGCCGGCCGCGATCAGCCGATCCAGAATATCGATCGCGGCATCGAATCGCTCTTCGAGCACATCGGACCGCGCTTCCAGTTCGAGCCAGTGCGGATCCTCAGGCGCTGCCTCCAGCTGACGCGCGATGCGCGCCCGCGCCTCCAGCAGCTTGGAGGATTCGCGCCCTGTCGAGCTGCCGCGCACGTGTCGCTGCGGCGTCAGATCGGAGTATTCCGCCCCCGGCATGCGCAGCTCGAAGATCCGATCATGCCCATACGCGTCGGCTATCAGCCGCTCCGGGGTGTTCGCCGTCCGCCACCAGGACAGGACTCCGGCCGCAATCAGCAGCGAAGCCGCCAGCCCCGCCCCCATCCACGGATAGGCGCGCGTCGCCCGCCCCTTGGCTCGCGCGGATGCCGCAGCTGACCTAACCACGAGCATCGGCTCATTCGTTCCAGTTGCCTCCCGTCGCGGCGTACGCGCCAACGCTTCGGCCAGTTTCTGGTGCTCGAGCTCCGAGGCGCAATCGATCCCCGCCAGAAACGAGGCCTCTTCGTCTTCCGGCTCAGCCACCAGTGCCCGCAGCCATCGCGCACACACCCGACAGCCCGAGGCATGCTCCACGAGCGCGTATGCTTTGCTCTGGTCAGCTTCTGCTGGCTGGCTCCGAAACAGCGGGCCCCATGTCTCCAGCTCCGGACAGTGCCCCATTCCTGACTCAGAAATCGGATTCTGCCCGGCGTCAGGGCCGCCTGCCGGCGTACGCCACAAATCCCGCCTACAGAGCCGCTTCTGGATCAGCGCCTCGAGCGCGCCCGCCATTGGTTCTTCTGAGTTCCCAGGAGGGTTGTTCCCGCTCCGGCCCGGATTGAAATCTTGGTTCATGTCTTCACTCTGTCTAACGCGCTCGCGGCCGATATTCCTTTCACGAAAAACGTCTTCTGAGCTAACCTGTTTCAGCCTGGATCCCGGACCGCTTCCGCCCCACCTCATTGCGCAGCCAAACCGTCACCCTCCGCAGCGCGCTCTCCACGCCCTTGGCCGACAACCCGACACCCGGAATCCCGGCAATCTCCTCTGCCGTATATCCCTGCAGGTAATACAGCCAGAACAGCGCCCGATCGCGCTCCCCAATCTCTTTGGGAGCCGAGCGCAGCTTCTCATCCAGTTCCGCCAGCAGCGCCGACTGCTGCATCTTTGCCATCGGTTGCGCCCCGTCCTGCCCCATCTCCCCTTCCTCGTCGATCAGCGGCATGACGACCACCTTGCCCCCCCGCTTGGTCGAGTAAATCCGACGAAAATAGTCGTTCGCCACCGAAGCCGTAACAATGCGCAGGAGCCCAAAGAACGAGTCCTCTCCGCGCGGCTCAAAATCGCGCAGAATTCGTCGCTCCTGCTCGCAGAGCTTCAGCAGCACTTCCTGCACAATGTCGTCCACGGTCGCCCGCGAAGGCTCCCTCACCCACATCCGGCTCACGCGCAGCGCCACCAGCGAAGCCAGCGGAACGCAACGGCACACAAAGTCCTGCCACTCTCGGGCGTCGGCCGAGTGGGCGCAGGCCATAGCCAATTCGTTCACTGTGAGGTGGCCATCCTTCATCGCGGGACACCAGTTTACCGTACCCATTGCTCCACGGTTGTTCTTTTGCGTATAGACTAGCCAACGCTGCGAGTCGGTTCTTAACTTTCGCGCAGGCGGCATTCAAGCGCGAGCGCGCCGACTTCGCATACTCGTGACCCCGGCGTTTCCGACGAAAACCGGTTCGGATTCCGGATCCCACGAACAGGTCTCGGTCCGCGGGGTGAATGCTCAGCGGGTGCGGCTCTTTTAGATTTTCTTATTTTTGTGAAATTCAGGGCCCGCTCGCCGGTGCGAGGGCGGTTACGACTCCGCTTTTTCTTGATGAGTTTCAGAGGTCTGCGACGACTGGGTGGGGATAATCGGGCCGCAGGCAGAGCGACCTTCGGCACAGAATGATCTGCATAGTGCGACGCATGATTGCGTGTGTACTCTTGTTCCTCGTGAAACTTCCAA
>DATDLS010000316.1:0-3729 GCA_036519195.1 Occallatibacter sp. | reverse complement strand
GCCGGAACCACTCCGATTACCCTCTCCGTTGAATCAACTTCCCTGGGACATCGCGCAATCCGAGTTCGGGGTGCAAGGGGCTGATTTCATAGGCGTTATGGGCGCACTACTGCTGCATTCCACGCAATCCCAGTTAAAGTCCTATCTTATTGATTCCAGGTCGGATGCGGCGCCACTACTCGATCCTGCTGTGCAATCCCAGTTGCGACTTGGTGCAGAGTGGAGCTGTCCAGGGGATGCGTGTGATGCGGCTGGAATTGCACCAACTTGAACGGCGTCTTGAGCACCTTCGCGTGCGCCGGCCTGAGCGGCATCGGCGGTTGCTGGCGTCGTTGGCGGCCAGCGGTCAGCAGACGCCGATCATAGTGGTTCCAGCCGAGCAGCCTGACCGCTACCTGGTGATCGACGGCTACCAGCGGCTCACGGCGCTCCAACAGCTGGGCCGGGACAGGGTAGAGGCGGTGGTTTGGTCTCTGAGCGAGACCGAGGCTCTGCTTCTTGATCGCTCCATGCGTTGGGGGGAGCGCGATACGGCTTTAGAAGAAGGCTGGTTGCTTGCGGAACTGGAGCAGCGCTTCGGCTATGGACTGGAGGAACTGGGTCGCCGTTTCGACCGCAGCACGAGCTGGGTATCGCGGCGGCTGGCGCTGGTGGAACTTCTTCCCGAAGGGGTGCAACAACAGGTGCGCAGTGGCGCGATCGCGGCGCACGTGGCGATGAAGTTCCTGGTCCCGGTGGCGCGGTCCCGTCCGGACGACTGCCGGCGCATGGCGGAGGGGTTTGCCCGCTACCGGTTGAGCAGCCGTGAAGCGGGACAGTTATATGCCGCCTGGCGAACTGCGACAGCTGCAGTTCGCGATCGGCTTCTGGATGAGCCTCAACTGTTTCTGAAGACGCAACGGCAGCGTGCAGTGGATCCGCCCTCGCCGGCCATGGTGGAACTGGGTCGTGATCTGGAAGTCGTGGTAGCGATTACGCGGCGTGCCAACCGCCGTCTGTCGGGCGCCACGGTTGAGCTGGACCTGGCGCAGTGCGCTGAGACGCACAGCAAGATCCATCAGGCGCTTGAACAACTGGGCCGTCTTGCGGCCAGGATTCCACATCGACAAGGAGCGGAGGATGTTAAGCCAAAGTCAGCGCAGTGCGATTCTGGAACTGAATGCGCAAAAGGTGAGCAAGCGGGAGATCGCGCGGGCACTGAAGGTCAGCCGTCAGACGGTGAGCAAGGTTCTGGGCTCTGGCTCGGCGGAGGTGCCGATGTTATCGCGAGCGGAGTTATACGAGCCCTACCGACAGCAGATCCTGGAACTGTTGCCTCTGTGCAAGGGCAATCTGGTACGGGTCCAGGAGGAGCTGGCGGCCAGTGGGGCGAATCTGTCGTACTCGGCGCTGACCGCCTTCTGCCGCCGGCATGGAATCGGGCAAGCGCCGATGGTGGCGGCGGGCCGTTATACGTTCGATCCGGGGAGCGAGCTTCAGCACGACACATCTCCGCACGAGGTTCAACTGGGAGGCAAACTTCGCAAGGTGCAGACCGCCTCGGCGGTGCTGTGTTACTCGCGCATGCTGTTCTTCCAGTTATATCCCACCTTCCAGCGCTTCGACTGCAAGGTCTTCCTCGTCGAGGCTCTGCGCTACTTCAACGGTTCGACCGAACGGGTAATGACAGACAACACGCATGTCGTGGTGCTGCGCGGCACCGGACGAGCGATGGTTCCGGTGCCCGAAATGGCGGCTTTTGCCGAGCGCTTCGGCTTCCGCTTCGTGGCTCATGAACTGGGCGACGCCAACCGTTCGGCTCGTGTAGAGAGACCCTTTTGGTTTATCGAGCGAAACTTCCTGGCGGGGCGAAGCTTCGCCGATTGGCAGGATCTGAACCAGCAGGCGCGTCAGTGGTGCGACCGCGTCAATGGAACATATAAGAAACATCTCCGCGCCGTGCCGCGTGAGTTGTTCGCGGTGGAACAGCAGCATCTGCGCCCGCTGCCGGTCTGGGTTCCGGAGGTCTACCGTCTGCACGAGCGGATGGTGGACGTGGAAGGCTACGTGACGGTGAACAGCAACCGATACTCGGTACCGGTTGACTGGATCGGCCGCCGCGTCGAGGTGCGCGAGACCAGCAGCAAGATCGAGATCCAGCTGGATGCCCGCCACTTGGTAACCCACCAGCGCGTGGCCGAGGCGGAGCATCGACATATCCTACTGGCCGAGCACCGCCCGCCGCGGGGCGTCAAGCGCCCCGATCCTCATCCCGAAGAAGAGCTGATCCTCACGGCGGCGCCTGAAATCGCCGGCTATGTCGCGGCTCTGAAGCAACACAGCCGCAAGATGGTCGTCCTTGCCCTGCGCCAACTGCTGCGCATGGTGCGCGAGTATCCCAGGGAGCCGCTGCTGGCTGCCGTGGCTGAAGCTGCACGATACGGACTTTACGACCTGGACCGGGTTGAGCGCGTGATCCTGCGCATGGTGGCGCGCGACTACTTCCTGTTGAACAACGATCCGGAGAGCGAGCAATGAAACTGAATGGCGAGTTGGAACAACTGCTGAAGAACCTCCACCTGAATCGCATCCTGGATATTTTGAGCGAACAGTTGAGCGGAGCCGAGAAGGAGGATGTCTCCTACTCCGAATTCCTCACCCGCTTGCTGCGGGCGCAGTGGCATCATCGTCAGGAGAGTGCTCTGGCGTGGAGAATCAAGCGCGCCAATCTGCCCGAGAACTGGTCGCTGGCCAGCTTCCCCTTCGCACGCCAGCCCGGAGTCAGCCGCAAGCAGATCCACACCCTGGCCGAGTTGGACTTTATCGCCAAGGCCGAGAACCTGGTCTTCGTCGGGCCGACCGGCGTGGGCAAGACAGGACTGGCCTCGGGCCTGTTGTTGAAAGCCCTGGAGAATGGATACCGCTGTCAGTTCATCCGCGCACAGGACTTGTTCGACCAGATGTACGCCTCACTGGCCGACCGCTCCTCGCGTCAACTGCTGAACCGCTTAACAGCCTGTGGATCAAGTGGCCATTTTCCAGGACAGCAGGCACTCCAGTGTGATGGAGCGATTTAGGCCCCGAGATGCGTGAGCAGCGCCATGGGTGGCTTGGTCGGCGTTCTGGCGCCTGCATAGGTTGGTGAGAAGCTCGATAAGGCGCGAAACGAGGCCTGCTGCCCGGTTTTTCAGCTCTCGCGGCTTCCCTGCGCCCAGCATCTTACGCAGGACCAGGCTGATGTTGAACGCGCCGACGTGGATCAACAGGCGTTTGAGAATATTCTTCCGTCCGTGCAAGGTGCAGCGTCGCATTCCGCCGGTCTCGTAGCAATGAGCAAAGGTGCGCTCGACCAGTTCGCCCCGTCGCCTCAGCAAACTCTTGCCATACTTACGTTGCACCCGTTGACGATTTTGATAGACAGCCTGCTGTTGTCCCTGCTTGCCTTCCCAGTGGCGCTTGCCCGCCTGCTTCTTTTCCGGAATGTAGGTGCGAACTTCGAGTTCCTTCACCTGCTCAAGAACCGCGCCGCTGTGATATCCCTTGTCTGCGACCAGTTCTTCAATTCCATCGACGTTGACCTTGGGTTCCTCTTCAGGGAACAACTCCGCATCCCGCTCCACTAACTCCGCCACCGCAATGGCCGCATCGGCCAGCGTCTCCGTGACGGTCGTCGTATCGCCCAAGTCGGCGGCCTGCAAGGTGACCGCCACCACCGCGCCCGTGTCCAGATCGACCGCATGTTCGGCCTTG
>DATDLS010000315.1:0-3269 GCA_036519195.1 Occallatibacter sp. | reverse complement strand
GCCCGGACGTAAAAGCCTCGGCTGCCCTGCAGAATAAGCAGCGGTAGGGACGACATGGGAGGCGAGCAAGCTCGGAGGTTTGAACATAACGAAATGTCTGCAAGCTCGAAAACTCCCCCCTCGCGTGAAGTCGTTGGCGAGTGATTTCGTCTACTTGATTTGGCCCCTTTCGCGCGTCTGAATTGGCCCCACCCCAGGTTTGTTGTTTTACGGGAGATATTCATGCCCGTAGTAGTCGTGGCTGTGGGAATGTGGTAATCGCCGCAGCGATTTCCAAGGTCTGTGGGAAGAGTGGGAAAACAGCTTCAACGTTTTTCCACTCTTCCCATAGACCGTCATTTCCACAGCCTGGCGGTGCGCTAAAAAACGCTCGCCGGCTCGTTCAGCTCCGGATAAAAAATATGCTCGAAGGGTAGTTGTTCCTTTGTTTTGCTCGACCCCAGAGCGACATGGAACTCTGTCCGGTTGGCGCCCAAGGGTTCAAGGGACATGACCTCGGCAAGTCTGTTCTCAACAAGCCTTCGTCCTTCTTCATGACAGGTCTCAGCCTCGTGACCGATCTCCAGCGCTCGTTGAAACGCCGTAGCGCGATCCTCGCTCAGGAAGATGTGGACCGCCTCTTCCCACTTGCGTAGTCCTTCCTTGCCCTCCACCATCACTGCCCAGCGAAGGTGTGCGTAATACCATTCCCTGCTGTTCATGCCTTGCCGCCTTTCTTCGCCAGCGTTCTGCGGAACCGGTACGATTCATCTCCGGTCTCGATGATGTGGGCCTGATCCGTGAGCCGGTCCAGCATCGCCTTGCAGAGCCGTGTGTTGGGGAACTTCGTTGTCCACTCGGAAAACGGTAAGTTCGTCGTGACGATCACAGCCGCCTTCTCTGCCCGTCCCGCGATCACCTGAAACAGCAACTCCGCCGCGGCGTCCGGCATGACGACGTAACCTAGTTCGTCGATCACGATCAGATCGTAGCGCGTCCAACGGTTCCGCATGCGGGTCAGCTCCAGCTTGTTCTGCGCTTCGATCAGTTCAGTCACCATCTCCGCCGCCGTGGTGAACCGGACTCGCTTGCGCTGCCGGCAGGCGGCTACCCCCAGCCCTGTTGCCAGATGTGTTTTCCCGGTACCTGTTTCACCGAGAAGAATCACTGGCTCCTTGCGCGTTAAGTATCCACCCTCGCTCAGGTTCCTCAGTATCGCCGCTGGAATATGGGGCACGCTCTCAAAATCAAATTCCTCCAGCGTCTTCGCCGCAGGGAAATGCGCGTCCTGAATCCGCCGCGCAACTGCCTTGCGATCGCGCTCTTCGATCTCCGCTTCCAGCAACGCCTCCAAATAACTCAGGTGCGATTGCTTCTCCTTGGCTGCCTCTTCAGCCAGGCTTACGAACTGATCGCCCAGCGTTGGCAGGTGCAGTTGCTTGGCATACTGCAAAATCGCAGCCTGCTGCACTGGCTTGGCGGCGGTCATTGGATCACCTCCGCCGCCAGCCTGCTCGGCCGCAGCTGATCGTAGGCATCGAGACTAGGCTTCGGCCGGTCATATCGACTCAACACGCCGATGTCTATCGGCTTGGCCGCGGGCCCTTGCTTCAGCTGGTTGACGTTCAACAGATAGCGGACCGATCCTACGTTGGAACATCCCACATCCAGAGCCTCTTCCACTGCTCGTCGCACACTGGCTGCTCCATACTCGCGACAGAGCAATAGAACGTCGATCATCGCTCGCGTCCCGGCCTGCTTGCCCTCACGCTCCTTCAGCAGTCCCCAGAACCGGTCATAACTGGCGGGCCATCCACCTTGCGCACGGCACTGCTCCAGAGCAGTCGAACCAGCCAGAGCGCCCGGCTTCCTGGTCAATACGTCCAGATAATGGTCCAGAAGGAGAACCTTCTGATGGCGCTCATAGCAGCGCTCATGCAGGGCCACGCACTTGGCCTGATGCCAGACCTCCACGTAGGCCGAGTAAACCTTCACCTGAACCGAAGTCCCCATCGGCAACGGCGCCGAGTAGAAGTTCGTCAGCACCTTTGCACACCCGCTGGCGTTGATGTGCGGAAAATGTAAAGAGGCCAGATCGAATCCCTCCGCAGCCAGGGGCAAAAGATGTTCCTGCTCGGCGAGCATCAGCGCGCCGATGGTCTGTGTGCGACCCGTGATCACGCGGCCCTGCTCCTCTACCGACCCTGACAAGAGAACAAGGTTGAGCTCTTCCAGGTGCTGCACACTGGGCACCGGCACCAGATAGTTCCGCCGGAACTGGCCGCCTTCGCCCTCCACGCCGCCCTTCTCGTGTCCTTCGCCCGGCGTGCAGAACTCCGATGCGAATCCCCAGTGCGAGCGAAAGCCGATGAACCTGGCGGTCTCTTCCCGTTGATGGCCACGCAGAATCTTCTTCACGGCACTCTTAAGGTTGTCGTACCGCAAGACTCTGAACACCCCAGAAAAGAAGGCAAATGCCAACTCATGCGCTTCCAGAAACGCCTGCTGGGTGGCATGCGGATAGGCCCGGTGAAACGCCCCGCCGCTGGCCATGCTGCGCATGCAGAACACGTATGCCTTGCGCGGTACCCCATCAAACTGCACCCAGCCTTCATACCAATCCACCTGCGCTTCACCGCCCAACTGATACGACTGAGGCACAAAGACCTCATGACCCAGAAGGCCCATGGCCGCCTTGCGCGACCGTACATAACGCCGGATCGTCGATTCCGCCACGTCGACCTCTGGCTTCTCGCGCCGCATCCGCATCCAGATCCGATGTGCCGTGTGACGCTGTTTTCTGGGGGCTTTCCGGTCGGCCTCCAGGATTGCGTTGATAAATGAGATCGCTGGCGCAAGTTTCGGATGATCGCGCTCAGGAACCTTCCGCGCCGCCGGTATCGCGCTCGACAGCGCCTTGCGTACCTCCCGCCGGTGCACCCCCAGCTTCCGCGACACCTCCCGGATGGTTCCGGAACCGTGTTCGTACTCCCGCCTGATCTGTTCGTAAAGTTCCATTTTGGATCTCCTGTTCTCCAATCCGTCCATCCTCCCGGGCGTATACGCCCGAATCAAGATATACGGCTTGTGGGTTACAGGTGGGGCCAATTCAGACGCGCGAAAGGGGCCAATTCAGAGTAGCGAACTCAGCGAGGGATGAAGCGGGAAGCCGATCCATATAGGCTTGGAGAAGGCCGATGACACGAGGGTAGAAACAGGCAAACGCACCTCGTGGGACCGCCGTGCTAGGGGACCAGACATCCGAGGAAGGATTCGCAGAGATATCGTCG
>DATDLS010000314.1:0-33198 GCA_036519195.1 Occallatibacter sp. | reverse complement strand
CCGCTCAATGCGTGCAGCGCCAGCTTCCAGTCATGCAGAAATTTCGCGACCGATACGTCTTCGAGCAGCTCCCGTAATTCTGCTGTCAGCCCGAGCCGCAGCGCCGTGCCCGTCTCCGCTGAAACGCCCAGGCTGAAACTCGCTTGCCGGTCCGCCGCCTCGGCTACATCCAGAAGTGACATCGTTTCGGGCAGTTGCTCTTCTTCCTCCCCAGCCGCCATCGCCGGCATCACATCCAGTGCAAAGGCAAATCCATGGGCGCGCGCCGCTCGATAAAATCGGGCCGCTTCGTCCGCGCTCGGCTGGTCAATCAACGCGACCTCAGGGCCGCCTGGCGCGGGAGCGAGCTCGCGCAGCATGGAGGTGAACTCAAGCTCGGTAAACAGTTCGCGACACGCCTCAAGGTCCGGAGCCTGCGTTTCCATCGCCCCCAGATCCAAGGCCAGCGGCACATGGCTGTCTATCGTCACCAGTTCCTTGGAAAGCAAAACCGCCGCCCGGTTCTGTTCAAGCGATTCACGATAACTCTTCCGCTTCACTTCTGCCGCGCGCTCGAGCACCGCCTCCACGCTGCCGAACTCGACAATCAAATCCACGCTGCCCTTGTCGCCAATTCCCGGCGCGCCGGGAATATTGTCCACCGTGTCCCCGCGCAGCGCCATCACGTCCACAACCCGTTCCGGCGGAACGCCCAGCGTCTCCTCGACCTTCGCCCTGTCCAGAATCAAATTGTCTTTCTGTGGATTCAGAATCCGCACATGCGAGCTCACCAGCTGCATCATGTCCTTGTCGCCGGACACAATGAACACCTCGTGCCCACCCTCGGCAGCCTCGCGCGCCAGCGTACCGATCACATCGTCGGCCTCGAATCCCTCCGCTTCCAGAATCGGAATCCGCAGCGCCTCGAGCGCCCGCCGGATGTAGGGAATCTGCCGCCGCAAGTCCTCCGGCATCGGGGCCCGATTTGCCTTGTACCCCTCGTAGCTCACATCCTGAAAACTCTTGGTCTTGCTGTCCCACTTGCGCAGCGGGCCCATCGTGCGCGCCCGTCCGTCGCGAAACACTTCACCGCTGACGTCAAACACCGCCGCAAAGTAAAGTGGAGAAAAATCCTGCCGCAGCTTCTTGATCATGTTCACAAACACGTACGTCGCCGCCGTCGGCAGTCCGCCGCGCGTGGACATCGGCCGGCTGCGCTGCATGGCGTGGTAAGCGCGAAAGATGAATGACATCGTATCGAGCAGGTAAACGGGCGGCTTGGCTTGGTCAGGCACGCTACAAAGTCTATCAGGGCGAGAGATCACCGTTCAGCCGCCGGCGGTCACAGATCACAGGCCAAGGGCCAAAACCCAGTGGCAAGCCAGACCGAACATCAGCATAGGAACATGCAATCCCCGTAGCTGAAGAACCGATACTTCTCCCGCACCGCGTACTCATACGCTGCCAGCACAGGTTCGCGCCCCGCAAAGGCGCTCACCAGCATCAGCAAACTCGATTTCGGCAGATGAAAATTGGTCAGCAGCGCCGTCACCGCGCGAAACCGGTAGCCTGGCCGAATGAAAATCTCGGTCGATCCGGAATCAGCATCAAGTCCTCCCCCTTGACCAGCCGCACAAGCCGCCTCGAGCGTGCGCACCACCGTCGTGCCCACCGCCACAATCCGCCGGCCCTCGTGCCGCGCGCGATTCACCGCCTCTGCGGTCTCCGCGCTGATCGAGTACCGCTCGCGATGCAGATGCACCTCGTCCAGCCGTCCCACGCGGATCGGGGCAAACGTACCCAGCCCCACATGCAGGGTTATGTGCGCCACTTCCACACCCCGCTCCCGAACCGCATCGAGCACTTCGGGCGTAAAGTGCAACCCCGCCGTCGGAGCAGCCACGGATCCGCGCTCGCGCGAAAACACGGTCTGGTAGCGCTCGCGGTCCGCGGCCGCCTCCTCACGGCGAATGTAGGGCGGCAACGGCATGTGCCCGACGCGCTCCAGCGCGGCGAAAAAATCGTCGTTCGCCTCAAAGCGCAGCAGCCGCTCGCCAAACTCCCCGCGCTCCAAAACCTCCGCCACCAATTCAATGCCGCCATCGGTTGAAGGAAACACCAGCCGCTCGCCAACGCCAACCTTCTTGCCCGGCTTGACCAGCGAACGCCACTGATCGCCTCCCGCAGGCTCGGTCAGCAGCACTTCAATCAGCGCCGTCGGCCTCTGCCTGTCGCGCACCGTTGTGCGGCGCGCGTAGAGCCGCGCCGGAATCACGCGGCTGTCATTCAACACCAGCAGATCGCCCGGCTTGAGCAATGCCGGCAATTCGGAAAAGTTCCCATCGCGCACCGCGCCCGTCGCGCGCTCCATCACCAGCATGCGGCTCTGCCCGCGTTCGCGCGGCGGCTGCTGCGCAATCAACTCCGCCGGCAGATCGAAGTCGAACTCGTCCACGCGCAGTCCGCTGTTGGGCTCAGTGGCCGGCTTGCTTGCCTGGCTCATCGCGCTGCCTTCCTGAAATGATCGAGCGCCCGCAGCCGCGCCCGTTCGATGGCCGCATTCAATTGCTTGCGCTTCGGTTCAAACTCTTCGGCAGCAAGACCGGTCCCGACTTCGGTCCACTGCGCCCAGCTCACGCAGATCCGCGTGAACGGCTTGGGAATCAAAAACCGGTCCCAGGAACCGACCACCCAAGCATGCTCCGGCTGCAGATGAAACGCCCCGATACGCGCCCCCGTCATCTGCGCCAGCTTGATCGGCCCCATCTTCGTCTGATAGATCGGCCCGCGCGGACCATCCGCCGTAAAGATCGCCATATTTCCCGAGTCGATCACCGCCTTCAATCCCAGCAGCCCTTGGCTCGCCCCCCGCGAGCTCGACCCGCGCACCGCATGAAATCCAAACAACCCCAGAATCCGCGTAATCAGCTCGCCATCAAAACTGCGGCTGATGAGAATCGTCGCGCCCGTTATTCGGTAGTAGATAGTGCATGGCAGCACGCATTGATGCCAGAAGCAGAAAATGTCCGCTCCGGCGCCGCGCCCATTGATCAGCGGCGTAACACCCGGTTCGGCAATTTCCTCGAAGCGCCAGGTCGAACCCACCAGCCACAGCAGCGCCCACACCAGGCGCGGAACAACGAAGAGAATCATTCGCTGGCCGAAGGTGAACCGCGCTGGCCGATCTTTGAAAACAGGACGGCCAGAGGTTCGTGGTTGCTTGCTGCTGGTCTGGTTGCTCACTGGTTCAATTCTAGCTATAGCGGAGCCAGCGCAGCAGTTCCGGCAGGGTTGCCCGCTTGCCGTACATCAGAATGCCCACGCGATAAATGCGCGAAGAGAGCCACAGCGTGCCCCAGATGCTCAGCATCATCAGAGCAATGGACACGCCGAACTGCCAGGCCGGCGGCGTCTGGGAGGCCATGCGCAAAAACATCACAATCGGCGCGGTCGGCGGAAAAAACGACGCCAGCACCGACCAGACCGAATTCGAGTCGTTGATGATCAGCAGGATCATGGCAAAGCTGAGCCAGGTAGGCGCAGCCGCCAGCGGCATGTACATCTGCAACTCCTGCTCGGTTTCGCAGGTCGCCGCCAGCCCCGCAAACAGCGAGCTGAAAAGCAAAAACCCCAGTAGGAAGTAGGTTGGAAACAGCACACACTCCACCCATGAAAAATGAATCACGAAGTTGCCGCTCATCGCGGCCGCGGCCATGGGCGATGCGAGCAGCGCCGCCCCGGCCACCAGCCAGATGCCAATCTGCGTTAGCCCCACCGCCCCGGCACCCACCAGCTTGCCGGCCAGCATATCGCTCGGCTTGACCGTCGCCAGCATCACTTCAAACACGCGCGAAGTCTTCTCCTGAATAATGGAGCGAGCCACGTTCAGTCCATAGATCATCGTCGTCATGGTCAGCAGCAGGGCCATCACGTAGCCCTTCCAGAACGACGCCACGGCATTGCTCTTCACCAGCTGGCCGTCTTTCTTGATCTGGAAGCTCTCGATGCTCACGCCTTTCAGCAGGTCGTCCGCCTGAGCCTGTTTCAAGCCCGCCTGGGTCAGCTGTTCGCTCAGCAAACTGCTATCCAGTGCATCCTTCAATCGCGCCGAGCTCATAAAGTCCCCGGCCGATTGCGAAATATAGGTCGCCTTGGGAATTTCGCCCGCAGGCGCATCGATCCACAGCAGCCCGTCAATGGTCCTGGTGCGCACTTTTTCCGTCAACGCCGCGCGATCGGCCTCGGTCGCCGGCGCAATCACATCCACGACAGCCTTGGCATCGTTGCCGCTGGTCATGCGCGTGCGCAGCTGGTTGGCCAGCGCCCGGTCGTTCGACACGATCGCCGTATGCTTGTTCGCCCCCAGCCCCAGAGACGAAAGATAGCTGATGCCAAAAACAATCGCCAGCGCCGCCGGCAATCCAATCGTCGACAACCGGAAAGCCTTGCTCTTGATCTGTTCCAGGTACTCGCGTTTTGCAATCAACAGCGTGTTACGCATTGGCCTTGCCCCCCACGGTCTGGATGAAAATCTCTTCAAGCGAAGGCTCAACCAGTTCAAATCGATAAATAGTCGCCACCGCGGCAGCTTCATGGAGCAGCTTTTGCGCGTCCCCGTGTTCCTTCAGCCGAATCTCGGCATGGCCGGAAAAATTCTTCGCCTCGGCAATCTCGGCGCTGTTTAAAAAGGACGAGTTTCCCTCAAACTCCACGACCACCCGGTCGCGCTTGTAGGTCGCCTTGATCTCACGCACTTTGCCTGCAAGCACCGCCTGACCGTTGTTCACCAGGCAAATCGAGTCGCACAGCTTCTCCACCTGGTCCATGCGATGCGTCGAAAACAAAATCGCCTTGCCCTTGTCTCTCAACTCCAGCAGCGTCCGTTCCACCAGGACCGCATTGACCGGATCAAGCCCCGAAAAAGGCTCGTCCATCACAATCAATCCCGGATCGTGCAGCAGCGAGGCAATGAACTGGATCTTCTGCTGCATGCCCTTGGACAGCTCTTCGGTCTTCTTGTCGAGCGACTCGGCAATGTCCAGCCGCTCGGCCCAGGCTTGCGCCCGCTTGCGGGCCTCATCGGGCGCCAGCCCGTGCAGCTGTGCAAAGAAAACCAGCTGGTCCAGGACCTTCATCTTCTTATAGAGGCCGCGTTCCTCGGGCAGATAGCCCACCCGCTCCAGGCTCTTTCGTTCAAAGGGCTTGTCAAACAGGGTCACTTGCCCCGAATCCGGAATCGTAATCCCCATCATCATGCGGATCGAACTGGTCTTGCCTGCCCCGTTCGGTCCCAGCAGCCCGAACATTTGTCCGGCTTCGATTGAAAGATTCAGTTTGTTGACAGCAAGTTTGTTTTCGTAAGCCTTGGTAACAGCCGTAAGTTCAACAACTGGCATAGGTTCCCCCGTCACTCCAGCGCGCCGCCCGCGCCCGTTCCGGACCTGGAATTGGCGTGCAAGCAGTGTAGCAAAGCCAGTCTTGGGGCGCCTGGATTCCCCGCGGTCGGAACCCGCGCTCCTCCTCGCCTGATTTCGCTTGTGAAATTGCATGACGTGCAGCCGAACCTGCTACTCGAAACCTGCTACTCGAACCTGCTACTAAAGAGGGACCACCCGGTCGACCTAAGAGGGAGTCACAAGTAGGTACCCTCGCACTACAGTTGCTTCAGCAGTTCAGAGAGTGAACCCTTACCACCAGAGTTGCTTCAACAGTTCGGAGAGTACGAATGGCTACGTTGTTATCCATGTATGACTACAACAACGACTTCATCAAATCTGAACCGAAATTCGGGCCAGAGCACAGGCCCCAATCCCTTGCAGCACTCGACGTCCGTCAAGGGGTGCTGGAAGAAATTGCGCTCAAGACGCTCTATCTGTCCGGATCCCTTTCGGTGCTGGAGCTTGCCGAGCGCATGTGCCTCAGCTATGAGGTCGTAGACGCCCTGTTCTGCCAGTTGCGCGCCGAGCAGTTGTGTCTGGTCACCGGCATGACCGGCCACGTACACCAGATCGCCATTACCGCTCAGGGCCGCACCCGTGCCGTCGAACTGCTGGCGCACAATCATTACTCCGGCCCCGCGCCGGTCGCCTTTGAAAGCTACGCCAAGCAGACCCGCGAACAGAGCGTGAAGAAAGTGGATGTGCACGCCGACGACGTGCACCGTGCCTTCGCTGATCTGGTCATCGACGACGAAACCCTGCGCAAATTTGGAACCGCCCTCAACTCCGGCAGCTCGGTTTTTCTCTGGGGTCCGGCCGGCACCGGCAAAACCACTATGGCGGAGACGCTCTCGCGCGTCCTGGCGGATGACCAAATCTGGATTCCCTACGCCGTTGAAGTCGACGGCCAGATCATCACCGTCTACGATCCATCCGTCCACCGGCGCGTTGAAGAGTCCGAGCCCGAAGATCGCGACGCTCGCTGGGTCCTCTGCAAGCGTCCCTCGGTGCTGGTCGGCGGCGAGCTGACCGCGGAGATGCTCGACCTGCAGTTCAACCCGATGTCAAAATTCTATGTAGCCCCGGCGCAGATGAAGGCCAACAACGGCGTTCTCATCATTGACGACTTCGGCCGCCAGCGCCTCCGACCTGAGGAATTGCTCAACCGCTGGGTCGTGCCGCTGGACCGCCGCATCGACTTCCTTACCCTCGCCGGCGGCAAGAAAATCGAAGTCCCCTTTGAAATGCTGATCGTGTTTGCGTCCAACATGGACCCGGCCGAGCTGGTCGATCCGGCCTTTCTGCGCCGCATCCAGACCAAGATCAAGATCGGCGAAGTTTCCAGCGAGCAGTTCTGCGAAATCTTCCGTCGCGTCGCCATCGACAAGGACGTCCGCTACGACACCAGCATCCCCGCCGATCTGATCAATTTCATTCGCGTCAGCCTGAAACAGGAACTGCGCTCCTGCTACCCCCGCGACATCGTCAACCAGGTAGCCTGGGCCGCCCGCTACGAAGGCCAGACTCCCTACATCGATCGGCCCGCGTTGAAGCGCGCCATCGACGCCTACTTCCTGGCCACCGCCTGAGCCGAGCCGCGCACCAGGCAAGACTGGGGCGTCGACCGATTGGAATTACTCTGGCGAACGTCATCGACGAACGGGCACATGATGGCGATTGAACTGCGAGGATCGTTGAGGGGGAGCTGCCCTCGAACAGAATTGCCCGACAATGCATTGTGGGGAAAATGGGCTGTGACGATTGCCGTGCCAGAGTCGCCTCAAGAACTCGAACGCATGCCCTCAAAGCAGTAACCAGTTGATAGCAGTTTCGAGAGCGGGAGTTGCCCCGGGGGTGGGCCGCCATCCAATCCCGGGCGACCCCTCCCAAGTCCGACTTGCCTACACCAGCTTCATCGCCTCCGGATCCCAGCCAATCACCGCGCCCTTCTCCATACTCAAATTACTCAGCAGCGCCGCCCCGGCCGCGCGGAAGCCAAACACCGCATCCTCCACCACCGGCTTTCTCGTCCGCACGGCATCAAAGAAATTCGCAAAGTGGTCGTACTGGTCCGAGTAACCCTCCGCCGCCACATACTTCTCATACCCGGCCGGCGGCGCGCCCTCCGGATGCGTGCGTGGATACTTCACCCGGTACGCCTCGACAATCTCCTTTTGCATCGCCAAAGGAAACGTCTCCACCGTCAGCCCGGGCTCCTTCTGCCGCGGCACGCGATTCACGCTCACCGAGTTGCCGGCAATCTCCATCGTGCCTTCTGACCCGGTAAAGATCAACCCTTCGCTCTCTTCGCCGCCGTCTACAAAGTTCACCCGCAGGCTCAGGTTGAAACCGTCGTAGTCAAACAGCCCGAGCATCACGTCCGGCGCATCGCGCCCATCCTTCCAGAAGCGCAGACCGCCGGTCGCCATGCCCCGCGTCGGCCCTAGCGATCCGGTAATGAAATGCGTCCCGCTGAACAGGTGGACAAACAGATCCCCGGCCACGCCGCTGCCGTAGGCCTTCCACTTGCGCCACTGGAAAAAATGCTCCGCACTGAAGGCGATCTTGGGCGCGGTGCCCACAAAGCGAGGCCAGTCGCATGTCTCGGTCGAGGCATCCGGCGGCACGGTGTAGTTCCAGGCGCCCATGGACGAGTTGCGATCCCACCGCGCCGTAATCATGTTCAGCTGCCCGATGGAGCCGGAAGCCAGCAGTTCCTTCGCCTTGGCATAAATCACCGAACTGACCCGCTGGCTGCCCACCTGCAAAATCCGCCCGGTCTTGCGCGAAGCCTCAATCATCTCCGGCCCATCGGAGTAGAGATGAATCATCGGCTTCTCGCAGTACACATCCTTGCCCGCTTTCATCGCGTCAATCGATGCCTGCTTGTGCCAGTGGTCCGGCGTGCCGACAATGACCGCGTCAATGTCCTTGCGCTCCAGAATCTCGTTGTAGTCGCGCGTCGTAAATGTATCCGGCCCCCAGATCTCCTTGGCCCGCTCGAGCCGTCCGTTGTAGCAGTCGGCCACCGCCACCAGCTTCACGCCCGGCACCTGGACGGCAACCTTGGTATCGCCCTGTCCCTGCCCGCCGGCTCCAATCAGCGCAATCTGGATGTGATCGTTGGCCGCAATCGTCCCGCCCGCCTCGCTCCGGGTTGTTCCCAGTGCATCGAGACGCGGCGCAAGCAGTGTCCCCGCCGAAGCCGTCGCCGCGGCTCTCAAAAAATTCCTGCGATTGAACTCGACCAAAATAACACCCTCCCGATGGAAAATTTGCCGACGAATACAACCATACACTCGCCCCTTTGCGCGTCGCATTTTCTCGCCGCTTTCGGTTCACCCCCTTCGAACGCCCGGTTTGTCCGCTCCCCCGCACCCCATGTAGCATCCATACTGTGCCCGGCCTCGATACTCCTGTGATGTACGTGCGCGGCGTCGGCCCGAGAGTCGCGGCGATGCTTGCGGCCAAAGCCATCCTCACTGCCGAAGACCTGCTCTACCATCTTCCCTTCCGCTATGAAGACCGCCAGAACCCGCGCTCGCTCGACGAGATCAAGCCCGGCGAAACCGCTTCAGTGATCGCCGAAGTCCGCGGCTCCAACCTGCTGAGCACCCGCCGCGCACCCATCTTCGAGCTCACCGTTGGCCAAGGCCGCCACACGCTGAAATGCATCTGGTTCAACGGCGGCTACCTCAACGGAAAATTCCAGGCCGGACAAACCATCGCCGTCTACGGCAAAATCGAGCCCTCGCGTTCCACCAGCAACTTCCAAATGATCCAGCCGCAGTTCGAGCTGCTGCCCGACGAGGGGGACGACGCCGAAACGCGCCTGCTCGAAGTCGGCCGCATCACGCCCGTCTATGAGTCGCTCGGCGGCAGTCGGCTGGCCTCGCGCTGGCAGCGCAAGGTCATCTTTCATCTGCTCGACTCGGTCCGCGGCGCCGTGCCCGAGTACCTGCCCGCGGCCATGCTCGGCCGGCTCAAGCTTCCCGATCGCGAAACCGCACTGCGCCAGGTCCACTACCCTCCGGAAGGCACCCAATTCGCCCAGCTCCAGGCCCGCGCAACGCAGGCTCATCGCCGCCTCATCTTCGAGGAACTGTTCTTCCTCGAGCTCGGCCTCGAGCTCAAGCGCCGGCGCATGCGCGAGCGCGCCGGTATCGCCTTCGCCACCACCGACAAAGTGCGCGAAGCCCTTCGCGAAGTGCTGCCCTTTCATCCCACGACCGCGCAAAAGCGTGCTCTGGGTGAAATCGTCTCGGACATGCGCGGCGCGAGCCCGATGCGCCGCCTGCTGCAAGGCGACGTCGGCTCGGGCAAAACCATCGTCGCGCTGCAGGCCATGCTCGTCGCCATGGAAAACGGTTACCAGGCCGCTCTCATGGCGCCCACGGAAATCCTCGCCACCCAGCACTTCCTTGCCGCCCGAAAACTGCTCGAGCGCTCCAGCCGCAAACCTCGGATCGTGCTGCTGACCGGCTCGCTCGACCCCGACAGCAAGCGCCACGCCCGCGGCCTGATCAATCGCGGCGAAGCGCAGCTGGTCATCGGCACCCACGCGTTGATCGAAGAAAAAGTCGAGTTCGATCGCCTCGGCCTGGTCGTCGTCGACGAGCAACACCGCTTTGGCGTCGTGCAGCGCTTCCGGCTGATGAAGAAACCCAGGCCGGACGGCACGGAGGGCGCAGAACCGGACGTGCTGGTGATGACCGCGACCCCGATTCCGCGCACGCTGGCTCTGTCGCTCTATGGCGACCTCGACCTCAGCGTCCTCGACGAACTGCCTCCCGGCCGCACGCCCATCGCCACCCGCCGCGTGCCCGGCGACCATGCCGAAAAAGTCTGGGAATTCGTCCGCAAGCAGGTCAAGCAGGGCCGCCAGGCCTACGTCGTTTATCCGGTGATTGAAGGGAGCAAAGACGATCAGCCGGAGCTCGACTTCTCGCACGATTACGCTCCGGCCGGTCTTGAACCAGCGCCGCCCACCGCAACCAAAACCAGATCCGCGCGCAAGGGAAAAGCAGCAGAACTTTTCCCCAAAACCGTCGAGCACGCCAGCCCAACTGCCAAAGCCGGCCTCAAGTCCGCCGTTGAAATGCATGAGAAGCTCAGCAAGGGCGAACTCGCCGGGCTGCGCGTTGGCCTGCTCCACGGCCGTCTCGACGCAGACGACAAAGAGATCATCATGCGCCGTTTCCAGCGCGGCGAGATCGATGTCCTGGTCGCCACCACCGTCATTGAAGTCGGCGTCGATGTACCCAATGCCACCGTCATGGTCGTCGAGCACGCCGAGCGCTTCGGCATGGCCCAGCTGCATCAGCTGCGTGGTCGCGTCGGCCGCGGCGCCGCCAAAAGCTATTGTGTGTTGATGACCGGCCCGCGCGTGTCTCCGCTTGCCGAGGAGCGCCTCAACGCCATGGTCCGCACCCAGGATGGATTTGAGCTCGCCGAACTCGACCTCGCCATGCGTGGCCCCGGCGAGTTCTTCGGCACCCGCCAGGCCGGCCTGCCCGACTTCCGCGTCGCCAACCTCGTCCGCGACCGGGAATTATTGGAAATTGCCAAAGTAGAAGCCTCCCGCTTCGCCAACGCTCCGGCCCCCGATCCGTCCAGCCCTGATCCGTTCAGCCAAGGAACGGAAGCCGAACGCGCCCGCGTCTGGGCCCGGCTCAAGGAAGCCTGGCAGCGCCGCTACGGGCTGGTCGAAGCCGGCTGAGCGCCGCTCTTGTTCGATCACGCACTTGAGAAATCGCGCAGCTGTCTCGCCGCGCCACCGGGAAGGCGAGAATCTTGAGGTCCACGCGGGCGATATTCGTCCGGCCATCGCGGCAATCAGCCGGCCAGAGTCCAGAATGGCACGGTTCAAAGCCTGTAGCTGCCGCGACGGCTCCTCAACGGAGACCGGCTGCCTCTTTTGGGGTCGAAGAAATATTGATCGCCTGCAGATTGTTTCGATCCGAAATCATCAGCCTCACACCGCTCTAGTCCGAACCTGCTCCAACAGCCTGGCCACTGTCCGGGTCTCGCACGACGCCTGACCGTCCGTGGAACAGCCGGCGGAACAGCCGGCCCGCAAAGCCCCCCCTGAGGATCCTTTGGGCGGCAATGGATGAGCCTTGCCGGGGGAATTGGATCGCTCCTCACAGCCCTGTGCTCGTCCAAAAATCGACCCACTGACTCCGCCCCGTCCTACCGCCCTGAATCGAAATTCAAGAAAATGATTTAGCTTGATAAGCATGATCGTTGGCTCCGGAATCGACCTGGCCGAGATCGGCCGCATCCGCCACTCCATTGACCGCTACGGCGACCGCTTCCTCAGTCGCATTTACACCGCCCCCGAGCAGGCCTATTGCCTCCGCAAGCGAAATGCCGCGGAAAGCTTCGCCGCCCGCTTCGCTGCCAAGGAGGCCGGCGCCAAGGCTCTGGGCACCGGCATCAGCCGGGGTGTCAGCTGGCTTGAGATCGAGGTCCTGCGCCAGCCCGGAGGCCGGCCCACCCTTCAGTTCCACGGCCGCGCCGCCCAGTTCGCAGCCCGCCTCGGCGCTGTCCATGTCGCCCTGTCCCTGACTCACACCGCGGAGCTGGCCATGGCCAGCGTCGTGCTTGAGAATGGCGTCTGAAGCCGTTTCGTCTGGTATCCTCAAGGCGACGACCTCATACCAGCCCAAAGGAGTTCCGTGCCAAGCCGCAAAGAGATTCAGTGGTCGCAATTGAGAGTGGGAGTGCTGGTCTTGGTGGCGATGGTCATCCTGATCGGGCTCATTATCCTCATGTCCGACACAACCGGCGGGCTGTTTGCGCGCAAGCTTGTCCTCCGCGCTTATTTCCAAAACGCTGTCGGCGTCAAGCCCGGCGCGCCGGTCACGCTGGAAGGGGTCACCATCGGCAACGTCATTCATGTGCGCGTCGTCCCGGCGCGCGACCCGGCGCCGGTCGAAGTCACCATGCGCGTCGGCTATGAATTCCTCCAGGACCTGCACACCGATTCGCCTGCCTCCATTGCCCAGTCCGGCGTTCTCGGCGACAGCTTCATCGACATCAATTCCACGCACGCCACCGGTCCTGCGCCCGCCAACAACGCCGAGCTGCGCACCAACTCCTCGCCCGGCTTACAGGATGTCATCCAGTCCAGCCAGGCCTCCATCGTCGAGGTGAAAACCCTGACTCAAAAAATCGAGACACTGGTGGACTCTCTCAATTCAAAGAAGGGCACCGCCGGCGAGCTCATTAACGATCCGGAGATGGCCCACAAAATCATCCGCATTACCGCCGATCTCCAGACCATCACTACGTCGATCGCCAGCGGCAAGGGCTCTCTGGGCAAGCTGGTCAAGGACGATACCCTCTACACCCGCGCCAATGCCGCCATCGACCACCTCAACAACATCACCGCCGACATTGATGAAGGCAAAGGCACCGTCGGCAAGCTTGTCAACGACGACTCGCTCTTCAACTCTCTCAACGCAACCATCGGCAACGCCAATCACTTGCTTGCCGACGTCAACGCCGGCAAGGGCTCGATCGGCAAGCTGGCCAAGGATCCCGCCTTCGCCAAAAAACTTGACGACACCGTAGCCCGCCTCGACAGCATCCTCAGCAGCATCGATGAGGGCAAGGGCACCATTGGCCAGCTGATGAACAACCGCTCCGTCTACGACCACGCCGACCAGACCCTCGACGAAGCCCAGAATCTGATCAAGTCGATCCGCGCCAACCCCAAGAAGTACCTCGTCATCCGCCTGAAGCTTTTTTAGCCGGTCTTCAGAACGCCTCGGCCCATTGGCACGTTCATAGCAAAATGAAGCGGGTGCCTCACCGGGGAGCTCTCTCGGCAGCGCGTCTTGCTTTATGCGCCTCGGGGCGGGACAGCAGCGGCCTTTTAAACCCAACTTGAGGGAACCCTGCCCCGCTCCTCTCCGTACTCCCATCATCGGAGTCCGCCATGTCCGTCAAACTTACCGCCACCGCCGCCGTCCTCTGCCTGCTTGCCGTCTGGATCTCTCTGCCTGGGCCGCACTCGGCACTGGCCGCCTCATCCTCCGCGCCCGCCTACACCAAAACCGGAGACATGCTCCCCCCCGCCAACTACCGCGAGTGGATCTACCTCACCTCCGGCATGGACATGAGCTACGCCCCCAAACCCGCAGGGATGGAAGACCACTCCATGTTCGACAACGTCTTTGTGAATCCGGAAGCCTATCGCAGCTTCGTTGCTACCGGCGTCTGGCCCGACAAGACCATCCTGGTTCTCGAAGCCAGACAAGCGCGCAGCAGAGGTTCTATCAACCAGCACGGCCACTTCCAGGACGGCGGCATCATGGACCTTGAAGTCCACGTCAAAGACCAGGCCCGCTTTCCCGGCAAGTGGGCCTTTTTCTCGTTTGACTCGGCTGCCTCCAACGGCACCCTGATCCCGCAGCAGGCGCCCTGCTACTCTTGCCACGCCGCGCATGCCGCCGTCGACACAACCTTCGTCCAGTTCTATCCGACGCTGCTGCCCGTTGCGGAAAAGAACGGGACCCTCAGCGAATCCTTCCGCAAAGAGGAAGCTGCAGCCGGCCTGAGCAAGTAAGCCGGTTTCCCGGTTCTGGCTCTTGCGACCTGGGATCGATCACCCCTCCAGACTCCGCTCCGGTGCCCGAAACATCTTCCAGAACTCCTCGAACCCCTTGAGCCGCACCACCTGAAAGTAGTCGCTGGTCAAAAGGTAGAACAGGACCGCAATCAGATTCACCCAATGCAGCGTGTCGGCTCCTAACTCATCGCTGAACGGCAGCGGCGCCGCCGAAAGCACCATGGCCAGCACAATCAGCGCCAGGTTCACAATCCCCATGACCAGGTTGATCTCCGCCAGCTTGCTGGTAAACGCCTTGCCCAGCCGCAAGCTGCGCCCCAGCGCGCAAAGCGCGGAGCAGTCTTCGAGCAGCATCAGCAGCGGCGCAATCGAGAGCGCCCAGCTCACCAGCGCCCACAGCGTAAAAAATCCCAGGGATAGAAAAATCGCCCAGATAGCAAAGCCAACCAGGTCGGGCTCCGCGCCGTTGCTGATGTAGGTCGCCACCAGCCATTCCATGCATGCAAACCAGCCCCAGCAGGTCGCGCCCAGCAGCGCCAGCCATCCGGCCTGCAGCATCATCATCGCGAAGGGTCGAAACCGCAGCCGCACATCCGGATCAATGCGCCGCAACACAAGCCCGCGCCCCAGTCCGGAAACCACAATCCAGGCCAGGGCCGCCACCGGCGCCACCCATCGAGCCACGTGGAACACATGTGGCCTGTAGAGCGACCATGCCCGCGCCAGTTCGACCGACGCGATCCAGGGATTTTGGGCATCCAGCGCATTCAGCCCCGCCGAGTCAGCCGGCACGGCAGCAAAAACCCTGTCGGCCTCAATCCAGCAGAGGGCAAGAAATGGAATCCCGAAGATCCACCGCCACGCAATCTCAATCGCGATGAGCGGCCGCTGGCCGACCACCCATCCCATCTGCCCCACCAGCGACTGCGTCCCGCGCAAAGGCGCGGCCATCCTACTTCACCACCAGGTTCACCAGCTTGCGCGGCACCAAGATTACCTTCACCACTGTCTTGCCTGCGATGCGCGCCTGAATCTTTTCCTCGCGCAGCGCCGCGGCTTCAATCGTCTTTGCCTGCGCATCAGCGGCCACCCGCACCACCGTCACCAGCTTGCCGTTGATTTGCACCGGCACTTCCAGCTCGTCGTCTTTCGCGAGCTCGCGATCGCTCGCCGGCCAGGGCGCGCGCAACACCGAGCCTTCTTCGCCCAGCTCCTCCCACAGCTCCGCCACCAGATGAGGCGCAAACGGCGCCAGCAGCAACACCACGGATCGAAACAGCTCCAGCATCGCCGCCGGCCGAATCTCGCCCGCGGCCAGTTCCGCATCCGCGGCCTGAATCTCATTGACCAGCTCCATCACCGCCGCAATGCAAGTGTTGAAGTGCCAGCGCCCTTCAAGGTCCTGGGTAATCTTGGCAATTGTCTGGTGCAGCTTGCGCAGCAGCTTCAGTTCGACACCGGTCGGCGCTGCGGCCTTGTTTCCACGCCCGGTCCGCGCCACCGGCGCATACTTGGTCGTCAACCGCCACACCCGCGCCAGAAAGCGGCTCACCCCCGCCACGCCATCTTCCTGCCAGTCCAGATCACGATCCGGCGGCGCGGCAAACAGCGAGTACATCCGCGCCGCATCCGCTCCATACCGCGCCACCATGTCGTCGGGCGAAACCACATTGCCCTTCGACTTCGACATCTTGGCGCCGTCTTTGATCACCATGCCCTGCGTAAACAACCGCTTTGCCGGCTCGTCGTTCTCAATCAGCCCCAGGTCGCGCATCACCCGCGTCCAGAAGCGCGAATAAATCAAATGCAGAATCGCGTGCTCCACGCCGCCAATGTACTGGTCAATCGGAAACCAGTACTTGACCACCGCCGAATCAAACGGCGCCTGCGCATTCCTTGCATCCGTATAGCGATAGAAGTACCAGCTCGAGTCGACGAACGTGTCCATTGTGTCCGTTTCCCGCTTGGCCGGCCCTCCGCACTTGGGGCACGTGGTATTCACAAAATCCGCCACCCGCGCCAGCGGCGATCCGCCCTGCTGGGTGATCTCGATCGTCTCGGGCAGCAATACCGGCAGCTGCTCATCCGGCACCGCAACCACGCCATCGCGCTCGCAGTGAATCATCGGAATCGGCGTGCCCCAGTACCGCTGCCGGCTCACGCCCCAATCCTTCAGCCGAAAGGTCACCTTGGCTTCGCCAAATCCCTTGGCCGCCGCAATCGCCTGCAGTTTCTTCTCCGCTTGCGTGCAGCTCAGCCCATCGAACTCGCCGGAGTGCACCAGCACGCCCTGCTCGGAGATAAACGGCAGCACCACAGACAAAGATTTGTCTTCCGGCCGAATCACCTGCTGAATGGGCAGCCCATACTTCATCGCGAACTCATAGTCCCGCTCATCGTGCGCCGGCACGCTCATAATCGCGCCGGTCCCGTAGTCGGCCAAAATGTAATTCGCTATCCAAATCGGCACCCGCGCGCCGTTATACGGATTCACCGCAAAATGACCGGTCGGCACGCCATGCTTTTCAATCTCGCCCAGGTCTCCGGCTTCGCGCGCCTTCTTCTGCTGCTCGACGAGCTCATTCACCTCGTTCTTCAACGCCGAGTCCTTGGCTGTAAAAGCTGCCACCAGAGGATGCTGCGGCGCCAACTGCACGCTGGTCGCTCCAAAAATCGTATCCACCCGAGTCGTGAACACCCGGATCCGCGCACCGCTCGGGGGCTCAGTTCCCGCTCCCTGCTCCTCGTACAGGAAAAAGTCGACCTCCGTCCCCTCGCTGCGCCCAATCCAGTTGCGCTGCATGGTACGGACTTTTTCCGGCCACCCGTCCAGCTTGTCCAGCCCTTCCAGCAGTTCCTCCGCGTACGAGGTGATGCGCAGGAACCACTGCACCAGGTCGCGCTGCTCCACAATCGTGTCCTCATGCCGCCAGCAGCGCCCGTTAATCACCTGCTCGTTGGCCAGCACCGTGGCACATTCCGGACACCAGTTCACCTTGCTCTTCTTGCGATACGCCAGGCCTCGCTCATACATGCGCAAAAAAAACCACTGGTTCCAGCGATAGTATTCCGGCAGGCACGTGGTCACTTCCGTGGCCCAGTCAAAGGCCATCCCCAGCCGCTCAAACTGGCGCTTCATGCCCGCAATGTTGCTCAGCGTCCACTCCCGCGGCGGCACATTATTCTTCAGCGCCGCGTTCTCCGCCGGCAATCCAAACGCGTCCCACCCCATCGGGTGAAGCACGTTGTATCCGCGCATCCACATATGCCGCGCCAGCGCGTCACCAATCGAGTAGTTGCGCACATGCCCCATGTGCAGCTGTCCGCTCGGATACGGCAGCATCTCCAGCACGTAATACTTGGGCTTGCCGCAGTTGGCAGGCTCGGCCGCATAGAGCGCCGGGTCCGCCGCCCACCGTTGCTGCCATTTCGGTTCAATCGTTTGAGGGTCGTAGCGCAGTTCTTTTTCGTCCGCCATATCCACTTAAGTGTAAATGGGCGCGCGCTCGGCGCCGCGACGGGGCCCGCTGCGGTTCCAATCGGCGTGCCACGCGGAGCGCACCCGGGGAGGGGCTGAGCCGCGAAAATACTTAATTGCTTATTATCAATGATTTACGCGGAATCGCTGAAAGAGGAAAAGTGATTTCGGTTGTTCCCAGGGGAGATTCGAAGCGAGCAGACGGGAAATCAATAAGCCCCCTCGAAGAGAAGGCTTATGCCGTACTGGCGGGGATAGGCCCGGATAAAGCTTGTCCGACGCCTCACCCCGCGGTCCCATGGGAGACCGACCAGACAGCGTAAAGATGCAATAGCCCTCAACGATTGGCGTGCATTTGAGACCCGGCCCATCTACGTTTCTCCGCCGGCTGAGACCCGGGTTTCCTACCAACGATAGACAGTCAGTTCATCCAGATATACATTTCCCCAGGTCGTCCCGGCGGTGATCCCGTCGATCTGGAAGTTGGTCAGAATCGTCGGCGCCCAACCGAGACTGTATCCGGAGAAGGCCGTCAAATTAAGATCCTGTTCGGCCCCATCGAGCCACACGGAGTGGTAGGTGACCCACCCATTTTCAGCGTGCGAGAAGTAAATCTGCACGTGATGCCACTGGTTGGGTGCCCAGGTATGCACATTGCATGGCGCGAAGGAATGCAGCCAGGTGTCGTTGGATTTGGTAGGCGATCCACCATTGACGGCGTAATCCCATCTGTCGATCCAGCTATCGCACTGGAATCCCATGATCACGGTTTCGCCATTCGGCATCGTCTGTGCCAGATCGAACTCGAGGTTGGAAAATCCGGCTGCGGAACCAGCGATGTAAACCCACGTGTCGTAGAAGAAGTTCTCCGACGTCGTGTTGTCATCGAACTGGACCGAGAAGCGCTCGCCTCCGAAATCGTTGAACTGGTTAGCGAATAGCCTCGCCGCTCCGGTGAGCGAAGGAGAACTTGTAATACTCATCGCCCCGCTCGAGGAGCCAGGTGTTCCGCCATCATGGATCGCCGTCCAATTACTGAGCGTCTGGATGCTGCCCACTCGGACGGCATTGGAAGGCACTACGGAAGTGGCGCTTCCCCCTGTCACGTCGATCGAAACATCCGTCACGCAAACGTTTCCCGCTTCGCTCCAGGCCTTCACATGCAGGGTGTGCCAACCGCTCGGAGCCGCAACCGGGCCGTCGATGCTCTGTGCCGGCCAGGACGAAGTATTGGAACTGCCATCGAGAGAGTAGCCAACGGCGCTCACCGGGCTGGACGAACAGGTAGTCGCGTTCATGGTGAGGTTAAAAGGAGAGGACACCTGCTCGCCATTGGTTGGGCTGGTGACGACGATCTGGGCGAGCGCGGCGGGCAGCGTCAACGTTGCAAGCGTCAGGAGAGGGAGAAACCTCAAAAGCTTCATCGAAAAAACCTTCACGGAGATAAATTGGCGCCGACGTTAGCGGCCGAACACCTGTTTGTCGCATCCAACCCAATCATGCGCGGGCTCCGAGCGACGGGCTGATCTTGCGGATTGCCGATGAGACGCGTGTTGCCTGCGAACGCCCACACTCGTACCTCGTCAACTCAATACACGACCTGCCTGGTGGATTCCCCGAAGGTCCAGGAATCCGCGGCAAGGCTGTCGCCCCGGACACCTGAAACACAAGGGTCGGCGCGATCGCTTCTCCCCCTCACGCGAAGAGAAGGTTTTAGATTTTTGAGTGGGACTGTTTTGAGCTTCGGATGAAGCGAACATCCGGTTTAGAACAGCTCATCAGACCTCATTATTTGGTGGGCCACTTGCAGGATTCGGAACAGCGCCAATCCCCTTCGGCCTCTTTACTATCCGCACGTCTCCGGCAAAACCCGGACCCAGCGATCGCCTGAAGCACACGATCTCCGGTGGGGGTCTGTCTAATTTCTGACCGCAAGGCAAGCAGCCACGTGGTGCGTTTGCGTGATTATTACATGGGGAACCGGCGCAGGCAACCTTTTGCTGGCCTGAAGATGGGGCTTTCCGAGGATGACCGGTAAACACAACAAGTATTCACGTCGGCGAAAACTTCCCGGGGGCGCGGTTCGGTTCCTCTACTCTGATGCCGAAGACCGAGCGATGCTCACGGCCATCTCTTTTAAGCATGGATGTCCATCTCGATTCAGTATTGGACCTGGATACATCGGACCTGGATACATCGGGCGAGGATACCTCGGGCGAGGATACATCGGGCGAGCATGGATGACCGTAGGTTGTCATCCATGCCTGAGGAGGGCCTCTTGTTCTTTAGTCACATTCTCCCGACGAAGAAGCCGTCCGGTCGCGAACGTCGGGACGAGGACCGTTCTGATCGATCCAGTGCATTTGATCTCGAACCTTTGCTCGATTCCGCTCAGGCTCGAGCGATCATAAACATGCATCCAAAAACTCTCCAACGATTCGCACGGCCCGGTCGCATGAGGGGAGTCCACGTAGGGAAACTCCGGAGATTCCGCGCCTCGGAAATTGATGCTTGGATCGACAGGCAAATCGCTGGCTCGCCGAGATTAGAGAAAGCTAAAGTTTCATCTCAGATTGCTCAAGGATCCTATGCTCGAATCGACCTGGCCAAAGCCAACTTCGCCGCGGAATTATTCCACCAGACTCTTCAGTACGCGCACATTCCGCTCCTCATCCCCCGGCTCATCGACCGGCGTCTCCGCAATAAACGCCGCATGAGCAAACCGCGCGTCATTGAGCAGTCGCCGGAACGGCTCCACGCCCATCGTTCCCTGCCCGATGTGCTCATGTCGGTCCAGCTTCGATCCCAGCGGCGCTTTGGCATCGTTGCAATGCCACACCCGCACAGCCTCAAACCCGACCGTCTGGGCGATCAGCTTCATCGTCTGCGCGTAGCCCTCGTCCGTCACCAAGTCGTAGCCCGCCACGTGCGTATGGCAGGTATCCAGGCACACGCCCACCGGCGCACTGGCCCGCAGCAGCGTCACCAACTCCGCCACCTGGTCAAAGCTTCCGCCCAGAGAGTACTGCGCTCCCGCCGTGTTCTCAATCAGGATGTGAAACCCCGTCCCTGCAAACGGCAACCCATCCATGGCCCGCTTGATCGAGTCCGCAGCCAGCCTCAGCCCCTGCTCGCGCGTTAATCCATTCCACGATCCCGGATGCAGCACCAGGTAATCGGCACCAAATTCCAGCGCCCGCTCAATCTCTCCGCGAAACGCCGCCACGCTCTTCTCACGCACATCCTCGGTCTGGCTGCAAACATTCACCAGATAGCTGGTATGAATCACAATCGGGCTCACATCGAGCGCCGCGCGCAGCGTTTTCATCCGCTCCGCCTGCTTGGGATCAACCTTCGGCGCCCGCCACATCCGCGGGCTCGACGAGAAGAACTGAAACGTATTCGCCCCAATCTCCCGCGCCTTCTCCACCGCGTTCGAAGCCCCGCCCGCCGTACCCAAATGCACACCAATCCGCTTGCTCATGGAATCATTCTATCCAGAACTCGGCGTGAGACCCCGTTTGTCAGGGCGGCTTCAGTCGTCGTCATCGTCCTTGGACTTCTTATGGCGCTCCTTGAGCATCGCCGGCACCGGCGTGTCCCCCATCGCATCCTTCCACAGAATCACGTTCAGTTTCTCGGCCGGCGCACGGTCAGCATGCCGAAAATCCATCTTCATGCTCTCCTTGGCCCCCGCCGCCGTCTTCGCATTCGCCGTATAAATCAGATTGTTGTCGCGATTGGCGTAGTCGGCCTCATAGGCCGGTTGATCGCCCGGCCCCGTGAACAAGGTCGAAATCAGCGAGCAAAGCGCATCGTTGTTGTTCATCGGCGGCAGCCCGAGCAGCGACTCCATGGTGCGGATCACGCTGACTGTCGAGTAAAAACGGCTGTCCACAAACGGCTTTCCCTCCCCGCCATGCGGCGCATATTTGCTGACGACCAGCGCAATGCTGCGATGTGCATCCACGTGGTCCGCCCCGTCCTGGGCGTCGTCTTCCAGAATGAAGAATGCCGTGTCGTCCCAGAAAGGCGAATGCGAAATCGCGTCCACCGCGCGCCCCACGGCCAGGTCATTATCGGCCACCGAAGCCTTCGGCGATGGGCCGCCCGGCCGGGTCCCCGCCGTGTGATCGTTCGGCAGCCGCAACATCACGAAATTGGGCATCGTGTCTCGGCCCTGCTCCTTGTCCTCCACCCAGCCCTTCAAGTGGCGCAGAAAAATATCCACGCGAATCTGATCGGGAATCGCCAGGTTAAAGTCAGGCGCCTCTTCGGCAAAATGTCCCACCAGCTCCGGCTTGGTCGCCACGTTGGAGGCAATCAGCGGGATCGCCCATGGCCACTTGTTCACCGCGCCACCCCACTCCTCAGGCAGAGGCTCGCCTGGCTGAATCTTTCCATGCTCGCATCTGCTCCCGGCCAGCATCGGTCCCTGCTGCGGATTCGCCGTCTTGATCTCACCGCAAAACGTCGACGCAATGAACTCGCCGAAGTGGTAATAGGTCTTCCCATGTGCCGCCAGGTCGCCCCACAGGTACCCGCTCGTCGGCTCATTCACATCCGGAATCTTCTGCGCGAGCGGCAGCCCCTGGGCCACGACGCCTTCGTAGTCATATGTCCGCTCACCGCCGCGATACGATTGCTGCCACGTCTTCTCCAGATAATCGGTCCCAATCGCCGCGTTCGACCACACATGTCCATCGCCCGACACTTCGCCCGAATCGTAAAAATTATCCAGCACGCCAAATTGCAGCGCCAGCCGGTGCAGATTCGGCGTCGTGGCTTGGCCGTACATCGTCAGCTTCGGGTTGCCATTGCCCACCGCCCCACCATCCTTGTTCAAATCTCCCAGAATCTGATCGTAGGTCCGGTTCTCCTTGATGATGTAAATCACATGCTTGATACGGTTCTGTTCCCCGCCCGAGAAGGCAATTTTTTCCTCCGCGGCCTTCATGCGGTTGGACTCCATGACCACCGCAGTCGACTGCGTCAGCCCGCCTTCGATCTGCTTGGCGTCCAGCGTAGCCAGCGAGCCATGCAGCAGCGTGGCAATGTAGGCATACGGCCGAATGATCTCCCTGCCCCGCGCATTCGTCATGCGCGTCGGTACGTCATTGGGCCCGGCGCCGCGGCCTTTGGCCGTCGCCACATACAGCTTCCCGCCGGAAGAGGAAGGGATGAATGCCAGGTCCATCGGCATCCACTCTGTCGGTACAAACCCGACCGGCTCGACCATCCCTTCTTTCACAGCCTTCCCTGTCAGCTTGCGCGTATCGATCACCGCAATCGCATCGCTGATGGCGTTGGCCACATACAGCCGGCTGCCGTCGGCGTTGATCGCCAGCGCCTCGGGCTCCGCGCCAAAATAGCTTTGCCCCGGCAGCCGCGTATCAAAGTAGCCCTTCACCGAGAACTGCCCCTGCTGCTGCCCCGGCCCCACATTTACCGCCGCCACCACATCGCGATTGGCCAAGGCGACATACAACGTCTTCTGGTCCGGAGAAATCTCCAACGCGCAGGGATGCGTGCCCGGCGCTATCGGGCTGGCCGGCTTCAGCAACTCGAGCTTGCGGCTCACTGTCCCCTTGGCCAGGTCCAGTTCCGCAATCTCGGAAGCATTCCACAGCGCCACGAACGCCCGCCCGCCCGACTTCGGCACCGCCAGCGCAATCGGATACGTCGATGGCACCGCATTGCTCTCCGAGAGATCGAACCGCTTCTCAATCGCTCCGGTCGCCGGGTCAATCAGCAGCACATTGTCGGAAAGGTTATCTGCCACCAGCAGCTTGTCGGCCCCCTCCTTCTCCTGGACCAGCGCAATCGCCGCCGGAAACGGCACGCCCTTGTCACCCTCCACGCCGCCGATCTCTTTCGTCGTTCTCCCCGGGGCCAGTTGCTGCAAGGGCAGCGGAATAAACCGCTCCTTCGCAATCGCTCCGGCAGTGAAGCTATAGACCACCACACCGTTGCCGGTGGCCTTTTTGCCGTCTCCCTCCGGGGTCGTCATCGAGCCCATGCTGGCGTACAGATGGCTCCCGTCACGGCTGAACGCCAGCCCGGAGAACAGCGTCTGCGGCGCATTGACCAGCGTCCGGTCGTCGGGAAAATCTTCAAGCTTCCCCGTCTCGGTATCCAGCACCGCCAGCGACTGCTCATACTTCGATTCCACCGTCCCATAGCCTGCGTTCAACGTAACCAGATAACGGCCGTCCGGAGACACGGCGATCGACATCGGCAAACTGTTCAGCCGCTGCGGATGCCCGGGGATCTCGCCGATCAGCTGTTTGCTGGTGGGCAGATCCACCGACTGCGCTCCCAGCGTTCCCATTCCCATTCCCAAAACCAGAATCCAAGCAGCAGCCATCCACCGACCGGAAATATTCATACGGAAACCTTAGCAAATGAAGCTCTGCCTCCGCTTCAATGTCCGGTTACAGCTGTTGCTGCACACGGTAGGCCAAACGAACCTTTTGGCGCAGCGTTTTTAGCACCAAGGTCTCGTCTCTCGTTACCAACAGCCATCCGCCCGTAATCAGGCGTTTTGACAAGATTCTGCTTAGAATCTCTTCATGAGCGATTCGTTCGATTCCCTTGCCCTGATGCTTTGCGATGTCGTGCTGCCCGATCTGAAGACCGTGCTGTTGAGCCAATCCGAACAGATCGCCGCCAACGATCGCCTGGAACATGCCATCGAAGAGCTGCGCACCCGTCTGGAGTCGAGATTCGCGCTGCTGAACGCTGAACTAACCGCCTGCCAGGCCGAGCTGGCCGCCACTCAGGCCGCTCTGAAGGCCACGCAGACCGGAGCCGGCCTGCGCTGGTCGGGCAGCAAGACGCTGGTTCACTGAACACTGCGCCCCGGGGAAGAACCACACCCGCAACCCACGCCCCCATGCGGTAATCTTGGGACATGCCAACGTTGCTGACTGCCCGGAAGCTTTGGAACGACCAAAGCCTGCTGGAGAATCCTGTCCTGCTCATCGAAGACGGTCGAATCGCCTCGATTGAATCCCGCTCGGCGACCCCACTTCCTGCCCCCAACGGCGCCGAAGCTCTCGACTTTCCCGAAGCGACCCTCGCGCCCGCATTCTATGACGTGCACACCCACGGCGCCGCCGGCCATGACCTTATGGAGGCCACGCCGCACGCTCTCAGCGTGATTGGCCGGTTCCTCGCCGCGCACGGCACCGGCAGCTACCTGGCCACCACCGTCACTGCCCCGCTTGACGACACGTTGCGCTCGCTCGAAGGACTGGCCAGACTCATCGATCAGCCCACCGCTCCCTCGGAAACCATCACCTGGCCCATCGGCATTCATCTCGAGGGCCCGTTTCTGTCCCACTCCAAGCGCGGTGTGCACAATCCCGAACTCCTGCTGGCGCCCGACATCGCCGTCTTCGACCGCCTCTTCGAAGCCGCCCAAGGGCACATCCGCCTCATGACTCTGGCTCCGGAGCTTCCCGGCGCCATCGAGTTCGCCAGCCACGCCGTCTCCCGCGGCGTTCGCGTCTCTCTCGGCCACTCCAACGCCACCGCCCGAGAGACCCGCGCCGTCATCGCCGCCGGAGCCACCAGCGCCACGCACACGTTTAATGCCATGCGCCCGCTCGACCATCGCGAACCCGGGATCCTGGGCGTGGTCCTCACCGAGGATCCGCTCTTTGCCGAGCTCATATGCGACGGCGTCCACAACACTCCGGAGATGGTCAAGATCTGGTGGCGCTCGAAAGGCCCCGAACGCGCCATCCTCATCACCGATGCCATGAGCGCCGCCGGCATGCCGGACGGTGAATACATGCTGGCCGGTTACAAGGTCCAGGTGCTGGCCGGCAAGGCATCTTTCGGCGACGTGCTCGCCGGCAGCGTTCTCACCCTCGACAAAGCACTCACCAACTTCCTCGCCTTCACGGGCGCATCGGTCCAGGACGGCCTGCGCCTGCTCACCGCCAACCCGGCAAAGATGACCGGCTTCAGCCAGCAAACCGGTTCCCTGCGCATCGGCGGACCTGCCAACCTGATCGCCGTCGACGGGGCCGGCAGACTGGTCGCCTCAATTGTGAATGGGAAGAAAGCCTCGCATCTCAACTAAAGAGGCCGCGCTCGCCGCGCGATCCTCAATCAGCCAGCCTTTTCCGCCAGCCGCCTCGCCCGCCACAGCGCGCCCTCCAGCGAGACGATCGACTCGGTCCCGATCGGCATCTCCGGCGCGGCCGCCTTCAGGCCGGCAAAAAACTGGTCGCGCACAATGGCCATCTTCTCCACCACGCCGCCCGTCCACGCCACCGGAACCTCGCCCGCAATCTTGTGCTTGCGCTGCAACTTGCCGCGCACCAGCAGCACAAACTCCACCAGGTCAACGGCCGCCTGGTGCAGCACCTCGAGCGCCACCGGATCGCCCGCCTCGGCCAGCTCATTAATTGCCGGTGCCAGCGCCGCAAAGTCGGGGCCCGGCGTGCTGTCGCCCAGGCTCACCAGGTCTTCCAGGCTGGGCGTGCCCCAAATCTCGCCCACCTTCTTCAGAATCTGCGTCGGCTGCTCGCGGTCGTATGCATGCAGCCCGCGGCGCACGCTGTTGACGCCAATCCAATAGCCTGAGCCTTCGTCGCCCAGCCGCGAACTGTAGCCGCCGGCGCTTTCCCGGCTGCCATCCGCCGCCCGTCCAATCGTGTTCGAGCCCGTCCCGGCGATCTGCAAGATCCCCGGCCCACCGTGAAACGCCGCATCCAGCGCGATCACCTCATCGCCCACCACTTCGGTGCGCTCCACTTTGAAGTCCTCAAGCACGGCGGTGATCCATTCCACGGTCCCAGGCAAAGTGCAGCTGGCCACCCCGCAGCAGGCAGCAAACACGCTCTCGATGCCCGCCTGCGCGTACACGTCCGTCAGCAGTTCGCGCAAATTAGCTTCCGCAGTCTCGGCACCCACCCGCAGCCGCTTGATGGAACCGCTTTCGCCGTGAGCCAAAACTCGCCCATCGGAAGTAATCATGGCGCGGGTCCGAGTCCCTCCACCGTCAATCCCAAGCACAACACTCATTCGTTCAAAACTCCTTCAATCGCGCTGAGCCGCGCTCATTTTTCCCGGTCGGCTCCGCCATCGCGAAGCGTTCCGGCCAGCACATTCAAGCTGCCATCGGTCTTCGGAGGGGTAAGACCCAGCAGGTGCGCCAGCCACGGGTACAGATTCACATTCTCAAAGGGTTGGACCGTCTTTCCCTCAACTATATCGGGTCCGGCCGCAAAAAAGCTGGCCTTCATCTCCGGCAGTGTGCGCGGGTCATATCCATGCGCGCCGGCCGTTGGAGGCTGGTCCGTCCTGCCTGTCGGCGGCGCATGCGCGCGAATGGCGTACGGCCCGGTGGCAATCACCACCGGGTCTCCCTCGCGCGGATTCTGGCTGTAGTTCAGCTCCGGCGGCACCTCCGCGCGCCGGTAAGCTACAAATTGAGAGGAGGCTTTCTTCAACTGGTTGTACACCCGCGCCCGATCTTCTTCCGTCTTGCCGTAGAGCAGGCTGCCCACGCTCTCAAACCCCGTCAGATCCGCAAACTGGTCCAGTGTGATCCATCCGCCCTGCACCTTGGCCATGCCGTGATCGCTCACCACCACCAGGTCGATCGGCAGACCGGTCGCGTCCAGGCCGGCCTTCAGCTTGCCCATCAGCCCATCCACCTTGAGCACCGCCGCCCGGGTCTCCGCCGCATCCGGACCAAACTCGTGCCCTTCATGATCCGGCTCAGAGTAGTAGAGCGTAATGAAATGCGGCCTGTCGGCCTCCGGCAAGCGCAGCCACTCGAGTACCTGCTGAATGCGCGCCGTGTCATCAATCTTGTCATCGAATTTCAGGTAGTAGGTCGGCTGAAACCCGGCGATCTTGGCCTCCGAGCCCGGCCAGAAGAAGCACGCCGTCCGCATCCCCTGGCTCTCTGCCAGGCTCCACAGCGGCGTGCCGCTGTACCAGGACCCGTCGGTCACCGCCTTGGCATCGGAGATCCCATAGCGCGCCTGCTTGGTCTCATCCCAGAAGCTGTTGGCCACCAGCCCGTGATGCTCGGGATAAAGCCCGGTTACGATCGTAAAGTGGTTGGGAAACGTAAGCGATGGGTAGCTCGGCAGCATGCCTTCCGGAGCCCATACGCCGTGCTTGCCCAAGGCCAGCAAGTGCTTCGCGTCATCGCGCCTGGCGTAGTCCCAGCGAAACCCGTCGAGAGAAACCAGCACCACGTAATGCTGCGTCCGCGCCTGGGCTGAGTTCGGCCCATTGTCGATGTGCAGCACGGGCAGCGCCGGACTGGATCCGTCATGAACCGCGTCCTGAACCGGCTTCTGTTGCCCAGCCAGGCTCAGGGCAAAGGACAACAACAGCCATGTAAGAGCCCACCGACCCAGGCCGCGAAAGCGCATCGAGATTCCCCCCGCACAAGCTTAACGCACGGGATCGGGGAGTGGTTTCTGCCCTGTTTCCATTCGAGCCGGCGCTGCCGTCCGTTGGTATACGATTTCCGCATGGTTCGCCTGGATGTCCCTGCTGCCTCTGTCCTGGTTCTCGCTCTTTGCCTTCGAGCGCATCTGCCCGCGCAGAACCCCGCACCGGTTCCGCCGCTCGGCTGGAACAGCTGGGACGCCTACGGGCTCACCATCGACGAAGCCGGCTACCGCGCCAATGCCACCGTCCTCGCCGGCCTGCGCCAGTTCGGCTGGGAATATGCCGTCATCGACGAAGGCTGGTACATGAATGATCCCTTGGGCAGAGACGTGCCGGCCAAAAAGTACGTCTGGGACGCCAACGGCATCCTCATTCCCTCCGTGAATCGTTTCCCTTCGTCGGCCAACGGCGCAGGCTTCAAGCCGCTCGCCGACTGGGTGCACGCCAAGGGCCTCAAGTTCGGCGTTCATATCGTCCGCGGCATTCCCCGCCAGGTCGTCCAAAACAACCTGCCCATCGCCGGCAGCGCCTTCCACGCCGTCGATGCCGCCGACACTGCCCAAACCTGCCCTTGGGACGAAGGCAACTACGGCATCAAAGACAACGCCGCCGGGCAGGCCTACTACGATTCCATGCTGCGCAAATATGCCTCCTGGGGCCTGGACTTCATCAAGGTCGATTGCATCCTGGACCACCCCTACCGGCCCACCGAGATCGTGCAAATTGCCAAAGCCATCCGCAAAACCGGACGCCCCATCGTGCTCAGCCTTTCCCCCGGTCCCACAGCGATCGAGCATGCCGCCGAAGTCGGCCAGCTCGCCCAGATGTGGCGCATCTCCGACGACCACTGGGATGTCTGGTCCGCCGAACACAAGCCCGGCGCCGGCGAGTTTCCCTTCGGCACACGCGATGCCTTCGACCGTCTCGCCAAATGGGAGGTTTACGCAACAGCCGGCAACTGGCCCGATGAAGACATGTTGCCCTTCGGCTGGCTCGGCCCGCATCCCGGCTGGGGAGAGGCCCGCCAGTCGCGCCTCACCCCGGAGGAAGAGAAGACCGAGTACACGCTGTGGTGCGTTGCCCGCTCCCCGCTCCTGCTCGGTGCCAACCTGACCAAACTCGACGCCTATACCCGCTCCCTGATCACCAACCAGACGCTTCTCCTCATTGATCAGGACTCGTCGTTCAGCCGCCCCGTCGAGGCGTCAAGTCTTCCCGCCGGCTTTGAAAACGCCCGCGTCTGGCGCGCCACCATCAACACCCCCGGCGCCCGCGGTTACGCCGAATACTTCGCCTTCTTCAACCTCGACAGCAAGCCCGTCACGCTCCGCGCCACCTGGAAACAGCTCGGCATCGACAACGCCAAACACGCCGAGCAAGACGCCTGGACCATGGACACAGGCAAAGCCTCAAAAGAGGTAACCGTATCCCTCCCCGCCCACGGCAGCACCGTCATCGAAGTGCAGTAAGGATCCCGGGCCGGGAACGGCGGCCATGAAAGACTGCGCGTCTGCGCAATCGGAATTCACCGCAGCTTGAGGGGCCAGGCGCGACATCGCCTCGAAGATCCGGTTTGAAAAGGGCACGCTCCGAGCCGGCATTCGCATCGCCCCTTGATGCCCAGCTTTCAGGCAAGAGCGGCTTTCGCCGCGGAGCAAACAGCACCGGATTGAGCCCCACGCTTCGCCCCCCGGGGAGTGCGATTTAACGGCGCAAATTCCCGAGCCTCGCTGTTTTGAAAACACGCCGCCGCGGAAGCTAGTCCAACCGCCCCCTTGTGCGAAACTGGAGGTTGGGCCAGCAACGCCCCAGCGCGGGCACTGGCCGACAGGATCGCTTGATGCCCGTTCTTCGCTCCGCCTTTATTTCCCTCTCCAAAAACCGCATCCTCCGCAACTTCTGCGAGCAGACCAGCTTCGGACGGCGCTTGAGTTCCCGCTTTGTGGCCGGTATGGAAATCGACGACGCCCTGCGCGTAGCCCAGGCCCTCAATCAGCAGGGCCTTCTGGTCACGCTTGACTCGCTCGGAGAATCGGTCAGTTCTGAAGTCGAGGCGCGGGCCGCGGCCGAAATCTACCACCAGCTGCTCGATTGGATCGCCACCAACAAGGTCAACGCCAACGTCAGCGTCAAGCTCACCCAGATGGGCCTCGAGCTCTCGCCCCAGCTGGCCGGCGACATCGCCCAGAGCCTCGTTCAGCACGCCAAGTCCTTGGGTAATTTTGTCCGCATTGACATGGAAGACTCTTCCCTGACCCAGGTCACTCTGGACATTGTCCGCCGCATTCATGCCCAGCCCGAGCTGCGCAATTCCATCGGCATCGTCATCCAGGCCTACCTCTATCGCTCCCAGGCCGACATCGAACACCTTATCGTCGAAGGCATCCGCGTGCGCCTCTGCAAAGGCGCATACAAGGAGCCGGCGGAAGTCGCTTTCCCGCTCAAAGCCGACGTCGATAGCAATTACGTCAAGCTCGGCGAAATGCTGCTCGACAGCCCCATCTATCACGGCCTGGCCACGCATGACGAAGCCATGATCGCCGCAGCCAAAGCCTATGCCGCCGGCCACCACATCGCACCCAGCCGCTTCGAATTTCAAATGCTCTATGGAGTGCGCCGCGATCTGCAGCGCAAATTGGTTGCCGAAGGCTTCAACGTCCGCGTCTACGTTCCCTTTGGCCGGGAGTGGTATCCCTACTTCATGCGCCGGCTGGCCGAGCGGCCCGCCAATGTGCTCTTCCTCGCCAAGAACTTCTTCCGGTCCTGATACTCAATCCTTGCCGATTTTCGGTCATTTTGGAGAGCAATTGCCGCGCCCCGCGCTGCCCTAGTCGGCGCCGTGCTGCTGCACGCTCCGCCGCTTGCGCACATACTGCTTTTTCACCATCAGCTCCTTGCGGCACAGCGGGCATTCCCAGGGGTATAAACCAAAGACGGGATAGACTTTGAGTTGCAGAAATCCCTTGCGGGCCAGCCGGCGCAGGGGCGCTCCGCAGTTTTTGCAGTGCATGCCAGTTCTCCTTGTTGGTTGCCAGAATAGTACCACGCCGATGAATCGGGGGAATTCGATCGCAAACCAAGTTGGCAGAATTCGCATGAAAGTCTGGCAGTAGGTTCCTGGAGAATCTGGCGGCTTTCCAACAGCTCGCGGTCTCTTGGCGCAGACGGCTTGAGCTGCGTTTTGCTCCATCTGAAAGGCCGTTCTGGGTGATCGCTCGGCGACTCTTGGTACGGCTGGAAGCAGGCGTTGACTCCGGTTCAGCCCGAAACGCTTGTTGGCTGGAATCAAGCCGGCCATCAAGCGGTGGCGCCTGCAATTTGGGTCCGCTTGGCTGGATAGTCAGGACCGTTGGGCCCGATGGTTCGCACGCCCCAACAGAGACCTCTGCTGCGCAACTTTTACCCCGCTCGTGACCTATTGATTGTAGAAGCATCGGTGGCACCGAAAGGTATCTATGTTCACCCAAAAACAAATCTCGGTACCGTCGTGCGTACCGTGAAAAAGCAGACTCCCGGAACATGAAACACGCTCCGCAGGCGATCGCGGGTTACTGGAGGTGGAACCACGCGCTTGACGAATTTGATCGTCTCTACTCGAAAAAAAATGCTGGCAACGCCGGCATTGTCGCTGACACGTATGCAGCGTTGCTGCGGACACAGCCTTCACTCGCCGGGCAAACCGCATAGGCAGACATTTGTACCGCTCGCGGTTGAGGATTGGTCATGGCCTGCAGCCCAAAAGTTTCTTATACTCTGCGAAGAACATCTTATTGGCACGAGACCGGATCTCTTCCAGCTCCTGATTGAGCCGATCTAATTCCGAGTTCAACTCTCCGATGGTTGCGCAGTGGCAGGTAAGGTAACCGAGTTTCTCTCCATCCTTGCGGCCCAATCCCTTAATGTATATGCGGGCAAATGGAAACGGTGAATACGGTGAGCTGCCTTCACGATCTCTAATGAAATCTAGTTCAAGGTTAAGGATACCCATTCTAATTCTCCTTAAAAGGTGGACCTCTATATGCGTTTAATGCTGCGATTTCCCCAGATCGTATACCGTTGGCAGCCCGCCCGTCAACAGTCGATTGCAGGATTCAATTAAGATATTTTAATCTGCGAGCGCGGCGGCAGACGCGTGCTGTAAACGCTGGTCTGGCTCCATGTCCGACTGCCAATATTAGGTCAGGCATAAGAGACAGAAAATGGAATGCCGGAGTGCCAACTCAGAGTCGAACGAGATGAAAGCCACATTGATCCAAATAAATATGCGGCCCTGCATACGTCGATCAGCAGCCGTCGATTCGAAATGTATGTTGTTCGCCACCGTCGAAAACTGTGTCGGCCTTATTAGAGCGCCGTATGGACCTGCCTAAAGTAACCTACTTCGGAATATTCGATAAGACGTGACCGCAGATAATTTGCAGGCAGAGTTGACAGTGGCAGCTAGAAATGAAATTCAGCCGGAGATCATTGTGCTAGTCGCCGAAACTGCAAATTGGCCGATCCCTGATTAGAATTCGTTTGGTTGCGCCTTTCGATGCGGACTTGACGACCGCGCAGATGGTCGATTCTGAGGTCGGCCATGTGCGAAACAACGATGCGTTTCTGAACGAACCAATCAGCCCTTGACTGGGTCAGACTTTCCCGCGAAGTCGTATTTCGGTCGAATAAAGTGTGACGACGCACTTGTAGTTCAACAACGGTAAGCCAGCAACGGCGCGGTCTCCGACGGACCAAAGGTAGCGCCAAAGAATCAGAGCTACCTAGAACGTCGCAATGATTAAAAGGATCTGAAGCCAACCCTTGACCGGCATCTTCGCTATCCCCATCTTGTTTCCAGACTCACCCCTAATCGGTTCCGGAGTCTTGCGAAATACACGATAGAACACCTCGTACGCCAGGACAGCCTGTTCGGTAATATCCTGCAGCCGGGGCTGCCGGCGTACGCTGGCAGCCTCTCGTCTTATGGATGAACAAGGGGAAGCTCGATGAAGGTGGGTTGGGTGACGGAGTGGAAGATCTGCTGAGTGGCTGCTTTGTAATCGGATGGTTGAGCGTTGAAGATCGAGGGTACGAAGGTTTGGGGATTACGGTCGTAGAGCGGGAACCAGGAGCTTTGCACCTGCACCATAATGCGGTGGCCAGGAAGAAAGACATGATTCACGTTGGGCAGGGCGAAACGATAAAGCTCGGGGGTATTGGCGGGGATGGGTTCTGGGTTGGAGAGAGACTTGCGGTAGCGTCCGCGGAAGATATCAGCGGCAATCATGAATTGATATCCACCCATTTTGGGCTGATCA
>DATDLS010000313.1:0-43324 GCA_036519195.1 Occallatibacter sp. | reverse complement strand
GCCTCGTTGTGCTGCTGGGCTTACCTACAATCGGTCGCATGGCAGGCGAAATCATCAATCATAAGTTCGCAAATGCAGTGAGAAATGTCCAGCGGATAACTTGAGGGAGTGCCTGAACCGTTACCCCATCTGAACTATTACAAAAAATCACGCATAATCCGAGCGCATCGACCTCCCCAGACCGCACTTTTGGGACAGAGATCTTCACGGCGTTTTCTATAAATTGTGGTTCAGTTGCGGTATGAGAGCGCCTTGATGAATACTCAATTGCTAGTTTCTGTTGTTGACGATGACCAGTCATTTCGCGAGTCCTTGCCAGAGTTGTTGAAGGAGTTGGGATTTGCGGCCCGGAGATTTTCCTCGGCAAAGGACTTTCTGGCATCCGATGCCGTTTTGCATTCGAATTGCCTGATGCTTGATGTCGCAATGCCAGTGATGTCCGGCCCCGAACTCTTTCGCGAACTTCGCCGCCGCGGCCTGGGGATTCCGGTTGTCTTCATTACTGCTCGCAGGGATGAAGCAGCGCGGTCGCGATTGCTTGATTACGGAGCGGTCGAATGTTTGTTCAAACCTTTTGACGATAAAGCCTTGTCGCAGGCGTTGAACAAGGCTGTTGGCAGCAAATAAATGTTCTGGCGCTCGAACGGGAGCTTACAATGAACACGACAAGCGCGATCTGCTGTGAAGAGAGTTCTTGCATAATGACAAATGCTCCGCCGATTGTCTTCGTTGTGGATGACGATATCTCGATGCGAGAGTCCTTAGAAGCCCTGATTCAAGATGAAGGATGGCAGGTAGAGACCTTCACGTCCGCCGAAGAGTTCCTTAACCGCCCACACGAGATTGTCCCACACTGCCTCGTCCTGGATATTGCAATGCCCGGTTTGAATGGACTGGAGTTGCAGAAACGGCTGGCGGTGCAACAGCCAGAAATGCCGATTATCTTCATGACGGGGCACGGCGACATTCCAAAGTCCGTACAGGCCATGAAGGCCGGGGCTGTGGAGTTTTTGACGAAGCCCTTCAATGACAGCACACTCCTCTCTGCTGTTCGTGGTGCCATTGAGCGGAGCAAAGTGCTGGTCGATCGCAATGCCGAGATCCATGCTCTGAAATCGCGATATGCCCGCCTCACTTCTCGCGAGCGCGAGGTTTTTGCTCTTGTGGTCGCCGGGCTTCTGAATAAACAGGTGGGCAACGAACTTGGCATCAGTGAAGTCACGGTGAAAGCACATCGTGGATGCGTGATGCGTAAGATGAAAGCCGAATCGCTGCCAGAACTAGTAAATATGGCCGGGCGCCTCCGCTTGCCGCGGCTGAAGAATTTGAATATAACGGCCAGCAAATAGCTCATGGCCCTCGATTGAGGCGTCCGCAGTCGAAAGAGAGGATCCGGAAGGCCTTCGAACTCGCCAAGAGCATATGACGAGAGAAGTCCGCGCGGGACTACTTTGCCACTGTCGATTCATCTCCGAATAGACTCGGCTTGCTCTTGTTCTGCCTCTCTTTGCAGATGCGAAGATTCTCTTGTGCCAACTTGTCCGATGGGTCCATGGAGACTGCCCGTTCCAGTGTGCTGCGGGCCTCCTCAATGCGACCCGCCTCGAGAAGAGACCATCCCAGGTCGTTGACGAAAATCTGATTTTCCGGTTCAAGCTGCAGTGCCCGTTCGCCTGCTGCAATTGCTTCCTCATGGCATTGTTCATGACCGGCACAACAAGACATTCCTTGGTACAAATCAGCGACGGCGGGGAACAGTTCGACGGCACTGCGATAGAGTGCCAACCCATCCCGGTACGCGCCGATCTGGATTAGGAAACTCCCGGCTTCGTCGATGATCTCGGAGAGTTCCGGCGTATTCTTGGGTAGAGATAACAGGGATCGGAACAGCTTTCGTCCCGCGGTCTTCTTCCCCAACTGATACTCGACCGAACCCAAGCTCAGAATCGCCGGTGCGTGCGTCGGTTTACATTCGAGCGACAGCCTCAAGGCAGCGATAGACCCTTCGTGGTCACCCATTGCCGATCGGAATATGCTATCCGCGTATGCTGCGTCGGCGCTGTAGTCGCTTTCGGTGTAACTGCCCTTTGCCCGAGAGGGCTTCGGTCGTTTCATACTTGATCCTCTCAAAATGCTCCACTCCGCGTTCGGGAAATGCACCAAGCCCGTCGTCTTGGAGGCCCCTGTGCAAAGCTCAGGGGAAGTTCGGCGGACCCATCAAGAATAACGGCGCCGCGATGGTATTGGTTGCTTCGTTGCGATGGCTGCGATACCGACCAGAATCACCGGCTCTCGATTGGGAAACTCCGCAACCAGCGAAAGTTGACCTCCATGTCTCAAATGTAGCTCCCAAGCGTGGAAATAAGAAAGCTGTAGCGCTGCTCCAAACGATAGCCCTCACCCTGGCGGATGCCCAAAGCATCCGCAACGCGTTCCTGCACGCTCGCAAAGGTGCCTAAGCGACCCTCTACACCAGAGGCTACAAAAACTTCGTTGCCTCCACCACGGCTACGGCTCCCCTGATCGAAAGACGGACAAATGCCTTCGGAGTTGATCGGGCATTGGGAGAACACTCTTGGACCAGACATGGTAAGCAGACCGACACCAGAGACAAGAGAACGGATACCGCCGCCGAACAATCGCCTTGTCCCACACAAAAGCCGGGATGTGCGCAGATGTTCCCCAAAGCAGCAGAATCCGCTATTTTCATTTTTCAATTTCAGAGAATATCGAAAATAGTCCGATCTGTCACTCACAAACCAGAAAATGCTGCGCGCACAGTTTTCGAATCGCCGCACGCCAATTTGCCGCCTGGGTGAGGCAACGATGCGGGTAACAAAATGATCCTTTGGGCGCCATCGGGGCAAAGTGCTGGACTGCTTTCTTCTCCACCGGTGCATCCTCCTGTATGGCTGTCAGACTGGAACGCATAATCCCTGTTCTCGTCCTTCCGTCATTCTCCCGAAGTGTGCCCGCCGCCAATACCTTTTTGGGCTTCCTGTTCTTCGAGCGAGTACAACCCCTCCTCACTTTCCTGGGCCGGCGATCAGTTTCGATTTTCGCTCTTCCAGCTGGGCGATCTGTACCTTAAGCCGCCTCAGTTCACGGTTGATCTGCGCCAGCTCTGTCTTCGTCTTCTGGTCCTTAAAATAAGTCCCGCCGTGTCTCTTTTTGACCAGAGCCTCCACTTCTCGCCGGAGAAGCCGCAGCCAGGGGTTTCCGTGCATGGAGCCTTCCCGGTATTGGAGTTCGCCAGCCCGTATCGCCTGGATGATCTCGGCCTGGGTAAGCCCGAACTCCTCCCGTGCCGTCTTGTCGCTGAGCGTGCCACCCTTGCGCTGCCATTGTGAATCTAAGTTGTCCATAGGTTCACTCGAGCCCTCAAACAATGTTGGTTGCTGGTTCCTGATAAATGAAGAGGAGCCATTTGGCACCCCCGTGAGGTCGCTGTTTTTACAATAATCGGAACGCGAAGTTGGCAGCTTTGCGTTCCGACCGGTGATGGACTATGCACGTATAAAAATCAAGCGGACTTCTGGCCAGTCTATTTCACCGGGGCTTGTGCGGCCTCGGGGGCCGCTCCGATTCTGGGTTCATTCAATTTGTTCCTCACCCTGAACAAGCAAAGCTCTGATGACCTTTGGCGCCGTGGTCTCCAGATCGTTTTCTCTCGTGAACCGAAATGGAAGGCGGGCACCGAGTTCAGAGTTCAGGCCGATGAGCCGGGATTCGATCATAGTAGGATCTTCTCTTTCGGCGCGCATAAGGACGAGTTGGAAGGCGAAGCTCAAACGCTGTTCGTTCTCCCCTTAAAGCGCGCTTCCGTTCATCCACCGATCGACAGCGGGCACGTCCCGGACACCGCCGGCGTAGATTGTGAGTTTTCACCCGATGAGCTGCCTGACGATCTCTGGGTGGGGACGCGAAGCACTCCACCATGCGCTCGAAGATCAGGGCGAGACCCGGGATCGCTGCCATTGGCAACTTCCAGCAAATCGAATACCATTCTACACATAAAAAGCAGGTGATGTGCCTTCGTGGCCTTCTTGACCTCCAGGCTTGTTCCCGCTCGGCTTCCGCTACGAGGTCGTCTTCTTCAAACCATCCGAGCCTTGCGGCAGAAAACACAATCAGCAGATGTCCCAGTGGGAGTACGGCAAGGACATAAAGCACCTCGGCTACAAAAGTACATTGGCAGGCATTTTGAGCTTCAGCGGGTCGGAACGGGGAACGAGTTCCCACTGTCTGAAATGCAGCCATCAGCACAAACCTACAGGCCGTAACTGGGTCTTGAATGCTTGTGGATTTACCGGCCATCGCGATCTGGTCGGCAGCATCAACATGCACGAGATCGCGTTTCAAAAGAAAACGACGTTCCCCGTATCGAAGGATGTCACGTATCGACGATTCAGGTACTCCCTGTTGGAAGTACCTGAATCGTAGTAGCCGCCGGGACACGGGCCACCGGAAGGGCTTCGGCCCGCTATCACCGGCGTTATCTGAAGTTTGCCTAGAGTCAACCACCGATTCCATTCGGGTGCCCGAAGGCGCAGGCTATATCTATGTAAGAACTTCAGAAGCCATCTCTCTTTAGGGAGATGGGACTGTCACTACCGCGTGTATTCATAAATTTGAGGTCATGTTGAGTAAATATTTCTGCCGCGATACGGTTCTCCCGTTTGTAGGCGTCAATAACAGCCCTTGCGTGGTCGACGGACATCTTGCCGTCGCTGACCGAGTCGAAACAATCACAGATCAACTCTATGTATTCAATGTAATTCATGGAGCACACCTCACCATCTAGTGATAATCAGATCGTCTAAATACAGCTTGGATTTCGCTCGGTCCCCAAGCCGTCGATTTGTAAGGTTGTCAATAGTATCTGAGCCTGCTGACGGCACAGTCACGTTTATTTGTTGCTGGATGCCGTCGAGCCTCACTGAGTTGTACGTCACGTTGCCTGAATCGTTGCGGGAATCGCTGACCTGTTCGAGGTGCCATGTGTCTATACCCCAACTGCTCGGATTACACGTCGCTTTTGAATGAATCCACTCCTGAATTGGCTTCGACGGTGTTCCGGCATTTTCCGTATGGTCCCAAGTGCTTGACCATCCATGGCACTGGAATCCGTATATTGCTGTCTGTCCGTTGATCATGTCCTGGTACCAAATCCATCTCGATGTTGCCAATATCGATAGATGGTGACGCGACGTTCACCCACGTTTCATAGAAACCTTTGTGGAAGTTGTGTCATTTCCAAAAGAGGTATCGTATCGTTCCCTGCCGTGGCCAGAAGAAGTCGTCACAAACTGACGAGAGAGCTAGTTCCCCAGCCGCGCCCGTCGGTCCGCTGGGCGACATAAGGTCTAGAGAGGTTCACCTCCCTTGATGCTCTCTGGTGCCTTCCGAAACACCCGATCGAAGACTTCATGAGGCTCTCCTCAATCCGCCAACCCGACCCAAAAGAGACCCAGCCATTCCCGGTAGACGGGCTATGCGGACTCTATAGCGGCAATCACCAGATCGAAGTCGCGGATCGATTGATCTACCGTGGCGATACGTCCTTGTACGGCGGCTTTTCTGGATTCTGAGGCATCCCTGCGCTTGAGGAACTCCAAGCTAAGCAGCAATCGCCGCTGAGCGGGACGCAATTCTCGCAGCTCCGTCAATGAGGGAACGGTGTCCATGGGCTGATTCGCGAGCCAGAGGGAATCCTCCGAGTCATCGTCATTCTTATCTCTGCGAGATTGCGTCCCGTGCGCAGTCATGGAAAGTTGCCCTCTGAAGCGCGGTTTAGATTTGAAACGTGGTCGCCAATCGTTTGAGTAGGTCGGCCGGATGAACAGGCTTCGACAGCAATTCAAAGTGATGGCCGCTTCCGTTCGCTGAAGACACCAACAAGTCCCTTGTTTGCGTGTGACCAGAGAACAAGAGCACTTTGCACTCAGGGAAAATGCGTCTCATCGTCGTGGCGAGCTCAATCCCATTCATGCCCGGAAGCATGAAATCTGCGATGAGCATGTGCGGAGGCTTTACAAGAGCCGTTTCAATCGCCTCTTCGCCGTCGTATGCGGCAGTCGCCTCGTAGCCGTTCTCATTGAGAATTTCTGTCAGCGTGTCGGCGATGATCGATTCATCATCAACGATCAACACCGTTGGACGATAATTCTTCACGTCTGAATCCATAGTCGTGGTCCGCGATACCTTTTACAAGGATTCATCATCGGCGGTAACCGAAGAGATTAGCAATACCTCGCGGACGCGTCTGTCCGGTGGCCGACATAGTACACAGTAGCCATCATTTTTATGGCTGGTTGTTCCTGGCTGTGGTCATCGATTTGTTTAGCCGGCGCGTGGTGGGCTGGTCGATTCAGACCGGCATGCAGAGTAGCCTGGTGAGCGACGCTTTGGAGATGGCTTGGTACCAACGTCGCCCCGACTCACGGCAGAGTTGATTTTTCATTCCGATCGCGGTAGCCAGTATGCAAGCCTTGATTTCTGCGCAGTGCTCAAAGGACACGGTATCAGCGCTTCAATGAGCCGCAAGGGAAACTGCCAGGATAATGCGCCGGCCGAGACGCTGTTTGGATCACGGAAGGTGGAACGGCTGCAGGGCGAGCGGTTCCACCTTCCGTCAGGCCAAGGACGAAGCCCCAGCCTGGCTGCTTTGGTAGAACTGAGAACGCATGCACTCAACGCTGAACTTTGTGAGTTCAGTCGAGTTCGAAAACGACCGAAAGGATGCTCTGACGAAGACGGCCGCATAAAATCCGCGGCGGCCGAAGCAGGCGGTGGAAATGCCCCACCGCCTCAACTGCCACTACGAGGAGGATTAACTCCTCAAAACCCGCCCGTTAAGGGACACGCATGCTTGGGGGCAAGGCAACCCGGACGACGAGGTTCTACGACCGACGACGTGATGAGATGCGCCTCGACGAGGTCGAGCGAATTCTGATCTGAGGCGTAGAGCAAAAGGGTATACCTGCCCCACTTAGCACCCAAAGAAAAGGCACCTACGGGCATCCTGACGGCGAGCGAGGACCGAACGGCATAAATCAGGCCTGGAGTTTTTTTGCGCGAGAATCGCATGGTGCGGGTCGGGTCGATTGTCATGCCCCAGCTATTCGGTGGTGTAGCGAATCTCCAGTTTACGCATCCGGTAGCAGGAGTAGACGAGGACGACGGCGATCAGGATAAGCAGGCCGCAGGTGGCGGCCCAGACGGAGACCGGTTCGGTTTCAACGGTGAGCAGGACGAGAAAACCTTCCGAGGCTACTTTGACGGGCATGAGGTGGCGCAGATAGGAGGCGACGCTCAACTTCTGCAGCAGCGAGGGCAGTACAGGATTGATGGCTTCCCAACCTAGCAGCAGCATGGCGGCAGGGGTGGGGTTGCGGAACATCATGCTGAACAGTAGAAAGATTGCGCCGTAACCCAGGCAGGCGAGAACCACGATGGCCAGATAAGCCTGGAGCTGGCCGAGGCCCGGGCCGTTGAAGATATAATCGCGGCCGACGGCGCCAAAACCGGCGTACATCAAAGCGAAGCAGGCCAAGACGGCGCCGCCGAAGAGTACGATGGCGCTGATCGAACCGGCGGCGAACTTGGCCAGCAGCAAGACTTCGCGGCGGACCGGCGAAAGCAGATAGAAATGCAGGCTGCGCTCGATCATTTCTCCGCGAATCAGGCGCGAGAAGATGCCTAGGCACCCGAAGAATATACCGAGGCGAAGATAGTAGAGCTGGATGATACCGGCTAGGATGTTGGTGTCTTCGCTCAAGGAAGATTCCGAATGCTGGCCGACGAGCATGTGGATGAAAATGATGAAGGCGGGGATGAAGGCGAGCAGATAAATCCAGGCAGCACGCCAGGCAAGCAGATTGCGGCGCATCTCAATGCGGGTGAGGCGCTGGCCTTGCAGCCACCACAAGCTCCACGGCTGCTGGGCGAGACTGGTTGCGAGGTTAGAGGCGGATGCTGGCATCAGGAGGCGGCTCCATCGGCGCCGATCAGGTATTGATAAATGGAGTTGGCGTCGTCATCGGCGGGGGCAACGGCGTCGATTTTCACGAGGCCTTCAGCGGCGATGCAGTTGAGCATGGAGTAGAACTGATCAATGTCTTCGGTACGCAGGAAGATGCCTTTGCCATCGGCGTGTAGACGGGCTTCAACGCAATGGTTGATGGCGAACATGCGCGAGGCGAGCACCTCGGGCTGATTGCAGCGAATCAGGACCTGCATGGGTTTCTCATGGACTTCTTGCCTGACCTGGTGGATGTTGCCTTCGGCCACCAGATAGCCGCCGGTGACGAGGATGACACGATCGGAGATCCGATCGACTTCATCAAGAATGTGGCTGGAGATGATGACGTGCATTCCCTGCCGGCCCAGTTCTTCAAACAGAGCGATGGATTCGGCGCGGGCCATCGGATCGAGACCGTTCAAGGGCTCATCGAGGACAAGAACGCGGGGGTGATGGGCGATGGCCTGGGCGAGACGAATCTTCTGGCGCATGCCTTTGCTGTATCCGGCGACCTTGCGATTGGCGGCATCGCCAAGCTGCACCCGGTCGAGCGCGTCCACAGCGAGATCGACGGCCATCTGTTTTTCAATGCCGTGCAGCAACAGGCTATCGAGAAGAAATTGCCAGCCGGTGATACCGCGGGGGAAGAAGTCAAACTGCGTGCAGTAGCCAACGGCGGTGAAGAAGCTATTGGCGTCTCCTGATGTGAGGCCGAGGACGGAGATGGTTCCGCGGGTGGGTTGTATGAGGCCCGTCATTAGATTCATGATGGTGGTTTTGCCAGCGCCGTTAGGGCCGACGAGCGTGGTGATGCCGGGGGGAATGGCGAGCGAGATGCGATTGACGCCGAGCACCTCGCCGTAAAACTTGGATACGTCTTCGAAGATGATTTGGTCGTTCATCCGCGGACCACCTCGCGCGCACGAATGCGAATGTGGAGCATGGCAATGCAAAGGACGCAGTCGAGCAGGAGCACGGCGGCCATCGCGGTGTTGGGCAGCGCGAAGCGAGCGTTGAGACGGTCGGGCGCGCCGAGGAGCTGCTGCCAGAGATTAGTAAGGATGTAGGGCAGGTTGAGGAGCAGGCCCCACTTGGTGCGGAGCACCGCGCTCACAATGGCGCCCAGGCCGGCAGGAATGAACACGGCTGCAAAGATGATGCCGGTGGCGACGACGCGCCACTTGACCCAGGAGGAAAGCGCGAGGCCGAGGATTGCGAGGAAGGCGATCCAAAAGACGGAGCCGGCGAACAGGCCAAAGGCGATGCGAAGGTTGGCGAGCGCCCAAGGCGTGGCGGACGAGTAGCCCTGATAAGCGAACAGCAGCAGGCACGGAATCCAGGTGACGGCAGAGAGAGAAGCCAGGAGCGCGAGGAACTTGCCCAGAAGGTAACCAAAGCGCGAGATGGGATGGCTGAGCAGGATGGGCAGCGCGTTGTCAGCCAGATCAAAGGAAATGACGCGGGGCGCGATCCATGAGGTGAGCACCAGCGCGAGCCAGCATTGGCCTTCGAGGATTTTCAAGAACAATGACGCGTCGATTGCCATTGAGCCTTTGGCCCCTTGATTGATTAGCGCCATGGCCATGGGATTGTTTGCCAGATAGATGCCAATGAGCGAGACCAGGCATGGGATCAAGCACACGATGAACAGGCCGACAGTGATCTTGGAAGACCAGGCTTCAGCCAAAGCGTAGCGGGCCAGAACGGGGACGCGCGTCCATGCGGGCGTAGTTGCACCGGTATATGCGCTGTAAGTGTGCTTATAGACTGGCATGGGGCCTCGATTCGAACTGCGTGTCCATGGCGCGGAGAAAGATATCTTCCAGTGAATCGCGGCGCTGATTCATGCGGCGGATTTGCACTCCCTGCTGGGAAGCGATGACGTAGAGGTCTCTGACTTCGATGTTGTCTGGAATGACAAGCTTGATGCGGCCCCCGGGAAACGATGCGCACTCACAGCCGAGATCGCGCACGCTGACGGAGAACCGCTCGGTGGCGCCAACCGTCTCCAGTTCCATGAAGCTGCGGTTGGAGCGCCGCTCGCTTTCGATGTCGCAAAGAGCGGCGATACGGCCGTCTTTAAGGATGAGTACTTCATCGCAGGTCTCATCGATATCACGCAGCAGGTGCGAGGAGATGAGCAAACGGATGCTGCCTTGGCTGCGGACGTCCTTGATGAGCTGGATCATGCGCTGGCGGGCGACAGGATCGAGGCCGTTGGTGGGCTCGTCAAGAATGAGCAGGCGCGGACCATGCGCCAAGGCCTGGGCCAGCTTGACGAGTTGCTTCATGCCGAGCGAATAGGAGTTCACCTTGCGGTAGCGGACTTCGCCCAGACCGACGTAGAAGAGCGCTTCGTGGGCGCGCTCAAGGGCAACACTGGCCGGCAGGCCGGCCAGCTCTGCCATGTAGCGGACGAAGCGCACGCCGCTCATGTTGCCGATGAAGGAGTCGTTCTCCGGCATGTAACCGATGCCGGCGCGAATGCGGGCTCGGGCGCGGTGAGCATCGAGCCCGAAGACGCGCGCTGTGCCTTTGGAGGGCGCATGAAAACCGAGCAGCGTGTTGATGAGCGTGGATTTACCGGCGCCGTTGGGACCAAGCAGGCCGATGGCGTGGCCCTGCATCGCTCCGCTGAGCCCCTTCAGTACGACGCGACCTGCGAGCGTAACTTCCAGCCCGTCCAGCTCTATGATGGCCATATCACTCTCTTACGCTGGGAGTGGCATTCTTGTTCCCGTGGCCGATTAAATTTCCAAGAGTCAGGAATTCAAATCCGAACAGATGAGTGTCGCTTGAGGCTACAATGCTGCTCTGGTCGCCGCGTGCGCAGATGGCCGTGGGGCGGGCATCGGCGGCAAGCTGACGCAGAGCATCCGCGGAGTCTCCACTAAACTCTGACAGAAGTGGCGTGAGTACAGGGGTGAGGTTCTGGTAAGCTATGGCGGAGTAATTTTCATTGGCGTCCTTGGGTAGAAGCGCCCGAAAGGCTGCCGAGTGCGCGAGCGAATTTCCAGAGGTGTACGTCTGGAGAGCTTCCATGATGAGCGCGCGGGTTGGGGCAACAATCATGTAGCCGTTGGCGAAGGTGTATTGCGCGAAGGTGTTCCCGGTACTGGTGTCGCGGAGCGAGTAAAAGTGTTGCCCGGAAACATCCGCCGATTCGATCACGATCGAATGCACGTTGTTGCCCTTCATCTGGGTGCGGGAGGCATTGGCCAGTTTCTCCAGAGTCTGCTCCAGCTGCTGGGAATCATTGACTTCGATAACCGCTTTCCACGAGGGAGTGGGCAGGACGGGACCGTCGAGAGCGAGAAGAAAATCTCCACCGAGCGTTGCGGCCAGGTCCGCACGGAAGTTGATCTGCAATTTGTTTTCGGCTTCGGTCCATTCTTGTTTTTGATCGCCATGCTTGGACATGGTCATGGACATGATGTCGTCGGCAATGGCAGCGGGATCTTTGGAAAGCGCTGCGACGGCGATGGCTGCATTGGGAGTGATGAATGCGAGCGAACCGATGGGTGCGGGCGAGGCCAGCCACGACGCGACGCCCTGACGAGGGCCGGAGAATTGAAGATGGAGGCGATTCTCGGGCTCGCCATTGGTCTCGCGATGCTCGGCAATGAGGTAACTTACGTCTTCCATGCCGCTCTCTTCGAAGGCTTGCTTTTCATGTTTCGCGACGTTTGCGAAGGCATGCTTGCCGGCCATCATTTGTTGCAGATCGGCGGCGAGAAGAATGCCGGCGCCACGGGTGTAAGCGGAGGCGACCTGCTTGCCGAATGGACTCGACGCAAAGCCGCTCGAACCGGAGTTCAATTGCGCGTCGACGATTTTCAAGGCAGCAATGCTATTAGAGAAGACCGCCTTGTCACTACGGATGAGCGCATATCCGCCGGATTTGCTGGTATTGCCCTCGGCAGAGACATCGGCAGCAGCCAACGCGCTTTCATCGAGTATCTGCAATCCGGCCTTCGAGTCTGGGGAAGGAAACTGCTTGCGCAGGTACTCATCCAGGCCGCCCTGCTTGACGTCAGCCAGCAGAGCGACGGCAGGCCTCTTCGCTTGCTGGATGGCAACCACTACGATTTCATCGCCAAGATATTGGCTGGTCTGGTGAATTTTTTCAATCAATTCATTGAAATCAGTGGTGTTCTGTGCATGGGCTTGATTCCACCATTGCTGCAAAGCCGGGCTTTGCGTCAGCTGATCCTGAAAGACCTGGTTGGCTTCGGAAAGAAACTGGCCGAGGTTGGGAATGCTGATGTAGAGCAAGGTATTGGCCGGAACCTCGTCGAGAATGTCACTGGAAAAACGCGACTGTGGAAACGGAATCTGCTCGATGCTGTGTTCCAACGTGGCGAACTGTGCAAGCAGCGGAAGGTACTTGTCGCGGTCGTGGCTCCAGGCAATCTGCTGGGCGACCGGGGCAGGGGTCAGGTTGTCACTGGTGGCAACCTGATCGCCGGCACGAATCAGCGAGTCGATGCCGGAGTGCTGGACATCGACGGTGCCTTGAAGAACGGCGACGCGTGAGCCTTTGATTCCGGTGTTGATGGAGAACACAGTGTCGGTGACGGCGACTCGGCAATCCGGAGTTTTGATGTAGAGGTGGCCGGTGTCGCGCTTGGCGGCCTCGACGATGAGGTCTCCATCTTCGAGCGTGACGGTGGTGTTGCGGCCACGGGCACCAACTTCAAGTACGCTGCGCTCATTCACTTCAACGGTGGATCCGTCTCGGAGCCGCAGCACGGCGTGGCCGGCGCCGCTGGTGCGCACTTGCTCCCCGTCAGCGAGGCTGTCTCCGACAGCGAGCGGGCGATCGCCTTCGGCCGCGAAGCGATACGCAGAGCCGTCGATCGATTGCACTTCAGCCCGGACGCCGGGAGGGATCTGCCAATAGGCACGGTAGACAAACGAGCCGCCGACCAGAAGCGCGAACGCGGATGCAGCCGCCCAGGCGAGGGTGCGCGCCGGCCACAAGGACAAGCGGGCTACCTCCGGCTTTGACCAGTCGAGGGATGCGCCGGAGCCGCCGAAATGGTGGCGGCATCGGCTGCAATCGCGCAGATGGGCTTCGACGAGGAGGGTGCGCGGCGCGGAAAGTACACCGGCGCGGAGCGCGGGGAACAGTTGCCGGACATCTTCGCAACTCTCGATGGCCATGGTGGCCACGCCTACATCGTCGATGCTGAGCCGGTGGGCTACACGGCTGGATGCAGCGGCAAACTCGGCGGCGCTCGGTTCGTCTGATTGTACGGCGCGGATTGCGGTTCTCAGAAGTACTTCATCCTTTTTCATTGTTGTCCCCGTTCGAGTTCGATGAGTCGTTTCTTCAATCTGGAGCGTGCGTTGAAAAGCGTGACGGCGACCACGGCCTGCGAGGTTCCCAGGATGGTCCCGATCTCTCGATTGCCAAGCTCTTCCACGTAGCGCAAAGTGAACATTTCCGCGGCGCGGGGAGCCAGTTCAGCGATGGCCAGGCGCAGCAGGCGCGCGGATTCCCGGCTCGATACTTCGGCTTCCGGGGAACTGCCCCGGCCCGTAGAGCGAACGGAGGCAGCCTCTTCCAATGGCTCCGAGCGCGCAGCTTTGCGGCGGCGAAGCAGATCCAATGCGCCGTTGATAGCGGCGCGATAGAGATAGCTGCTGGCGTTGGCGACCGGCTGGTTGACGCTGGCTACGCGTAGGAACACGGACTGGGCCACGTCTTCCGCGTCGGCCATGCTGCCGGTGACACGATAGGCGGCTTTGAGGACGCGCCGGTGATGCTCGGCGAAGAGGCGGGTGATGTCACCAGTAAGCGGCATGGTTGCGGTGCTGGCTGCCAAGGGTTCACCTTTTCGAATGTTCATAAGGATGACGCCTCGGTTCGGGAATTCTTAATGAACTGGAAATGAATACGCGCAACGCGGGCACCGTGTTCCGGCGCGGGGGCGCGGCAACGCCGGACGGAAGCCGCCAGGCTTCCTCCCATGCGGACGATAGAACTCGTCTTTTTTGATCGGGAACCAGCTAGCCGAGAAAGCCCAGGTAGGGGTTAGAGCCGAAGTTAGCGAAGTTGGGGAAGACTTGGCGAACCTGGCTGTCGGAGAGGCCGAACCAGCGGGCGAGCGTGCCGGCGTACTGATCGACGGACGTGGTGGGGATGAGGCGGCCGGCTCCCACGTCGTTGGCCTGATTGACGCCGACGATTGGATACTCCCCGTACATGTTTTGCCCTTGGACGGCGCCGCCGACAACGAAATGGTGGCTGCCCCAGCCGTGATCGGTACCATCGGTGTTGCAGGTGAGGGTGCGGCCGAAGTCCGAGGCGGTGAAGGTGGTGACCTGGTTGCCGAGGCCGTTGGCGACCATCAAGCCGTCAAAATATTCAAGCGCCTGGCCGAGTTGTGTGAGCAATTGCGCATGCTGGATAGCCTGATTGTTGTGGGTGTCAAAGCTGCCCAGCTGTACGTAGAAGATCTGCCGCGTGACACCCAGGCCACTGTTGCCGCTGATGATGCGAGCAACGGTTTGCAGCGAGGTGGCCAGCGGGTTGTCAGTGAGCTTGTTGGTCATGGGGTCAAGATATTGCGGAGGGTTGGGAATGCCGCCCGCGCCGGCGGGAAGCATGGCGCCGGCCAGTTGCGCCTGGGCCGCAGTGGAGCGGTTGACGACCACGCCGTATTCTTTGGCGAAGAGATTGGACTCGTCGGCGGTGAGGATGGACGAGAGCGGATTGGCAGACGAGGGAATGCCGAAGGGCGGGTCGGCCAGTCCGTAGATGGGAATGGGGCCGGCGGAGGTCACGTTGAGCTGAAACGAGGTTTGGCCGGAGAGAAACAGCGCGATGCCGGCCGTCGAGATGCAGGTAAACATGGAGTTGGTGTTGTAACTCATGCCTTCGATGAGGTCAGCGACGGCGCCACCCCAGCCGACATGCTCCGCGCTGCCGCCGTTGGAGGCAATGGCCTGCCAGGCGGCGGTCTGATCGAAGTGAGAGAACAAGGAAGCGGGCAGCGGAATGGAGTTGGCGTTGACCTGGGCCTTGGTCGCGGGGGCGATGAGCGTGCCGGTATTGGCCACGATGGCGGCTCGACCGGCGTTGAACAGATTCTGAATGCCGCCGAGCGCGGGATTGAGTGCAAAGGTGCGGCCGCTTTGCGGCGTCTTTAAAACGATGGGAAGCAGTTCGCCCATGGGATAGGCGAGGCCGGGCGCTCCGGAGCGCGCGGTGGTAAAGGCGCTGAAGGAACTCGGGTCAGTGGCGATGACGGTGCCGTGACCGTCATTGCCGCCTTGCAAGAAGACGCAGACGAGGGCGCGATAACCAGAGCCGCCGCTCGTCTGGGCCAGGGCGGCGACAGAGTTCAGCTCGAGAAGAAAGGGACTGACGGACAGGCCAGCCATGGAGGCCATGGAAGCCGTCTTGAGAAACTGCCGGCGGGAACGTTCGAACTTGTTCATCATGAGGCTTCCTTAAAACTGCGCGCTGAACGCTGGCGAAGCCATGGTCAGGTAGATTGCTGCCTGAACGCGGTTGGCGAGCGCTAGGTTGACGGCGTTCTGATCGCCTGATGGGACGTCGATGGCACTAATGGCGGCCAGGATCTGTCCGTAAAGCGTGGGGTTCATTTCGCCGGCCATGAGCAGCAGGTTGATGCGATCAAGCAGCGCCGTGGGGGTTAGGGCCAGGCTCATCTCTGTTTCGTAGCTCGAGAACAGATCAGGACCGCTGACGGCGTTGCTGCCGATGGCGCCCTCAATGTAGTTCAGGTAGCCTACGACGGTCGATACGTTGGTCATCTCCATCTCAGGCGCAAGCAGACCGGCCTGCGCAATGCTGGTGCCGGGAGGAACGTAGCCGGGTGCGAACCAGTTGAAGACGGTGGGCGAACGAAGGGTCATCTGGCCGAGCGCATAGATGGGATCTTCCGTGCTGCCCAGTCCGTACGAGCCGGTGCGCGACTGAGCGGTGAAGGCGCGCGCCCACTCGGTATAGCGCAAGAGGGCTTCGCGGACCTTTCCGTATTGCGGGTTGGCAAAATCAGTGGCGGAGTTGCGGGCCTCGGGGTCGAGAAGTATTTCCGAGAGGACCGCCTGCAGATTGCCGCGGACGCCGGCGCCATCGTTCTTGAAGACGGCCGAGCAGTTGCTGATGTAGGTGGGACTGGGGTTGCTGGTGACCAGGTGCTGAATCATCTGCTTGCAGAAGAAGGGTGGCACGTTGGGGTGGTTGAACAGCGCGTCGAGAGCGATTTTGAGATCGCCGCTCGGGTCAGGACCGGCTGAGGCCGGAATGGTGACGCCGAGAAACGTCTTGGCCACGGTGGAGTGATGACTAGGGAAGGTTTGCATGGGCAACAGCTCTTCGCCGTAACCGGGGCCCTCATAGGAACAGCAGTTCGACCAGACCGAGTCAGACCCGTTGCCGGGCACGTTCCAGCTGAAGCCGGTGAAGACGGCGGCCAAGCCCATGACGTCCGTGTTCGAGTAGGTCGGGATGGGATTGCCCTTGGAGTCGAGTTGCTCAGAGCCATCGTCATTCAACTGATAGAGGCCGATCGTGAACAGCTGCATGACTTCGCGGGCGTAGTTCTCGTCAGGATCGGTGGTGGCGTTCCCCTTGTCGTTGCCGAGCATGGAGAGAAATTGGCCCATCATCGGGTTCAGGGTTACATCCTGAAGGAGCGTGCGGAAGTTTCCGAAGGCATCGTTGCCCAACAGGTCGTAATACCCTGCCTCGCCGCGCGGCATGCTTTGCACACTGAAGTTGGAGCTGGAGACGACCATCAGCTCGGAAAGCGCGTACTTGACGCGCTGGCGCAACTGATCGGTGCCGGCGATGCTCTGCTGCCAGAAGGCGTCCTGAATGAAACCTTCATTGGAAGCATTCTGGGTAAACAGCGCCTGATTGCATTGGATGTCGCTCGCGGCGCAGGGAGGGTTGTTGAGGATGATGGCCTGCTCGACGGCCGGCTCTTGGGGCGTAGGAGGAAGGGCGAACTGCTCGGCGAGCCAGGCTTGATAGCCAACCAGCGAGAGGTGATGGATGTCGGCATCCGTGGCGCCGAAGGTGGCCTGCTCGAGGAAACGCGCAGCATCCTGCGGGGACACGATGGGCGTGGGCGGCGTGCCGTTGACGAGAGCGATCAGGTCCGTAGACGTGGCCGGACCGGGGGTGGGATTGAGCACCTGAAGATCAAGATTGCCGGGCTCGCTGAGATCGAGGCTGGCGGTCAACTGGGTTCCGCTATTGAACGTAGTGGTGACGGGCGCGCCGTTGACCAGCAGCTGCGCGCCATTGATGAAGTCCTGGCCGGTGAGCACAACGGTGGCGGCTGGAGGGCCCACGTTGAAGTTCATGGGCGTGGCCGTGTTCAGAATGGGGATGGGATTGAGGACAGAAATGTTCTGGTTGATGGAGACGGCCGGGTTGTCGACGCTGGTGATGGTGAGTTGAACGACGTTGCTGGGCGTGGGCACCACGGCCGGCGCGGTGTAGTCGATGGATCCGTCTTTGTCCGAGACGGCGGTACCTACCTGCGCGTTGCCGCCAGCGATTCCATCGACCTTCAACGTGACGCCAGTGTTGTTGGTCCCGACGACGTTCAGGCCCAGGTTGAGCGTGTTGGTCACGCGCACGTCGGTGCCCTGACTGGGCTGGATGGTAAGAACGACCTGGCCAGGACCAACCAGGACGGGGACGGTTGCGGAGTTGGCGGCGCCGGGATTGGGGTTACTGACCATCAGCGGGAATGTGCCCGGGTTAGGCGCGGCGATCTCGGCTACCAGTTCTCCGCTGGAAACCAGAGTGGTCTGAACTGCGACGCCGTTCCACATGATCTGCGCGCCGTATACAAATTGCGACCCATCCACCGTAACGGTGGTCGCGCCTTCAGAGAAACCGGACGGCGTAACGGTCTTGATGATTGGAATGGGATTGAGGACCGACAGCGTGACGGAACCCGGAGGGAAGGCTGGGTAGTTGGCGGCGACGCTGGTAATGGTGACGGAATTGGGAACGGGCACGATTGCCGGCGCAGTGTAGAGGCCGTTCGTGTCGATTGTGCCCAGCTCGGAGTTGCCGCCTTGGACGCCGTTGACCGAATATGTGAGGGGCTCTCCGGAGGCCAGCGATCCGCGCACGATCTGGATCTGCTGGCTGACGCGAACACTGCTGGCAGGCGTAGAGATGGCAGCGAGAAACGCTGGATTGGTGATGGTTACTCCGCTGCAGCCGGCCAGCAGCGACACGGCTGCAGCCACCGATGCCATCGCGAAGAAGACATGCAATGCTTGGGAACGCTCGGATCTTGCTTGCACAAATGCTCCAATTCTTTCCGGTACCAGGGCACGATGCAATTCAAAAGACTGCGATGATTTGAGGCAGACGAGTGGCTTTTCCTGACGCTAGCTTCCCGGGGAGGCAGGAATCAATACATCTTCCGGGGGATGTCCCTGGGCACGGCGCAAGGCGAACGGCCGCGAGAATCATCGAGCAACGTGCCCGTTCATGGCCTCCGGGGAGCAATGGAACGGTGAACCGGTTTACGGCCACAAGAGGAGGTTTGGATAATCGTTCGTTTTGTCGAACCATGCGTTTGGTACTGCCCGAGGCGCGATATATGGCGAATTCCGGCATGAACAATTCGTTTGTTGAATCACAGTTTAGTTTTCTTCTGCTATGACGGGTTCTCTGAACACGAAGTGCAGCTTGAAATAATGCCCATTTTTTGAGAAATCCCGCTTAAGTCGCTTGGCTGTTCCTTTGCTCCCCGGACCCCGGGCTGGCGATCAGGTCCAAGACATGCCCTCCGCGAGCAGCCTCTCCAGGGCATTGCTCATGGTCACGACGTTGTGAGAGATCAAGAGATTGGCGACAAGAGGTTGTAAGCCCTTAAACGGCGGAATTGATCCAGCACGTACAAATTATTGCTTTACTGCAAGTTCACCCAGGACAGGATGGCTTCCAGGTCAATCGGGCGCTGTTCGGGGTAAGTTCGGGATATGTGTAAAAAGTGGCCGCGACACGGTATGAGCCAATTCCAGATCTCAATTTAGATTCTGATGTTGCGCTCTATTGACAACACTATGGGGAGGATAGCTTTTATGCAAAAGCGCTTCGGATCAGGGATTCTGTTACCGCGGTTCCTTTTTTGGATAGGCGCGCAGGAAAGGAAATTTGCAAAGCTGCCGCCAGGAACAGATGGTGAGCGAAGACGGCTGGTGCAGGATGTCCGGGACTAAAAGTCTTCGTCGTCGCCGATAGGCATGCCGGGCGGCGCTTCGATGGGCGGGGCAGGAACGAACGTGGCCGGGTCGTGCTCGAACTCGTTGATGCGACCGATGAGCGCGGTGCGATGGATGGCTTCGGCGGTGTCTTCGGGCGCAGGAGTCGAGGTGAGTTGCTTGAGAACGTCGCTGATGTGGGTACGAGCGATGGCGCGCGCCTGGCTGGATGTGGCGGGATTAACGGCGAGGGCGAGCATGGCTTCCAGGGCGCGGACTTCGACGGCGCGTTCAACTTCAGAAGACATGGAGTGGCCAGCTTCCGGCCGTTCGGCAACTGTGGATGAGACGGCTTCAAGAACGCCGCGCAGCGACAGCGATGCAGGGACGCGCATGTGGTACTCAATAAGGCGACTGGCGCGTGCGGGATCAAGAAGCACGGTGAGGGTGAGGTCCGCGGCGGATTCGGCGGCGGCGATGGGGTCGAAGGTAAGGCCCGTATGCGAGGGGAACGACTCGCGCGTGCGCGGATAGCCCGGAGGCACGGGCGGCAGAAGACTGAGGATCGATTCCGGTAGGGTGAGTGTCTCGGGCGCGAGTGTTTTCAAGACGGCGGTAAGAGCCTTGCGCTGCTCGGCGGGGTCGACGATGGATGGATTCGGCAGCCCGTCGCCGCGCAGGTTGTAACGATAGTCGAGGCCGCCAATTTCCTTGATGGCGGCTTCTGCCTGATAGCGGTGGAAGAGATAGAGCGGCACCAGCGCCTGCTCCAGCTGCGCCATGGGCGTGCCGGGCTTGATGGCGGCTTGGCCAAAGCCTTTCAACGCGGCTGCGCGCACAGCAAGAACACGGTCAAGCTCAGCGGCGGGATCAGAACCGTTGTCCCACAGGTGGGCGTGCGGGTGCGCCGAGCCAAAAGGACGCGCGTCCTCGTCGGTAATGTAGACCTGGCCGGCGTGATCTGCGTCGCTGAGGATTTTATTGAGGGCGGCCTGTTCGGCTTCCGCTGTGATCTGGGGTGAAAACTCGCGATAGCCGTAGTTGATGGCCACTTTGTCCCAGTCACCGATGTTTGCCGCGTAGGCATGAGACAGATCGATGTGGCCTTTGGCATCGATGGTGATGTAGGGATGGGGATAATCCATGACGCTGTCGCCTTGAGCGACAGTGGAGGCGGCGAAGTTGTGGGCCAGGCCAAGGGTGTGACCGGTTTCGTGCGCGGCGAGTTGACGAATGCGGGCCAGCACCATTTGCAATGCGGGGTCGTCGCTGGAAGGCTTCGAGTCGCCGCCAGTCGCACGCGGCGCTTCTTCCTTGTATGGAGACGAGAGCGCTTCGGCAATCAGGTAGTCCTGTCGGCCGCGCAGGGAGCCGAGGGTGACGTTGCCCTTGATGATCTCTCCGGTGCGCGGATCGGCGACGGCTTCGCCGTAGCTCCAGCCGCGGGTGTAGCGATGAACCCACTGAATGATGTTGTAACGCACATCCATGGGGTCTGCACCGGCTGGCAAAATGTCGACGCGGAATGTGCCTTTGGCCCAGCCTGCGGCCTCAAATGCCTGGTCCCACCAGCGCGCGCCTTCGACGAGCGCCGAGCGAACCGGTTCCGGTGCGCCGCGATCGACGTAGTACTGGATGGGCGCAACGGCTTCACAGGCGTTGATGCAGTTGGGGTCTTTCTTAATGAGCCGATGGCGCAGGATAAAGAGCTGATCGAGCGAGTCGCCAAGCGGCGCGGTGTAGTCGCGGTAGCCCGAGGGAAAATAGCCGGCGCGAGTGCTGAACCGGCGGGGGGTGAAACCCGGAGGCGGCAACTCGATGAACGAAGTGCGCTCGCGGATGGTGATGGCGTGCGGGTCGGGTGTAACGTCGCGGACAAAGCCGCCTGTCGCAGGGCCATCCGCAGCGAAGGTGAGTTCGGCCTCGACCTGAGTATTTTTTGGAAACGCTTTGGTGTCATCGAGAGCAATGGCGGAACGGGAGGGATCGATCTTATATGTGCCTTGCTTCAATCCGGCGAGCGTGTCGGAGACGCCGTGATGATCGTGGAGGAAAAAGTCAGTGGCATCGATGAGCACTGCGCCATCGGGTGATTCGGCAGCCACCATAAAGCCCCACAGAACCGACTCGGGGAAAGACTGGGTGACGGCCAGTTGTTCGTCCGGGTCGCTCGAGGAGGAGCGAAATGCCATGTTGCGCTGAACGAGCAGGACCTTGGGACCGCTACGCTCGAAGCGCACAATACGGCCCTCTGAGACCTGGCCGCGATCGAGACCGAGATCGTTCGAGCCTGTGCCGTACGGCAAGGAGTTGCTGTAGAGCAGGTCTGCGCTTTTGCCGTCGAGACCCATGTGCGGAATTTCCAGATAAATTTTGCCGGCTTCGGAATCCCAATCGATGGAGAGCAATCCATCCAGATGCTTCATGGCGGCGATCTTCACACTGATCGTCGTCGGAGCGGAAGCGGCGGGCGTTTGTGTGGAACCGGCGAGCGTTTGTGCGGAAGCGGCAATAGATCCAAAGAACAAAATGAGAAGTGGAAACCTGCGCATGTTTTTTGTTCTATCACGAACCGCAGGCCGACATCGATGATTCTTTATCCGCGCGGAACGGCCTCTAACAGTTGATAGAAGCGTTCAGGATGGCTGGCCAGGGAAGCGGAATAGGCGGCGGGCTGCCAAATGAAAACCGAGCTGATCCTTCGGAGAAAGGTCGGGGACGGGCTCCTGTTTTGCGGCTGAATCGGAGAATCAGCCATGCTCCCAATCGTTCGACAGGACTTGAGCAAGTTCGTGATCGCGCTCGGCGATGGCGTCAATCAACAAGTCTGTATTTTTCCCCTGGAGTGGACGAGCAGCGTGCCCGGCAACAAGGGCTTGACGCCAGAACCTCTTCTCCAGATATTCCAGGGAAAGCTGGAAGGCTTGAAAATCGGGCAGATTCGTCTCGACCAGCGGTTCCACCTGGGCGAGCAGACTCCGCAAGCAAGTGAACGGATTGGAACCTGGAGATTTGTCCGCGAGACCGATCGTAGTCAAGCGGCTCGGGAACGCGTGCTGTATCCACCATCAGGCCGCGCATTGTTGTGCGCGCTGCTTGGGACTTCTGCTGAGTACTCACTTCTGCGAGCCGACCTGGGCACGACGCTGCGCTGGTGATGGCGACTCCAGCGCTCAACAGGAATTCTCTTCGACTGCTGATTACCGGTTCCACACGTCAGACTCCTGCCAACGGGTTGTCTCCCGAACTGAAATTAGCCTGTGCATAGCTTTTAGGTCGCGCTCAGAGAGGATTCCTAACGCTTGGCTCAAAATCCCGCGCGGACAATCACAGGCCTGGAGTTGAGGACGGGATGCAAACCTGGGCCGATGCAAACTTGGACCGATTTTGAACAGATGCTTGGTCCGGCCTGTCTCCTGCAAACGCCGCGCCCTATTTCCTACTCAAACCGCAACGCCTCCATGGGATGAACAGATGCGGCCCGCCGGGCCGGAAGCGCACAGGCCAGCGCCGAGGCACCCAGCAGCACGACCATGCTTACGGCGCACATCCAGGGGTCGAGCGGCTTGACACCGAACAGCAGCGTCTTCAGCAGGCGCGTTGCGGCCCACGCGCCGGCCGCGCCCAGCAAAACTCCAGGAAGAATCAGCCGCATGGCTTCTCGTACGATCATCGCCACCACGCCGGACGGAGAGGCGCCCAGCGCCAGGCGGATTCCAATCTCGGCCCTGCGGCGCACCACGCCGTAGTTCAGCACCCCATAAATGCCGATTCCCGTCAGCGCCAACGTCAACAGGGCAAAGAATCCGGAAAGCAGCGCCACCAACCGCTCGCGTCCCATGGTGCGCTCGACCAGTTCGGTCATCGTCACCGGCTGATCGACTGCCACATCCGGCGCAAGCTCGCGAAATGCGCTACGCACTGCGGTTACCGCGGTTGCACTATCGCGGGAGCGCACTGCAATCTTGGCGTTGGGACTCCACCAGGATCCTCCCAGATACGGCTGGTAGATGATCCGCGGAGCCGGTTCGCGCAGATCGCTGTAGAGCGTATCGCCCGCCACCGCAACCACTCGTGCCTTCACGTCCTTGCGAATGGTCAGGCTGGCCCCAACGGCGTTGCCGCCGGGAAAGAAATAGCTGGCGGCGCTGCGGCTGAGAATGCAGACCAGGGCCGTGTTCCTGCCGTCGTCCATCGTGAAGTCGCGACCTTCGAGAATTGGGATGCCCATGGTCGCAAAGTAGCCGGGCAGTACGGAAAGGCTGGTCAAACTGCCGTCCTTGCGAATGGCTCCGGATGGTAGCGTCGAAGAGGCTGGTTCCAAATAAAACATGCCTGAAAGCTGATATGCCTGGGAGATGCTGGCCTCCTCCACGCCTGGAGAGTGACGAATGCGATCGTAGAGCGCAATCAATAACGCCGACGGCACTTCAGAACCTTTTCCATCCGCTTTTTTTAGGGCGCGTGGAGACAAGTCGGCGCTCAGAAATGTAATGCGACTGGTACTGAAGCCGGGATCGACCGCGATCAGGCGCGCGACGGTCGATCCCATCAGTGCCGCCATCACGACGACCACCAGTGAAAGTGCGATCTGCAGCGGCACCAGCCATGTTCCGTTGCGCGGTGCGCGGCGCCCGGCCAGGGGGATCCCGCCCTCCTTGATGTCCCGTGCCGGATCGACCCCGGAGGCGCGCCATGCCGGCCACAGGCCGGAAAGAAGGACGGTCAACGCGGTCAGGACAAGCGTAAACAGCAGAACCGCACCGCCGGGTCCGGTGCGAAGCTCAATGTCCCCCGCGGCTGTCATCCTTACCAGCAAGAGCAGCACCCGGCCGGCGCCCCACGCAAACAGGATGCCCAGCGCGCCGCCCAAGGCGGCCAGCAGGACGCTTTCGTAGCAGAGCTGAGCGGCCAGCCGCCACCGGCTCGCGCCCAAGGCCATGCGCACGGCAAACTCGCGTCGTCGGCCCAGCCCTCGCGCTGAGGCCAGCATCGCAAGATAGGCGCAGGCCACCAGCAGTGACAGTGCTACCATCCCCTCGATCAGATAGAGCGGCTTCTCGTACTCGCGGCGCAGGTACGAATAGCCCGTGCGTCCCGGCGCGGCGATAAGGTGCGCCTGGGCGGCTTGGGTGACTCCCCCTTCGTTGAAAATGTAATAAGGAAATTTCTTTGCTGCCGCGAAGGGTTTGAGGGTTGCCTGGAAGATCCGGTCGACCTCTGCCTGAGCCGTCTGTGGCGGCACGCCGTCCTTGAGGCGCGCCAGCAGCGTGGTGTCAAACGAGTCCAGGGAGTGACCGCTCAGCGGGTCAGTCATTTCCAGTGGCACGTAGATGGAAGGGCGTCCGCCCACGCGCACGCTGTCGAAGCCCGGCTCCATCACGCCCACCACCACGCCCTTACTGGCTTTGGCCCGGAGCGACGCCCCGAAATCTATCACCCGCCCAATCACGCCCGGATCGGCACCGAAGTGCGTGCGCCAATAGTCGTACCCGAGCACAATGGGATAACCTTCCCTCAGGCCGCCCGGCCGATTGTCAGCATCGTCCACGAGCCGGCCCAGCGAAGGTCGCAGGCCAAGCATCCTTGAGCAGCCGCCGGTAAGCGATGCAGCAGCAACGGGCCGTGTGCCGTCCGGCTCGCGCAGATTGACTTGACCCTCCTGCCAGCCGCACATTCCACTGAACACGGATTGGGACTTGGCGAGGGCGTCATAGAGACCGTCGGAAACCATGTCGCTCGGATCTCCCGGATCTTTGGTCACGCCCGGCCCCCAAAGCTCCAGCTTGATCTCGACAATCTGGTCGGGCCGCTCAACCGGCAGGCTGCGCAGCAGCAATGCATAGAACAGCCCGAAGATGGCCCCGTTTGCGCCAATGGCCAAAGTCAGCGTGAGCAGCGCCGTGACCGTATACCCCGGGGTCTTGCCGAGCTGGCGTACCGCATAGCGCAGATCCTGTCCCAGCCGCTCCAGCCCCTCCCAGCCCCATTGTTTACGCGTCAGGTCGGCCACCAGCGGTCCATTTCCCATCTCGCGCATCCCCTCGGTTCTGGCTTGTTCGGGCGACTCGCCCCGCGCGACTCGGTCTTCGATCGCCAGGCGCAGATGCGCCTCCAATTCTTCCCGCAGGTCGTCCTTGTGCCGCTCCCAGTCCCAAGGCCAGCGCCGCATCAGGCCTCCCTTTCGGGTTCCATAATCGCCCCGATGGCGCGCACCATCCGCCGCCATCGCTCGTGGTCGGACTCCAGCTGCTGTTTGCCTTTGGCCGTGATCTGATAAAACTTTGCGCGCTGATTGCTCTCGGTCGTTTTCCATTCCGACTTCACCCAGCGCTGCCGCTCCAGCCGGTGCAGCGCCGGGTAGAGTGATCCGGTCTCCACCTGCAGCACCTCAGCCGATTTGAGACGGATGGATTGGGCAATGCCGTAGCCGTGCATCGGCCCCCACTGGAGGGCCTGCAGGACAAGCATGTCCAGCGTCCCCTGCAGCAACTCAATTCGGTTCTGATACGATTCCGGTGCGCCCATAAAAGGATGTAGACAATCTACCGCAAAGGCCGTAGATTGTCTACAGGCAGATCGCGGCGATCCCCATTTCGAGGAATTCGCCATCGGTGCCGCAGCAGTTGGTCAAAGAGCTCAATCTGTCACCCAACCCGGTGATGGCTGCGACGTTCATCAGCAGACTTGCCTGTGAGCTCTTGCTGAAAGATCAGCGAATCGGCGAAAACCTTCTTCGAAATCCTTTTTATCGAAATCCTTCTTATAATTGGGCTCAAAATTGCGCCCGCAAAGACTGGGAAGAGAGCGTCGGCGCAATGTCTGCGCCTGCCTGAGAGGCCCATCGAAGCCAGGTTTGCTCCTTCGGGCCGCGAGCGGCGGACAGAAGGCCCTCTGTCCCTTGTGGATCCCCCGGCATAATCGCTCTTCCGCCACGGCAGGGCCATGCAGGCTGCCGGGGAGCCTGAGGGGAGGACTTGTAGAGATCGAATCCCGGCGCCGCCCCGTAGGCCGAGGCGGGGAGGCATCGTGGAAACAAATTCCTTTTAGTTTTTCCCTCCGTCGCTCCTTGTGGTCCTTTCTCGATCCCTTCTTGCGACCGGGGCCCCGGCCGCGTCTGCCTTTATACTGAAGTTTTGTTGGAAGAAAGTTGGGGGCTCAGTGTCGGCCTCTCGAAAAGGACCGGAAAACTTTGGCGCAGGCGGAAATTGGCATTATCGGTGGCAGCGGATTGTACTCGATGCCGGGTTTCACTCAGGTGCGGGAAGAGCGCGTGGAAACGCCGTTTGGCTCGCCTTCAGATGCATTTGTGCTGGGAGAACTGGCAGGTCGCAGCGTGGCGTTTCTGGCGCGGCACGCACGCGGCCATCGCATTCTGCCTTCGGAGCTGAATTTTCGCGCCAATATTTATGCCTTCAAGAAGCTCGGCGTGGAGCGCATTGTTTCCGTGTCCGCGGTTGGGTCTCTCAAGGAAGAACACAAGCCGACTGACTTTGTGGTCCCCGACCAGTTCATCGATCGCACCTTTCATCGCATCTCTAGCTTTTTTGGCGAGGGGATTGTGGGCCATGTCGCCTTTGGCGATCCGGTGTGCGCTACGGTAGCCAAGGCGGCTGTGGAGGCTTGCGCGGCAGTGGGCGTGGTGGGCAAACCGGGTGGCACGTATGTCTGCATGGAAGGACCGCAATTCTCGACGCGCGCGGAATCGAATCTTTATCGGAGCTGGGGCGCGGACGTGATCGGCATGACCAACCTGCAGGAGGCCAAGCTGGCCCGCGAAGCGGAGATTTGCTACGCGACAGTGGCCATGGTCACCGATTACGACAGCTGGCGCGAAGGACACGATGCGGTGACGATTGAAGAGATTGTGGCTGTGCTCAACCAGAATGCGGAGAATGCGGCCAAGGTGGTCAAGACTGCGGTTGCCGCGCTGCCCAGGGAACGGACGTGCGCCTGCGCATCGGCGGCCAAATACGCAGTGCTGACCGAACCCGGCACGATTCCTCAAGCGACAAGAGACAAAGTCGGCCTGTTATTCGGCAAGTACCTGGGCTGGTAACTGGCCGAAGGTGGCAGCGGGTCACCGAGAGACGTGTGCTTTCAAGTTAGAAAGGGAGACGAATGGCTATTACTGTTGTAGGCAGCGTTGCCTACGATTCGATTGAAACGCCGGCAGGTCGCAGGGATCGCTGCCTGGGCGGCGCGGCAACGTATTTTTCACTGGCTGCGAGCTACTTTACCGATGTGCGCGTGATTGCTGTTGTGGGCGAGGATTTTGGGCCTGCGCAAGAGGCCGTTTTCAAGGCGCGCAGGATTGATACGCGCGGCATTGAGCGGGCCACGGGCAAAAGCTTTTTCTGGGAAGGCTCCTACCTGGAAAATCTGAACGAGGCCAAGACGCATAATACCGAGCTGAACGTTTTTGCTTCGTTCAATCCAAAAATTCCGGATGCTTACCGGGACTCGGATTTTCTTTTTCTGGCCAACATCGATCCCATTCTGCAACGGCGCGTGCGCGAGCAGATGCCGGGCGTGAAGCTGGTTGCCGGCGACACAATGAACTACTGGATCAAGGATCACAAACCCGCGCTGCTTGAGATGTTGAAGGGTTTGGACCTGTTGCTGATCAATGACACCGAAGCACGCATGCTGGCCGGGAACAACAATCTGGTGCAGGCGGCGCGCGGCGTACTGGCGCTAGGCCCGCAGACACTGATTGTGAAGCATGGCGAATATGGCGCGACAGCATTCTTCAGCAATCGCAGCTTTCCCGCCCAGAGTGAAAAGCCGAACCACGCCTTTCGCGCGCCGGCCCTGCCGCTGGAAGAAGTGGTGGACCCGACGGGCGCGGGCGACAGCTTTGCCGGCGGCTTCTTTGGCTACCTGGCTTCGCAACCGGAGTTCAACCCGGCCGTGTTCCGCCGCGCCATGTTCTATGGCGGCGTGATGGGATCGTATGCCTGTGAGCGCTTTGGGACCGAACGCCTGGAGCAGCTCTCGCGCCACGAGATCGATGAGCGTTTCGTGGTGTTCCGCGAGTTGACGCACCTTGACTGAAAGATCCAGCTCAGGCGATGAGGTGGCGCTGCCGAAGTTCGCGGGCATGGAATGGACTGTTGTGCTGGCCTCATGCGCGACAGCATCGCTGATCGCCGTGATGTGGAGCTGGCGCAACCACGCGCTGCTCAACTACGGCGACGCAGTGGCCCACCTCAATATTGCGCGGCGGGTGTTTGATTCCCACCAGCCGCGCTTCTCTGAGTTGGGCTCGGTATGGCTGCCGCTGCCTCACATTCTGATGTTGCCATTTGTGCAGGTGTACAGTTGGTGGGCTAGCGGACTGGCGGGCGTGTTTCCATCGGTGCTCGCCTATCTTGGCGCGTGCGTGGGAATCTATCGGCTCGCACGGCGCTGGCTTGCGCCGGCAACTGCCGCCTTGACGCTGATATTCTTTGCGCTCAATCCGAACATGCTCTACCTGCAAACCACGGCGATGACCGAGCCTTTGTTTCTGTGCGAGATGATCTGGCTCGCGGACCTGCTGGTGGAGTGGCGCAACGATCTGGACACGGGTGAAAAGCAGAACCGCCTTCTGCTTTGGTTGATTGCTCTGGTGCTGGTCTCGGCGGTCTTCACGCGCTATGACGGATGGATCATGGCGCTGCTGGCTTGGCTTGCCATTGCAGTTGCGCTCGTTCGGCGCAGGAAATTAGGTTCCCTCACATTTTGGATGGCAAGTTTTTTTGTGGCCGCCGCGCCGCTGTTCTGGTTCGTGTACAACACGGTCGCTTTCGGTGACTGGCTGTACTTTGCACGCGGTCCCTACTCGGCCAAGGCCATCGAGATGCGGACCGCTTTGCCTGGGTATCCGCCGCATCCAGGCTGGCATGATCCGTGGGTTTCGTTGCTGTTCTACATCAAAGCCGCGGAGATGGACGCAGCGGCGGCTGCGTGGGGTAATACGCTGCTGGCGCTCGGCCTGCTGGGCTCGGCGTGGGCGTGGCTTACCGCACGGCGCCATGCTCTGGCGTGGACGTTGCTGCTGGCGCTCCCAGTCCCCTTCTATGCCTATTCGGTGTCCTACGGATCGGTGCCCATATTTCTTCCCGTGTGGTGGCCGCACTCCTATTACAACCTGCGCTACGGAATGGAACTGCTGCCGGCCCTGGCGCTGAGCCTGGGGTTCGCTGCACAGTTTTGCCTGGACGCCGTCCGGGCGTTCAAGCCGCGCAAGTCGCGGGCGCGGTGGATGAACGCGGTGGGTGCCGCACTCTTCGTTCTGGTGGCTTGGAACGCGTTCCAGATGCTTCGAGAACGCCCGCTGGTTTATGTAGAAGGCACCAAGAACATTGCCGCACATAGGCCTTACGAACAGCAGATTCCGCCGGTACTGCGCGCGCTGCTGGCTACGCGGCCAGGAGGGGTGGTGCTGACGATCACGTCCAACGATCCGGAAGTGATCGCGCTGACCGGCATCCCCCTGCGGCAGACGATCAATGAAAGCGACCTGGAAATCTATCGCCAGGCACTGACGGCACCCTCTGCCCACGCGGCCCTGGTGCTGGCCTTTGACGGGGACGAAGTAGACCAGGCGGTGCACCAGCATCCGTCGGGCTTGACCATCTATCGCCGCTTCTCGGCGCCCAACCAGCCATCGGCCACGCTTTACGTCTGCGATACTCCCAGCGCATGAAACCTCCGCAAACAGACCTGCTCAGTGGTAGCATCGCTCAAGGAACCCCATGAACACAGCCCTGCCACAACTCGCGCAGCCACTCAGCTTTAACTGGCTGGAACAGCTGGTGGTGACCAATGGAGCTGGGATACGCCTGTTGGTGGCGTGCACGCTGGGCGGCATGATTGGCCTGGTGCGGGAGCTGAATCGCAAGTCGGCGGGCGTGCGCACCAACCTACTGATCTCGATGGGGGCGGCATTTTTTACTCAGCTGGGGGTCATACTGGCCGGGGACAACAGTGCCAATAAGGCGCAGGTGGCTTCGAACATTGTGCAAGGCATCGGCTTTCTCGGCGCCGGGCTCATCATCCACAATCGCAGCCGCGTAAACGGATTGGCCAGTGCGGCGAGCATCTGGGTGGTGGCATCGATTGGCATGGCCTGCGGCGCCGGGCTCTATGTGCCGGCGACCCTTGCAGCCTGCATCGTTATTGTTGCGCTTGCCGTGGTTGGCTTTCTTGAGCAGCGTGCCAGTCTCAAAGCCTATGCGGTGACCTACGAAGTGCGCGGCAACGACACTTCGCGCATGCTGCAGTCGGTGCTGGACGCGATGGACCAGGTGCACGAGCGGCTGGCCGACATTCAAACGGATGTGGTTGGTGAATGGCAGCGGGTGAGCTTTCTGCTGGCAACGACAAGGCGGCAGCATGAGCGCCTGCTCATTGAACTGAACGGCAGACCCAATATCGGTAAGCTGTTAACCTTCCGCGAGCAGGAGGACGATTGATCCCCTTCACGAAGGCACACGCATGCGGCAACGACTTTCTTATCGTCACCGAAAGCGATGCGAGCGGCTTGAACTGGGCGGATCTGGCGCGTCGCCTCTGCGCGCGTACCACCAGCATTGGCGCCGACGGCATCGAGTTTTTTCGATGGACCGGCCCCAAATCGGGACGAATCCGGCTGCACAATGCGGATGGGTCCGTCGCCGAGATCAGCGGCAATGGCACGCGCTGCGTGGCCGCATGGATGGCCAACGCGATTGGTTCCCAGCCGGGAGATCTGCTGGAGATTACCACCGATGCGGGCGTGCGCCTTTGCCTCATCAATGCGCTCAGCGCAACGGCCGGCTTCACGGTTGAAGTGACCACGGGGATGGGGATTCCCGCCTTCGAACCGCACACCGCGACGCTGAGCCGCGGGCTGCGCGTAGTGGGCATTCGCGTCTCGACGGGCAATCCGCACTTTGTGATCGTGGTGGACAATGCGGATTTCGAAGTGGCGGGAAAACCCTGGCAGGCCCTCGGCGCGGAGATTTGCGTTCATCCTGATTTTCCGCAGCAGAGCAACGTCGAATTTGTGCGCGTGCTGAATCCAGACCAGATCGAGATCCGCATTTTCGAGCGCGGAGTTGGACCGACGGCTTCGTCGGGGACCGGCACGTCTGCGGCTGCCACGGCGGCCATCGCGTTCATGAGCTGCCTCTCGCCGCTCACGGTGCTCGCGCCCGGCGGCGTGCAGACCGTAGCGTGGGAAGGCGCCGGCGCAGAACTACGGCTGACCGGGCCGGCGTCACTGATTGCGCGCGGAGAGGCCTTTTACGCGTGACCGCTCTGCTCAAGCCTCTAGCAGTTCCTCGCGATGCACTCGTCGCCATTGTTTCCCCGGCTTCTACACCGCAGGCCGGCGGCGTGGAGCGCGGACTTGAAGCATTACGTAACCTTGGCTACGCGCCCCAGGCTGCGGATCACATCGCCACGCGCGGTCCGCTTTATTTTGCCGGAACGACGGAGATGAGGCTGCGCGATCTGCATCATGCGTTTGCCGATGACGAGGTACGCGCTATCTTTTCCACGCGGGGCGGATACGGGTCCAATTACCTGCTTGAGGGACTCGACCTGGACTTGATTGCCGAAAGCGCCAAGCCGTTTATCGGCTACAGCGACCTGACCGCGCCGCAACTGTGGCTGCTGGACCAGATTGAGTTGCCGGTATTTCACGGGCCCATGGTGTCTGCTGATTTTGCGCGCGAAAACGGCGTGCACCTGCCGAGCCTGCAGGCAGCGCTGGGGGGAAAGACTTACTCCGTGGGCCTGGCGGAGGGGTTGCGAGGGTTGCAGCCGGGCCGGGTGCGCGGCACGCTTTACGGTGGTTGCCTTTCGATGCTGGTGGCGCTTTTGGGTACGCCGTACGAGCCGCAGACCGAAGGCAAGCTGCTTTTTCTCGAAGACGTGAACGCCAAACCGTATCAAGTGGACCGCATGCTGTGGCAACTGGCGCAGGCGGGAAAACTGGATGGCGTAAAGGGCATCGTGTTCGGCGAAATGCTGGATTGCATTTCACCGGGAACGGCTCCGGAACTGCTCGATGAAGTAATTCTGCGCATGTTCGATCACTTTCAAGGTCCGATAGCAATTGGCCTGCGCAGCGGCCATGTTTCCCATTCCAACGTGACTCTGACATTCGGCGTCGAAGCTGAACTGCTGGTCGCCAGCCAGGCGGAACTGAATTTGGTTCAGGCCGCGGTACTTCCATGAAAAAGCATATTCATCTCAGCGGTATTTGCGGTACGGCCATGGCTTCGCTTGCCGGGCTGCTGCAGCAAGAAGGCCATCACATCACCGGATCGGACAAGGCGGCTTATCCGCCGATGAGCGACCTGCTGCGCTCACTCGGCATTCCGATTCTGGAAACCTTTTCTGAAGCAAATCTTTCGCCGACGCCAGATCTGGTGGTGATTGGCAATGCCCTGTCGCGCGGCAATCCGGAAGTGGAGTGTGTGCTCGATGAGCGCATTCCGTTCACTTCGATGGCAGCGCTGGTTCACGAAGAATTTCTGGCTGGGCGCGAATCGCTGGTAGTTGCCGGCACGCATGGAAAGACGACGACGACCAGCATGCTGGCCTGGATCTACCAGGTTGCGTCGAAAAAGGATACGGAACGGGAGCCCTCGTTTTTGATCGGCGGCGTGGCGGAGAATTTTTCTACCAGCTTTCAGTTGCGGCCCACCCGCACGTTCATCATTGAAGGCGACGAATACGACACGGCGTTTTTTGACAAAGGGCCGAAGTTTCTCCACTACTTTCCGGATGCGCTGATTCTGACGCACGTTGAATTTGACCATGCCGACATCTATCGAGATCTTGACGCGGTAAAGACTGCCTTCAAACGGCTGGTGAATCTGGTTCCACGGCGCGGATTGATTGTTGCCTATGAGGGAAGCAGCAACGTGACGGAGTGCCTTCAGCCTGCGTTGTGCCGCGTGGAACGCTACGGTTGCTCAGAGGGCGCGGACTGGCGGCTCTCGAACCTGCGCCATGAGGAAGGCCTGACGCGCTGGGAAGTCTGGCATGGTGGAGTGCCATGGGCCCAGTTTGAAATGGGTCTAGCCGGCGAGCACAATGCCCTGAATGCAACGGCTGCCGCTGCACTGGCCTTCGGGCTGGGGGTTGACTTGCCCTCGATTCAGGCGGCGCTGGCCAGTTTCAAGAGCGTGAAGCGGCGGCTTGAGGTGCGCGCAGTGGTCAACTCAATCACGATCATTGACGACTTTGCGCATCATCCTACGGCTATTCGCGAGACGTTGCGGGCGCTGCGATCGGTTTATCCGGAGGCTCGGCTTTGGGCAGTACTGGAGCCACGCTCCAACACGCTTCGGCGCAAGGTGCTCGAGATCGATCTTGTCGACAGCCTGCGGCTGGCTGATTGCGTGGTGCTTTCCGGTGTATACCAGCAGCAGCGCATACCGGACGCGGAACGGCTGCATCCGGAAGAGGTGGTTGAAGCATTGCGTGCGCATGGCACGCGCGCCGAATTGCACGATGGCGGAAACGCAATTGTGGATGCGATTGCACCACAGCTTGAGAAGGGCGATGTGGTTGCAATTCTTTCCAATGGCGGCTTTGACGGCATCTATGAAAAGCTGCCCGCGCGCCTTCATGAGAGATTTGGAAGCAAGCCGGCATGATACGCGCTCTGGCACTTTTATTCACGTTAGTCGTGCTCAGCATTCCGGCAGCGATCGTCACTATCCCCTGGGCCATGATCACCGGGAATGCATCGCCGCTTTACAACATTTCACAGATCATCGTACGGATCGGCTATCGGCTGGTTGGGATTCATATTGTGGCAACTGGTCAGGAGAACGTGCCACCGAATACGGCGTGCATTTTCATGGCGAATCACGTTTCGAATCTCGATCCGCCAGCGCTGCTGCCGCGGATTCCGGGGCGCACGTCGGCGTTTGTGAAAAGCTCGCTGATGAAGGTTCCGGTCTTCGGGTGGGCGCTCAGGCTGGGCGAGTTTGTTCCGGTGAGCCGCGACGGAAGCATCAGCGGGGCGCAGGCCAGCGTGGCGGCGGCACGCACTGTTCTCGAAAAGGGCATTCACATCACCACGTTTGTTGAAGGCACACGCTCGCCGGACGGACGCCTGCTGCCCTTCAAGAAAGGGCCTTTTTACCTGGCCATGCAAACCGGTGCGCCGTGTATCCCGGTTTCGATCTACGGGACCGAAGCCATGATGGCCAAACGGAGCCAGCGCATTCGCTCCGGCACGGCGCACATTGTCTTCCACCCCCCGGTTTATCCGGCGCAATTTGAAACGCGTGAACTGCTGCTCACGGCTGTGCGTGAGGCCATTGCTTCCGGATTGCCGGAGTGGATGCGCACCTGAGCTTGTTCATGAGACGCCGGGAAACCGGTTTCCGATGGGCTGCGCTATAGTTCTTCTATCCAGGTTGCTGGACAAGAAAGGGCCCTGAGTCAATTGACGCTTTCGCGCCGAGCATTTCTCACCAACGCCGGCTTGGCAGCCATGGCGCTTCCCTGCGCGCCGCTGGCCGCGCGTGCAGCCCCTTCTCCAGCCGTGATTCGCACTCCTTCCGGCTCGCTGCGGGGAGAGCAATCAAACGGTGTGCTGGAGTTTCGGGGCATTCCGTTCGCAGAGCCGCCGGTAGGACCGTTGCGCTTCCGCGCTCCTGTTCCTATCAAGCCGTGGGCCGAGGAGCGGGATGCGACGCGCTTTGCCGCCTCGGCACTGCAGGCCGGCGAACTGGGCATTGAGCACAGCGAAGATTGTCTCTACCTGAACGTCTGGGCGCCGGCGGGCAAGGGGCCGTATCCGGTGTATGTGTGGGTTCACGGCGGCGGGTTTACCGGCGGGCACGCGTTTGAATCGATGTATGACGGCATGGCGCTGACGCAGGCGGGCGTGATCTGCATTTCTGTGGCGTATCGGCTGGGCGTGTTCGGATTTCTTGATCTGGAACCCCTGCTGGGCGCTGAATACACGGGCAGCGCCAACAACGGCCTGCGCGACTTGATGGTGGCGCTCGAATGGATTCAGAAAAACATTGCTGCCTTGGGCGGCGACCCGGGGCGGGTTACGGTTGGCGGAGAGTCCGCAGGCGCCAAGCTGATCGATATCCTGATGGGCGTGCCCACGGCCAGGCCTCTGTTTCACCAGATGATTTCAGAAAGCGGCGGGGCGGAGCGAGTGTGGTCACGCGCGCAAAGCCAAACCGTGGCACATGGATTCGGCGAGGTATGGCACACACTCACCGGCACGGATCCGTCCACGGTGCTGGACGCGCCGGGCGATCAGGTGATCAAAGCGCAGAAGGAATTCATTGCCCACTGGCCGCAGCATTTTCCGTTGCGCTGCCAGGTGGATGGGGCACTGGTGCCGTGGCGGCCGGCGGAGACGATTGCCACCGGATCGAGCCTGGGCAAGAGACTGCTGATCGGCACCAATCGCGATGAGAGCGCGTTATTCATCGGACCGCATCCGGAGAAGGATCCGGTTGCCGCGGATCTTGGCAACCTGCTGCCGGAGAAGTTTTTGCCGGTCTACAAGAGATATCGCACAATCTATCCGCAGATGAGTGATGAGCTGGTGAGGATTCGCGCGGTAACGGCGGAAGAGTATTGGATTCCGTCGATACGCGTGGCGGATGCGCACCTGAAAGGCGGCGGCAGCGCGTGGATGTATCGGCTGGATTTTTCTGAGAGCGGCGGGTACATGCGCGGGTACGCGTTCCACTCCCTGGATGTGCGGCTGGTGTGGGATCGTCCGTCAACACTGGCCGACAACGCGACTGCGGAAGCGGAACTGGCGCAGCAAATGCACCAGACGTGGATTGGCTTTCTGCGCGGGGAGACACCGGCGGTGAGCGGCGTGCCTGCGTGGCCGGAGTACAACTCGACGACCCGTCCAACGATGGTTTTCGATACCCAGAATCACGTGGAGATGAAGCCGCAGGAGGCGGAGTTGCGGCTGTGGGATGGTCTGCTCTAAGGGGTGTCGATTTAGGGCTGCACGATGGCGTTATATCCGTCGCTTAGCAATTTCTGACGCGATTTTTCTGCTTCGTCGCTGGATTGGAAGGGGCCGATGCGGACGTGGATCAGGCCATCCAGCGGTTCGCGGCGAGCACCGACCGCGTAGCCATGTTTGCGCAGGGCGGACACCAGCACGTCAGCGTCTTCTGGCTGCGAGACGGCGGCAATCTGCACCATGATGGAACCTGCAGAAGGCAACGCCCTGGCTACGGCGGATGCCGCAGGCAGGCCCGTGGGAGGGTTGGTAATGACGGCGTCGAGTGCCGGCTTTACCTCGTTCGATTCCGTCGCGGAATGGGAAGTCTCCCGATTCTGCTCGCCAGGAGCCGAAACGCTGGAAGGCGACGACCTCTGGTCGTCAGGTTCGGTGTCGGTAGAGGTTACCTCGGGTGCAGGTTGCGCATCGGCAGATGGTTTCGCGCGGCCGTTGTTGGCATCGAGCGTGGCTGAAACGTCGGGAGATGGCAGAGATACCACCGACGGCTGCGCGCCGCGATGGCCGGCTACATAGCCAAGACTGAAGCAGAGCCCACAGAGCAACGCCAGGCCAAAAGCGATGAGCAAAAGCGTGGTTGAGCCCAGCGTGAGCTCGGTTTCCGACGGCGCTTCGGACCGCTCAAACTCCCTGTCGTCAAAAACTCCCCTCATACACCTTCCCCGAAATTCGTCCTATCCGGTTTCGCGTGGCCCACTCTCATTTTTGCAAAGCGCGGGCCTTCTGCGAAATTCCCCGGGCGGCTACTCCTCACGACTTGTCGAGCATGGCACTGGGCGCAACGGCAGCACCCATCTTGTTGAGCAGCGTCATCATCTCCAATGGCAGCGGGAAGACGATGGTGGTGTTCTTCTCGACGCCAATGTCGGACAGGGTTTGCAGATAGCGCAGTTGCAACGTCATGGGCTGGGTAGCCATCAGGGCGGCGGCGTCGACCAGCTTTTGCGCAGCGTTGAATTCCCCTTCCGCGTGAATGATCTTGGAACGCTTTTCGCGCTCCGCTTCAGCCTGTTTGGCCATGGCGCGCAGCATCTGCTCGGGCAGATCGACCTGCTTGACTTCGACTGAAGTCACCTTGACGCCGAACGGCTCAGTGCGCTGATCGATGATGGTTTGGATCTTGAGGTTGAGTTTGTCGCGATGGCTGAGCAACTCGTCAAGTTCGACTTCACCGAGGACCGAACGCAGCGTGGTTTGCGCGAACTGCGACGTCTGGTAGACGTAGTTGGCGACCTTGATGGCCGCGTCGTTGGGGTTGACAACGTAGAGGGTGACGACGGCGTTCACTTTCAGCGTGACGTTGTCGCGGGTGATGACGTCCTGGGGAGGGACTTCCAGTACGTCCTGACGGAGCGAGATGCGGACGATCTGATCGAAGGGACGGAAGACGAAGATGAGGCCGGGGCCCTTGGGAACCGGGAGAGCATGGCCGAGGCGGAAGATGACGCCGCGTTCGTATTCGCGCAAAATCTTGATGGAATTGAGCAGATAGAGGACCACGATAGCGATGATGACCAGGACCGGGGTAGCTAACATTTCACTTCTCCCTTACTCAGCACGGATTGTACTCCTGCCATCGCCTGCGATTGGCACATGATTCAGCTGTGGGCATCAGCGAGATGAACAGGCTGAGCCGGTTCTACACGCAGCAGATACTGGTCGTGGCCGACGACGCGTACCTGTTCTCCGGCGGCCACGGGCCGGCTGGCGATGGCGCGCCAGATTTCGCCTTCGACCAGCACATGGCCCTCCGGCGCCAGCGGCTCCATGGCCTCGGCCGAGGAGCCAATCATGGCGTCAATGCCGAGACGGGACTTCATGCGACGGGCTCGAACGGCGAGGCGCAGGAGAAAGACGGTGATCACTCCGAAGCCGGCGCTGACCCCGATGGCGACCGGCAGGCTGACGCCGAGTTCAGGGATCGGAGCGGCGACCAGCGTGAGCATGCCGAAGGTGAGACAGACGATCCCGGCGACGGCCAGCGCGCCATGGCCGCCGACCTTTGCCTCAAGCACCAGCAAACCGAGCGCCGCAACCAGCAGCAGGACGGCTGTGTAGCGAATAGGCAGCAGATTCAATCCGAAGACCGCGAGCAGCACCATGAGCGTGCCCAGGGCACCTGGGACGATGGTGCCGGGGGTATTGAATTCCAGATAGATGAGAAGCGCGCCGCCGACCAGCATAAGAAGCGCGATGTTGGGATTGACCAGCCAGCCGAGCAGGTCGTCGCGCAGGGAGGGCAGGAGCGGCACGACGCGTACGTTGGCCAGGTGCAGCATTTGCTTGCTGCCATCGAGCCGCGTGATGGTGCGGCCGTCAAGCGCCGACATGAGCGCGGAATCATTGTTGGCTATCAGGTCGATGAGATGCAGGTTCAGCGCTTCCTCAGCGGTGTAGGAATGCGATGAGGAAGCGGCGGCGACGGCGGCGTCCACGTTGCGCCCGCGGCGCGAGACGTAGGAACGCAGGAGAGCTTCGGCGTCGTTCTCGACCTTCTGGCTCATCTGCTCGTCGAGCTTGCCGTACTCGGGGACCACGTGGGCGGCACCAGCGTTGGTTCCAGGAGCCATGGCAGCCACATCGGCCGCCTCCATCAGATAGAAGCCGGCGGACCCGGCGCGAGCGCCGGCAGGAGACACGTAGACGATGACGGGAACGCGCGAACTGAGAATGGCGCCGTCCATGCTGCGCATGGAGTCGAGCAGCCCGCCCGGAGTGTCGAGTTGGATGAGCAGCGCCTGCGCGCCATCCGAGTTGGCCTTGGTCAGGGCGCGGTCAAGCTGCGCGGCGGTGACGGGCTGAATGGTGTCTGCGAGGACAAGCTTGTCGACGAAAGGCTGATCGGCGAAGGCGGAGACTGCTGGCGCGAGGAGAACGGCCAGTCCGGTAAAGACAAGGACAGGTCCGGTAAGGACGAAAACGAGCCCGGTAACGACTCTGACCGCTAAACGGAATGTGCGTTTCATTGCCCTTGCTCCTTCTCCCGCCGGCGTCTAGCCGGAGCCGGCGTCCAGACTTTTACTTTTTCTCCTGGGCTTCGACCTGCTGGCGCAGATCCTGCAAAGCCTTGTTGTTGGGTTCGATTTTCAGGCCTTGGTTGACATCGTAGCTGGCCTCGTCCTTGTGTCCTGCGGCCAGGTCGAGCCGCCCCATCACAAGATACGCCTGCACGGAAGGCATTAGTTCCAGGCTGGTGCGCGCCTCCTTGCGGGCATTGACCGTGTCCCCGGTGCGCTGGCGGACGTCGGCCAGCCCGGCATGGACGGCGGCAACGCGGTCGTCGGAGGCCAAGGCCGTCTGGTAGAGCCGATCGGCTTCAAGCAACAGGCCTTTATCGAGGAAGTCCTTTGCTTGCGCGGCGAGCTTCTGGGCGCGCTGCTCGGGCGGTAAAGCGGTGAGGTGTGCTTCATCCACCTGGTCAAGCATTTGCGCAGCCTGGCGGAAGGCGACTGCGTCGAAGTTGCGGGCAATGCGCTCGAGGGGATCGGCTCTGCGCTCGACGTCGGAGTCGGGCTTGCCGACCGGCTGCTTCCACTCGTCTTCCAGTGACTGGGCTTCGCTGTCATTGGGGCGCAGCTTCAAGCATTGGGCCAACTCGTTGAGCGCTTCGACCTTGTTGCCGTGGCGATTGAGACTCACGGCCAGGTTGAAGTGATAGTCGGCGGTGTTGGCATCAGCGGCTACAGCCTGGCGAAACAGAGCCGTGCCGTCGTGGCCCTGCCGGCTTGCGGCGACGCCTTCATTGTTGACCACTTCGGCGAGGGGAAGGACTCGGGCCACGGCGCCAAAGGCCTGCTCGGCTCTGGGATAGTCCCCGGAAAACAGCAGGGAAAGTCCGCGATAAAAGCCAGCCTGCAGGGCATTCTGGTCGCTGGGACCGACCCTGGCGAAGGCAGCTGCGGCCTGCTCATACTGCTGGCCGTTGTAGTCTTCGTGGCCCAACGCCGACCAGGCGGGACTGAATGCGGGGTTTAAGGCCACGGCCTGGTTCAGATGGCGCAGACGCTCGTCGTGGTCCGGTTCGGCGATGCCGCGAATGTATTGCTCGAAGGCGTCGACGCGCAGGCCGCTGCCGGCCGCCACGAAGGTTTCTTCGGACACGCTGGACTGCGGATCGAGTTGGCGAGTGAGCTTCCAGGCCAGCGAGTCGAGGATGGCGATCAGATCCTTCATTTCACCGCGCGCAGTGACGGATGAGCTCATGCGCAGGTGGGGCACGTCAACGACCTGGGCTTCGGCGACGATTCCGGTGCCGTCGGTGATGAAGCTGCCGACGATGATGGAGTCGGCGTCGAGCGTCTGGGCCAGCTTGAGTGCGGTGGCGCGGGAGGGGTGGAACCCCGCCGGCAGGCCGAGATGATCGAGCGCGTACAGGCGGTCTTCACGGCTCATGGGCGCAAAGCCCGCGGACTGAAAGCGGCTGCTGAGAATTTCCGGAGCGGCTTCGCGGACCCACTCCAGGCTGGGCTGGCCGCTGCGATTGTCAAAAGGCAGAACTAAAAGGATGCGGCCGTGGTCTTGGTTGGACCTGGCGGCTGCGGCGTCGGTCTGCGGGTGGGCGATTGCGGCGAGAAGGAAGCCAAATCCGAGGACCGCAGCGGCCCGCGCCGGCTGAGCTAATCGAAAGAAGAAGGAAGTAGTCACTACTGCCAGATTATAGGGGTTTGGGGCCTTCGGCGTGGTTGCGGGGAGGGATGGAGCCGGGCTCGGGTTCGAATTCGAACTGCGCGGCGAGTATGCGCTGGAAGCGGATCAGGGCGATCCACTGGCCCTGGTCTTCCTTCTGCCACACCAGGTCACCGCCGAGGCGCTTGGCGATCTGATCGGGGGGCAGATCGTGGTGAAGACCGAAGTATTTCTCATCCACCTCGCTGCTCTTTGGGCCGAGGCTGAGCAGCGGATGAGGCGGATCGACCTTGGTGGAAAACACAAGCGCGGCAGAATACTTGTCGGGCTCCTGGGCGGCGTGTTCGATCTCGGGAGCACTGAAGTCTTCAATGCGATACACGTCGTAGGGCTGCTTGAGATAGCCAAGCTCAGGGCGGGTGAGGTCATCGCTCACCGGCCACGCGGTAAGAACGGTGGCGCCGGCGTAGCGCTTGTTCAGCTCGGCGATGCCTGCTTCCTGCAGGCGGACGAGATGAACAAAGGCCAGGTTGTCTTCCGGCGCGAAGCCGTAGGGCGGGTTGACAAACAGGCCTACCAGGAATGCGACGGCCGAAAAGACGGCCAGCGCTGGCCAGAACGGTACGCGGCGATAGAACGTGGCCACGGCGACCAGCAGCACCAGCGGATACATGGGCAGCAGATAGCGTGTGAGCAGCGCACCACCCAGTACGCTGAATACCATTGCGTTGGCCAGCAGCAGAAGAAAGATGCGGCGCAACGCGGAGTCGCTGATGGTCGGGCGCTGGTGGCCGTCGGCGTCCAAGCGCGGATTCAAGAGCAGTGCGGCGAAAGTCATCAGTACGGGCACAAACAGGTTCATGTGCGCAGAGAGGTGCAGAATGCGATGGGCGAAGGCGGCGAGAATGCGCAGCGGATCGAGATTGGCCTGGGCGTTGTAGCGTAGAAATTCCGGATTGCCGAACAGAAAGCCCGTTTTCCGATAGTGATAGCCGTACCAGGCGGCCAGCGGCAGTACGCAACTGGAGAGCCAGGCGGCCTCCTGGCCCAAGCGGAGGCGCAAAGGTGGGCGGGCGCGGAAGGCTTCGACGGCGCACACTCCGGCCAGCGTCAAAGGGACCACGATCGAGGTTTCCTTCGAGAGCGCGGCAGCGGCAAACCAGAGCGCCGCGACCTGCGGCTTGCGGTCCTGATCAGGGAGCGCATACACCAGCCCCCACAGGGTGCAGGCGGCGGCAAAGATGTCCGCATGGGCCAGCATGCTTTGCGCAAACCAGATGGGGTAGATGCCGGTCAGCACCACGGTCCAGACTGCAACCTGGCCCACACCGAGAAGGCGCATGGCCAGGCGGCCGACGGCCAGCAAACCGAGCGCCGCGACCATCAGTACGGCTTCACGGGTGACTTCAGGATAGAAGCCGGAGAACTTCCACCACAACGCCAGATAGATGCTCGGCAGTGGAGGGTGGGCGTTAGAAAGCGTGGTGATAGGAATCAGCGAGCCGGTGCGGAAGAAATCCCAAGCGGCGGGGATGTAGTATCCGGCTTCGTCCCAGTAATAAGGAAGGCGCAGCAGGGTGAAGTGGCTGGCGTAAAGCCCGGCAAAGATCACTGGAAAGATCATCCAGAGGGGGAGTGGGGCGTCGGGCCGAGGCTTCGCAAGTGGTTTGAAACGCAAGCGATCGCTCCTGGGATGGTTCCTTGGGGAAAGCTGCAAGAAAGGGGCGACGAACGGCGGGAGGCCGCTCCGGTTCACGGAGAGGCCGGGCTTCGATTGTCCTCGGCTGCCCGGCCTGATCCATGATTGCTGGTCAAGAACCCCACATGCACGGAGCTTAATTCACCGGGCCCTGCGGTAAGTCGTGGCCGTGCGGCTCCAGGTTCAGCACCCCGAAGGCCTGCTCGTATTGAGCCAGGTTCTGGCCGAGCACATTCCAGAGGGCTTTGGCCTGCTGCGGGCTGAGAAAGATGCCTTGGTGGTTGCGGATGTTGACCTGCTCAGGGGTTTCGCTCGAAGCCAGGCCAAAAACCAGCAGGAAGTCCCATACGCTGACGCGCACCTGGACACTGTTGGCATAGGACTCGCGATAGTCAGAGGTCTGAGCAAGATTCAATTGGGGTTGCTGCGGGGATGGAGTCATGGTTTCACCAGATTACTCTTGCTCGGCGGCTCTCACCAACCACAGCGAAAATCCGCAATCATTCAGTGATTTTGGCTGATCTGTCAACCATGGCAGATCGGCCGATCGAGCACTTTGGTCACTCAGAAGTCACCTGAAAGTGCCATCGGACGAAACTAACGTAATCGGTATACTCGCCCTAACCAACAAAGGATGAAACAGGCAGCCTTTGAATGCGCTCATTGGGCCGTGCTTTGCGTGGCTCAAGAAATGCGGAGCACGATGCTGAAGCAAGCGACGACCAGTTGGAAAGATTCTACAAATCAGGAC
>DATDLS010000312.1:0-2987 GCA_036519195.1 Occallatibacter sp. | reverse complement strand
GGCATCCCGACGGTCAAAGCAGACTGCACCGGAACGCAGTTCGGATTTGGGATGGACTGAGATCCGCCATCCGTTTCATCCACTTCGAGGGCAGCGTTTTGAAGTACTGAAGAAGCGCCGTGTAGCCGGCGTCGATACGTTGATTCTTCGCGAGCGCGAGTGCGGCAGTTTCAGCATAGCGCGCGAGTGGACGGACTGGGCTGATCCTCTCTACGACGTCACGCCGAGCTGTTTCGATGCTGAGTCTCTCTTCGAATTGGTAACTCTTCTAGAACATATTGCGCAGGGGGCGGAAAAAAGTTGACAAGCCCCTCTTTTGTTAGCCTACGATCAGACCAGTCTATAACGTGGTCCGATGAATATACGGAGAGAATCCGCTGCCGTGCTGCGAAAACGCCGCGGCGCTCTCGTGCGTCAACTGCCCCCGCTCAAATCAATTCTGCGCGGCTCGCTCATCGAGCGATACAAGCGATGTGGCAAGCCAGGGTGCAAATGCGTCGATGGGCCGGGACATGGGCCCAAGTATTATCTGTCGGTAAGCTATCCGGGCCAGCGGCCGCAAATGGATTATGTGCCCCAAGATGCTTATGGCGAAACGGTCGAGTTTCTGGCCAACTATCACCGAAGCCGCGAGATTCTGGAAGCAATCTGCGAGATCAACCGCGAATTGTTGCGCCGTCGCGAGGCGCTCTAAAGAGGTGCTATGAGCGAGCCGCCCGTTGCCGTTCAAGCCCTGATCGATGTGGAATCGGGCGGCGTGCTTCTGGCCAATATGCTGGCAGGCTGGCTCGACGCCAACGGTGAAAGTTCGTTTTCTGTGGAGGTGGCCGATGAATACCATGATCAACGAGCAGCACCTGAGCAAGACTGCGTATGTGTATGTGCGTCAGTCGACGCTGGCGCAGGTACGGCACCATCAGGAGAGCACGGAGCGTCAGTATGCTCTGCGGGCGAAAGCACTGGACATGGGCTGGAGCGAACCGTCTGTTCAGATTCTGGACGGGGATCTGGGCAAGTCAGGAGCACAGATAACGAGTCGGGAGGACTTCAAGACTCTGGTAGCGGAAGTCTCGATGGGTCAGGTGGGTGCAGTTTTTGCGTTGGAAGTTTCGCGACTGGCGCGTTCGAATTTGGACTGGCATCGATTGCTGGAGCTGTGTGCACTGACCGATACGCTGGTGATCGACGAAGATGGTTGTTACAATCCGGCCGATTTCAACGATGGCCTTCTGCTGGGCTTAAAGGGGACTATGGCGCAGGCCGAACTCCATTTGTTGCGCGGGCGCCTCCTTGGTGGCAAGCTCAATAAAGCAAGGAAAGGCGAACTGCGTTTCCCGCTTCCGGTCGGGCTCTGCTATGACGAAGAGGGCCGGATTGTTCTGGACTCTGATGAGGAAGTGCAGGGGGCCGTAGCTATGGTATTTCGTCTCTTTCGCGAGACAGGCACAGCCTTCGCCGTGGTGCAGCAGTTTGCGAAAGCCGCGTTACGCTTTCCCAAGCGATCCTACGGCGGGGTGTGGAATGGCAAGCTGATATGGGGTTACCTGACGCACAGCCGCGTGCTGAACATACTCAAGAATCCATCCTATGCAGGAATGTATGTTTTTGGCCGTTATCAGTATCGCCGCCAGATCAAGCCCTCGGGCGAGGTGCTTAAACAGGTGCACCCGGTTTCCATGGCGGAGTGGCGCGTCAGTCTGCAAGAACACCATGAAGGGTACATCGATTGGGACGAGTACTTGAAGAACCAGGAGCGCCTGGAGAAGAACCGCACCAATGGCGGCGAGATGATGCTAAGCGGTCCAGCACGTGAAGGACTGGCCTTACTGCAGGGACTACTGGTGTGCGGCCAGTGTGGACGAGCGCTCACCGTACGCTATACCGGCAACGGCGGTCTCTATCCCTGCTATCAGTGCAACTCTCTGCACCGCGACGGTCTGGCCAGCAAAGGCTGCATGAGCTTCCGTTGTGACCTGCTTGATGCCGCTATCGCTAGGGAAGTTCTCAAGGCTATGCAGCCGGCAGAGCTCGAACTGGCTCTGGCAGCTCTCGAGAAGTTGGAAGCGCGCGACCATACCATCGGACGCCAGTGGCAAATGCGGCTCGAGCGCGCCGAGTATGAGGCCGCGCTTGCCGAAAGACGCTATCCAGAGGTCGACCCTTCGCAACGACTGGTGGCCGCCACACTGGAACGGCGCTGGAACACCGCGTTGCTTCACTGCGAAGAACTCAAACAGCAGGCCGCCGAGTTTCAGCGCCGGCATGCGCGAGTTGCAACCCCTGAGCAAAAAGCAAAAGTCCTCGCCCTGGCCAAAGATCTTCCGCAGTTATGGCACGCTCCATCTACACAAGCTAAAGACCGCAAGAGGATGTTGCGGCTGCTCATCAAGGACATTACCGTTGAAAAGCCTGCTCCCAAGCAGCTTCTGGTCCACATCCGCTGGCAGGGGAATACCTGTACGGACCTCATCCTTACGCTTCCGCCCAATATAGCGGACCGCCTGCGGTATCCCGCCGCGGTCGTCGACCGCGTCCGAGACATGGCTCACCACTTGCAAGATGCAGAGATCGCTGCGCAACTCCATGAGCAAGGCCAACGCAGCATCACAGGAAAGCCGTACACGGCATCGATAATCCAGTGGATCCGCTTCCGCTACCGGATTCCACCGCCCACGCTCAAAAAGCCTGATGAGCTGACAGTCCATCAGGTGGCGAAACATTTTGGAGTTAGCGACCATGTGGTCTATTACTGGATCCAGCATGCGTTTGTGCAGGTACGTAAGCTTGGCTCAGGCTCCCCCTACTGGATCACACTCAATAAAATAGACGAACAAAAGCTTCGAGAGCGCGTGCGTACTTCAAGCCGAATCCATGCCGGATCCTCAACGCAATTAGAGGAAGGTGCATTATGAAACCATCGTCCCGACGGTGTTGGATCGATTTATCCAGCAGGCGGTGATGCAGGTTCTGCAGAGGCAGTGGGACCC
>DATDLS010000311.1:0-5190 GCA_036519195.1 Occallatibacter sp. | reverse complement strand
GGTGCTCCGTTTACTTACTACGAGACCACGGCCGGGGGCATGGGAGCGCGGCCGGGGATCGATGGCATCGATGGGATCCACTGCCACATGACGAACTCGCTGAACACGCCCATCGAGGCGCTCGAATACGCGTATCCATTTCGCGTGCGCTCCTATGGGTATCGCAAGGGTTCAGGCGGGGAAGGCGAGTTTCGCGGCGGCCATGGGCTGGTGCGCGAGATTGAATTGCTGGTGCCCTCGCAGGTAACGCTTCTATGCGATCGGCAAAAGTTCGCTCCCTATGGACTGGCCGGGGGTGAGAACGGAGCCATGGGCCGGGTTCAGCTCATCAAGGCCAATGGCCAAACCACGGTGCTGCCAGCCAAGTGCACGATGTATGCCGAGGCCAACGATGTGATTCGCGTGGAGACACCGGGCGGCGGCGGATGGGGGAGTTCGAGCGCGCGGAAATAGGGCTGAGTTTCGCATGGTCTCCAGGGCATTGGTGAGGCTCATCAACGGTTCGACTGCATGCGGTTCGCGCATCAATGCACTGCGAATCCCGGGCTCGTTCTGCCGCGTCGACAAGGGCGTCAGTTTCCTCTTCCTCATTCCGATTTTATGAAGAAATGCTCCCAGGAGGCGTTTATGTCGAAATCGAGAGCTGGATTGAGCGCTGCGGTTTTGGGCTGTTCGCTGGCATTCAGCATGGGCGTCTTTGCTCAGCAGGCAGAACCGGAGACGCCGATCGAAAACGCCTTTCAGCTGGGGCTGATCGTTCAGGATACGAACGGGGACCAGCTTGCCGATGCGGTGTGCGGCCATGTGGTCGTCCCTTCGTCGTCGACTGCGGCAGAGAACACAGCCGCGGCAAACCTGGCTGCCCGCATTGGCTATGAGACCACCGCTCTGACGCTGCCGATCGTGGTCCAGGGAAGCGTTCAGCCCGGCAAGGGATGTGCGGCCGAGAAGGCAAGTTTATGGGTGGGAAGAGCGGCCCTGACTGCCTCTGCTGCTCTGGCCGATAAGGAAACCGAAGAGTTCCAGATTGGTGAGGGCGGCGTCTTCACTGTGCCCGGCGGACTGGTCTTTGTGGGGGCGGATCCGGCTGGATTGCTGGCGGCCGCAAATGCATATTCGGCGCATGCGCCCTATCAGTGGAGTACCACGGGCGAAAAGCTGCAAGCGATTGCCCGGACCATCAATGAGCGGCTGACAGCGCAAAAAGTTCCCGCGAAAGTTGAACTGGTCGGCGTAACCTACCAGTCGGCCCAGCCGGGGATCCGGCGGGTTGTGCTGCAACTGACGGGCACCTCCGACAGGTCCGCCGTCGAGAAAGCCCTGACAAGTTCCGAGGGTGAGCCGCCGCTCCGGAATGTGCATGCGCGCGAAGTCAAGCTCGTGTTCACCGATGGCACTGGGCTTCTTTTGGGCGGTGGCGGCAATGGAACGGGAGTAAGTACGACGGCCTCATCCCCGGCGCCTGCGGCTGGCGAGGAGGATGAAGAGGCGAGCGAGCCTGTCCTGTTGGACTTGCATCAGCTCTACGGGATTCACGGGCTGCTCAAAGGAAACGCGAAGAAGCTCGTGCCGGAGAGTGTTGCCGCGAAACTCTATGTGCCCGCGGGAGAAGCCGGCATGCAAATGGCCAACCTGGCCGCGCGGATGGGATTGGAGACTACGGGGATCACCTTACCCATCGCATTGCCTGCGACGGGCGCGTCGCCGGTGGGTATTACCTCACCGGTTGTGATCGCGGGCGATTCCCCGCTGACCGGGCACGCCAAAGACCTTCTCGGTGCGCCAGCGGGAACGGCACTGGATAAGCTCGTCCCTGGGCAGTTTGGCAGGGACGGCGCGGCGGGATTGGCCGCGCTGAAGACGGGCGAAGGTGAGCTGCGGGTGGTCGATCGCGCGTTTGGCAAGAATCCGGCGCTGCTGGTGCGCGGGGACGCTGCCGGCGAGGCGGCGGCGCTCCAATATGCGGCAGGGCATCTGCCCTATCTGTGGGAGCCCGCAAAAAAGTTCGCCGGCCTCGAGGAGATGCGGCTGGATCTGGCGCAATTTTTTTCCATGCGGTCAAGTACCGGCCAGGCTACGGCCGCCTTGTTTGATCTCGATCAATGGATGAATGACATCGTGGCCGATGGAAAGCGAGTGACATCCGCCACGGCCGAGCTCGATGTCGACGAGGCCGACCCGAAGCTGGAGAATTTTGTGCGCAACGCGATTGCGGAGAAGTTGAAGACCGCGCGGGTTGAAGTGAAGACCGGCAGCCTGCACGCAGGAACGAAGTGCTGCGCGGCCGATCCGGATTTGCATCATGTTTCGCTGGTGGTTCCTTTCAAGCAGGCTGAACCCACCTTCCGCGATGATTTCACGATTCCATGGGAGGGCAAGCGGCTGATGGACGCAATGCGCGGGGCGGTCGCGCAATTGCCCAAGGGCCAGCCGGTGACGCTTGAAGTGCGCGTCAGCGAAGGACCTGAGGAACGCATCAAAATCAAGCAGGAGCTGGTGGCGATGCTGGAGCAGGCAGGCGCTCCGCAGGCGGATGTGACCGTGCTTTGCACGTATAAGTCGGGGTATAGCTGGCTGGTCGATGAGATTGAGCCCTTGGTGAGGGAGAAGGGAGTTGCAAAACTCCAGATCGAGTTCGCTCCTTACCCTGACCCCGGCAAGCAGACGACGATGCGCTCGCTCTATCGCTGGAACCAGGAGCTGTTCCCGGTCGATGAGGTGCTGGCCAGAGACCTGAAGATTCCCTTGAAGAATATTGAGATGGCAAAGATGGAGGACGACAAGGGGCCGACCTATCGGGTCAATGCCTATGATGCAGCCGGGAAGCAGATCCTTTCCAGGGACTTCACGGTGAAGACCGTTTCCCGTCCTTACAGCGATCAGTTTCCCGAGTACGAGACGGTCACGGTCGAGACCGGCTGGGTGAAGCTGGTCGCGGGCGGGAAGACACTGCTGGACGAACGCATCGAGTCCGACATTGAGATGCTCTGGGACCACTATCAAAAGGAGACCCTGCCGCGCATCTTCAAGATCGTGATGGCGCAGAACGAGGGCAAGCCGCGCACCGAGTTCCAGCCGCTGTTCGACACGCTGAAGATCGGCTACAGGCTCAGCGAACCGGACTACCAGATCGGCGTCGGCGAGGAGCGCATCTCCTCGCTTGAGGGCCTGCAGGAAGACGCATTCTTCAACACCGAGAATTTCTTCTATATGCTCGGCGACCTGCTGACGGGGACGCACATGGATTACCTGGGCCGCATTATTCCTGTCAGCTATCCGAGCCGCGACGGCGAGGATGGAGAAGTCAGCATCGAGTTCTATGCCAAGGATGCAGGCATGCCCAAGGTTCGCCTGGCCTGGAAGACCGAGGGCGATGGGGCGCAGCATGAGCAGGAGCGCGACTTGTCTGCCGTTCCCTCGGCAGGACACATGCGGCTTGTGTCGGCTCGTGTTCAGGCCGGGAAGGATGGCGTCGAAAGCCTGACATGGCGCATGCCGGTCGACTTCGAGAAATATAACTACAAGGACTGGATCGTGCTGGCGGAAAAGAGCCGTGTGGAGCGCACCATCAGCTCGGCAGAGCAGGCGGCCGACCAGCTGCATTGGCTGGATCAGTTGCACTCTGCGGGCCTCTATAAAGACGCGCTGAGCTATCCGCATCTGTCCAATCTGGACTTCGAGTTTGAGACGCCGGTCGCGCTCAACGCCCCGGAGCACGCGAAGAAGGCAATTGTGTCCGCCCGGCTGGCGGTCACTGAGCCGGCCACCAGGCGGCCTATGATTGCCGATATAACCCCGGCGCCATTGGACGCAACCGGACACTTTGTCGCGTGGGAGAATCCAATCGCGCCCAAAGACGAGGAGCATCTGCTGAGCCGGCTGGCTACCTATCCCGGAGTGGACGTGTACTGGATGGGCCGCAGCTACCTGGGGGGAAACATCTGGGCGGCGGATATGACACTGCCTTCGCCGTCAGTGCTCAGTTCCATGCCCAAGGCCACGACCTTAAAGGCAACCATCATCTATTCCGGGAGGCAGCACGCGAATGAGGTCTCGAGCACGAGCCACCTGTTGAAGCTGGGCGAAGAGCTGGTGCTGGACCCCGGACGGCGCGAGACCCTGAAGAAGGTGAATGTGGTGCTGCATCCGATTACCAATGTGGATGGAGCCGACCTGTCGATCGATCTGGCGAAGATCTCGCCGCACAATATGCTGCATGCCGGATATCATGCTTCGCTCACCTCCGACGTGGTCTCGGACCAGAATAACGAGTTTCCGATCTACCCGGAGTCCGCAACCCGGCGGCTTCTATGGCAGGCCTGGCTGCCCGACGCGTTTCTGAATCCGCATGGATACCCGACCCATGAGTGGGTGCAGCCTTTCAGCGAGTATAGCTCCTGGGTGATTACGCGCATGGGCGCCGAGACCGGACGCACCAACTGGGTGCCGCGCGGATGGTTTACCAGCCTGGGTTATCTGGGAGATGACGAGCATCCGGAGAGTAAGGTTGTTACCTATGCGCTGCGCGAGAAGATTGTCGACGAGATGGCGAAGACCCCGGGGGTGCTCGAAATGAATGCCAGTGAAAACGACCGCTATCAACGCTATCAGCATTGGGATGCTGAGAGTTATCAGCAGCCTATTTATAAAGGTGTGCGCATCAATATGGCTCTGAAAGGGATGGACGATGAAAGCACGAGCAGCCGCGGCGGAGGGTCTGCCGTCGGCATTGGCGGACTGATGGTGCGTTATCCGGAGATCACCTATGACGATGGATACACAGAGGTGCCCGACGAGACCGCCTATGGCGACTTTCTCCACCTTGTCGCTTCTGCGGGTTTGGCCTACGACCACGCCCACCTGGACTACATCAGTGAAGGCAAGCTGAACATCAAACGTACTCAACATGACGCCGGCGATGGTGTGACATGGCACGTGGAGCGCAAGAGGCCGATCATCCCGCTAACTCCTCCTCCGGTAGCCCATGCCGAAGGCGTGAAAGAGTAACGGATGCATATAGAAGTGGATTCTACGAGCCGAGTGCGAGGCAACTGGCTGACTAAGCTTGATGCTCCTGAGCGGACAACGCTTATCGCAACGTTTGCAGGGTGGATGCTGGACGGCATGGACGTAATGGTCTTCAGCTTCGTGCTGCCGACGCTGATGGTCTTGTGGCACATCAGCAAAGCA
>DATDLS010000310.1:0-15685 GCA_036519195.1 Occallatibacter sp. | reverse complement strand
GGCGACATGCGTCCGCTCACCTTCTCTACGTTGCTGGGGTTGCTGGCAAGCACAGGCCTGCGCATCGGAGAAGCGATCGGTTTGGCCATTGAGGATGTAAGTCTCGATGCGACCCCACCCCATTTGCTGATACACGAGAGCAAGTTCGGCAAGTCGCGCTATGTCGTTCTCCATCCATCGACGGCGGAGCATCTGCGCATCTATCGGAACACGAGGACGGAGATACTTCGCGGCAAGCAGGTGCAACCCTTCTTCATCAACCGCAAGGGCGGACGGCTCGACTATAACTCCCAACGATTGGCATTTGTCAGGCTGCTCCGCCTCGCCGGCATCCAGGCCATAGCCGGTCAACGCGGACCATCGCTGCATTCCTTCCGTCACACGTTTGCCGTCAACAGACTCACCCTCTGGCATCGCGAGCGACGCGACGTGCAACAACTCCTGCCCCATCTCGCCGTTTACCTCGGCCATCTCGGTCCGGAAAACACCTACTGGTATGTGAGCAGCGCACCCGAGTTGCTCCTCGAAGCCTCCGCGCGTTTTGAGGGCCAGCACACGGGCAAAGAGGTGGGGCAATGACACCTCCAACTCTTGTCGGTCCACTGTTGCAGTTCTTCTTTACCGATTACCTCATTGCGCAGCGCCGCGTCAGCCCGCAGACGATCGCCAGCTATCGCGACACATTCCGTTTGCTGCTCCAGTTCGTCGATCGCGAGACTGGCATCGCTCCCACGGCTTTACCCGTGGCCACTCTGAACGCCGGGATCATTCTCCGGTTCCTCGATGGTCTCGAAAAGAACCGTGGTAACAGCGTCGTCTCACGCAACCTACGCCTGACAGCCATCCGCTCCTTCTACCGCATGGTGGCGTTCCGCGATCCAGCCAGTGCCGGTGTCGCCACACACGTACTCGCCATACCGCTCAAGCGCGCCGGCACCCAGGTGCGACCGTACCTGACCAGGGATGAGATGGAGGCCATTCTCGCATCCATTGATCGAACCCCGTGGCGCGGCAGGAGAGACTATGCGCTGCTGCTGACTCTCTACAACACAGGGGCCCGTGTTTCGGAGATAAGCACCCTTCAGCGGAACCAGGTCACTATCGCCTCAAAAAGCTATGTCCAGTTGCATGGAAAAGGCCGTAAGGACCGGGTGGTCCCGCTCTGGCCGCGCACCGCGCGGATACTGAAGGAGTGGTTCCGCGAACTTGGCCAACAGGAAACAACCGTCGCGTTCCCCAGTATTCGAGGCGAACCGCTGACGCGCTTCGCTATACACCTGCTGCTTCGTAAGAAAGTAAAACAAGCGCAGACTTCGTGCCCCAGCCTGAAGACCAAACGGATATCGCCTCACGTCCTCAGGCACAGCACCGCCATGGCCTTGCTCCAGTCTGGCGTCGACATCGCCGTCATCGCTTTGTGGCTCGGACACGAGAGCATCGAGACCACGAACGAATACCTTCACGCCAACATGGCCATCAAGGAAAAAGCACTCGCCACGTTACAACCCGTTGGCAAGAAGTTCCGCAGATTCAAAGCCGGCGACACACTTCTCGAATTCCTCGCCACACTCTGACGTCAACTATGTTAACCGCAGGGCGCGAAAACCAGCGCCCTGCCTAGCCTTCCAACTCCCACTCAACATAGTCCGAGAGTGAACATACTCCTTCGGGAACGTGCTGGAGATTGCGCGACAAATGCCCGCAGCCACCAAAGTAGCGGGGTTCTGGACATGGAAGAACCTTGGCCGTTCTGTGAAGGCTGGACAGAAAGGCATTCGCATCCTTGCCCCTATCGTGGGAGTTCGCCGCAAGAAGGACGAAGAAGCCAACAAGGACATTACCAAGCAGAATGAGCGCGTCTTGCTTGGATTCCGCAATGCCTATGCTTTCGATATCTCACAGACCGACGGCGTAGACCTGCCGGAGATGCACGAGGTATCCGGCGACCCCGGCGAGAACATCGACCGTCTGACCGCGTTCGTGAAGTCCAAGGGCATTCAGCTTGTCTATAACGCCAACATCGCCCCCGCCCTCGGCATGAGCTATGGCGGACGCATCGCCATTCTACCCGGACAGTCAAAGGCAGAAACCTTCGCCACGCTGGTACATGAGACGGCTCACGAACTGTTGCATCGCAGCCAACGCCGCACGGCGACTACGAAGACAGTGCGCGAGACAGAAGCGGAGGCCGTGGCGTTTGTGGTGGGAAAGGCCGTTGGTTTGGTCAACGACAACGCCAGCGCGTCGTATATCCAGCTTTACCACGGCAACGCTTCACTGTTAGCCGAATCACTCGAAGTCATTCAGCAGACCGCCAGCGTCATCCTTGCCGCACTGGAGCCGCCCATCGCGGACGAAGTTACCAACGAGGAACCTGCTGAGGTGGCGGCATGAGAGTCATGCCTGCGATCATGTAACAATGCGGACGATACATGAAAACCGACAGACGGGACGCAGGGGCTCCCGTCTGCCTTTTTCGGTGGCGCGGGAGACACCCTGCGGGTTTCTCCCGGCCCTCTTCCGACGGTTTGGAAAGCCGTGTTGCACTGAAAGTCGAAAGATTCTGTACATTTATCCTGCACAGCTCCTACACAGCCAAATTGACATCATTTAACCTGTGCAGAATCAGATTTTTATGAAATCTTTCTCACCCGTTCAGGAGGAGTAGCCAGGGCAAAGGCGGTTGACGTGGGCGGAGTTTTTCTACCGCGCGCGCGATCCGCAGGCGCTCTCGGCCTGGTACGCGACGCATTTCGGCATTCATCCGGCCGAAGGCAGCTCCCTGTTCTTTGCCGGGCCGGAATCGAACCGGAGGCCGGTGTTGGCTCATTTCCCGCTGTTGCGGTGTCCCAGATATTGTTGGATCGAGCTCGTATCCTGCCAGTCGTTGGCCAGTTTGTATCCAGTGGCGTGTCGCAGCATATCCGGGTGCTGGCCTTCAGTCAGACGCGCAGAGTGCTCATCAGCAACCGCGCCCTCTATACCCCATCGCTCGGCCAGCTTCCCTAATCACAGGGTGCAAGCTGATTTTGAAGCGGTTTCCCCATGAGCACTGCCCGCATCCCGCCTCCGTTGCAGTCTCCAGCCTCGCCCAGTGGCGAAGCGCGTCCGGTTCTTCGTGCCAACACCTTTGCAACCAGGGTTAGGCCGGAAGAGCTGGCCGAGGTGGAAACCGCCGCCGAAGGCGTGGGGAAAACCTTGCGCGAATGGCTGCGCGAGTTGGCTCTGAAAGCCGCGCGGGAATGTCCGGCAGACCCTACCGAGCTGATACTGGCCGAGGTCTCGGCACTGCGCTACATGCTTCTGAATCTCTTCCACGTTACGGGTACAGGGCAGGCCTAGCGTGCGGCTTCTGACTCCAACCACGCTGCGAGCTCGAGGTGGCCGCGATCGCGGGCGAATTCGGCTGCGGTTTTGCCGGCCTCGCTCTTGTGGAGCGGGTTAGCGCCACCGGCGAGGAGCAACTCGGCCAGGTCCCGGCGACCGGCGCTGGCGGCGGAGAACAGTGGGGTGAAGCCGCCGGCCTGGACGGCGTTGACCGGAGCACCGTGCTTGAGAAGAAGCTCGACCGCTTCGGCGTTGCTGCCCAGCGCCAGAGCGGCGTGGAGGGGTTGGTTGCGCTGCGGATTTTGACTGACGGCGTCGACCGGGGCCCGGGCTCGAAGCAGGAGTGCGACCTCGGCTGCAGTTCCGAAGGCGGCGGCGAGGTGGAGCGGGGTCCAGCCGTCGCCGGAAAAGGCGTGAGCGAGTTCCGAGTCCGTCTCGAGGAGCGCTTCGAGTTGCGCTTGATCGCCGGCGGCTGCGGCTTCAAAGACATCAAGGGCGATGCTGTCGCTGGCCAGGCGGGCGAGCAGAAAGTCGCGCACCAGGGGCTGACCGCAGTAGATGGACCAGAGCAGAGCGGAAACCCCCTGGGGATCGCGGGAGGCGGCGAGAGGGGGGTCGGCCTGAACGGCATCGGCGACTTCAGCTGTGGCGCCCTGCTGGATGAGTTTCAGAAAAGGGGAGCTCATGGTTTGACGATACAACGGCGGCGGGCAGCATGCTCATGGACGCCTCCCATCGGTCGGGAGCTTGAAGAGAACGGTCGCCCGGCCACAACGGTCACTCCCACAACGGTCACTCAAGGATGAGCAAACGGGAGAGGCCTTCCCCGAGCTCACGCAAAATGGCTTTTGTTGCCAGCGATGTTGTGGCGATGGGGCGAGCGGTCTATCCCGGCGTGATTCCTCTTTCTTGTTATCCTCGATCGGCCAGCCCATAGAGAAATCAAAATGACCTGAAGCAGGGGACCGATGTGTCTCCTCGTGGAATTTCAGCGTGTGGTCTTTCTTCGCCGGCGAGTGACCCGTCAAAAACAAAACGGCTCCGCCTGCGAGAGGGGGAGCCGTTTTGCAGCTTTTCAAAAAAGCGGATTACTTCACCTGGACGAAGATGACGACCAGGGTGAACAGGGTGAGGGACTCGATGAAGGCCAGGCCGAGCACCAGCAGCAGCTGGATGCCGGCGCGGGCGCCGGGGTTGCGGGCGAGGGCTTCGGTTGCCGAAGCGGTCGCTTTGCCCTGGCCGAGGCCGCACAGACCGGCCGCGAGCGCCATGCCGATGCCGGCGCCGATGGGGACGAGGTTGATCGACGAGCTGCCGCTTTGCGCGAAGGCCGGAGAGGCGAAGCAAAGCACCGCCAGGGTCATGAATACATATTGAAGTTTCCGCATAGTTCTCCTGCTTCCGTTGAATTGGCAGCCAGTGGGTGGTTGAGGTTCACCGTGCTGACCCCCTCACGCTGGCTGCCGTTCGTTGATCCGGAGTGGAAGCCGGCTCCGGCGAATTTTGTTTGCTCGTCGTCGACCAGAGCGGTTTAGTGTTCGTGGGCGACGGCCTGGGAGAGGTAGATCATGGCCAGCAGCATGAACACGTAAGCCTGAATCAGCGAAACCGCGGCGTGCAATCCCAGGAACAGGGCGGGGATGGCGAACGGGAAGAGCCAGAAGAAGACGAGCGTGACCAGATCGCTGGCGAACATGTTGGCGTAAAGACGGATGGTCAGCGACATGATGCGGGCGAAGTGGGAGATGATTTCGATGGGAAACAGCAGAGGCGCAATCCACCAGATGGGGCCGGCGAAGTGCTTCATGTAGCCGGCCAGGCCCTGCTCTTTGAAGCCGAAGTAGTGGTAGTAGAGGAAGGTCGGGACAGCGATTCCGAGCGGGATGTAGGGCGCGGCGGTGGGGGTGTGGAGGCCGGGGATGAGGCCAAGCAGATTGTTGAGCACGACGAACAGAAAGATGCAGGTGACGAAGGCCTGAAACCGCTCATAGCCGTGGCCGATGATCTGCTCGCCGTTGTTGCCGGTGAACTCGTGGATCATTTCAGCGATCTGCTGGGCGGGGTTGGGCTTTTCGACCGACAGCGTAGCCCGGACGAGGAGGAAGAACAGGATGAGGCCGACGGCTACGAGCAGTTCCAGGGCCGTGCCGTCGGTGATGGGCGCGCCGGGTCTGCTGGGATGAATGCCGATGGCCCGCAGCAGGCTGGTCAGGGGTGCGCCGAAGGCGTCGTTGAGGAGTCGGGTGATGCCAAGTGGTTGTGCCATCGAGACTTGAATCTTTCTGCTTCCCCTGCCGGGTGGGGTTTGGCGGCGGAACTGCGCCGCCCGCAGTCTTCAGCCGGAACTTAATCTTTGAGCAATCGTAATGCTTCAAACGCTAGGGCGATGACTGCTAAACCGAGCCCGCAAAGGAGCGCTATGACCGAGCCCTGGAAACACTTTAGGCTAACATAAATCGCCCCGGCAAACACGGCGAGGCGGAGGAGAAAGAAGGTGACGACGAGGGCCGCGCCGCGAGGTGTTTTCTGCTGGTCGAGTTTGGCATTGAACAGGCGGATGAGGCGCTGCCACTCGAGGATGCTGGCGGCGGAGATGAGGGCGCCAATGGCCAGCATGGCGGCGTTGCGCCAGCCGGAGGCGATCAGCAGCAGCCCGGCGGGAATGACGCCGAGAAGCAGGGTGTCGCGGATGGCGCGCTTGAGCAGGGCCTCGAGGGCTAGGTCGGTGAGACCGACGAGAGGGTGTGGATCTTCGGTCATGGCTTGCTGTCGGGGGTCTCGTTTTTCGAAGGGGTGGAGGGGGTGGCGCTGGAGCCGCCGGTGGAAATGACCAGCCGGACGACGTAGACAAGGCCGGAAATTCCGCCGAAGGCGATGCCGGCAACGGCGATCCAGGACTGATGCAGCTTGCTGTCGAGCCAGGCTCCGGCGAGCCAACCGATGAAGGCGGCCGAGGGCAGCAGGACAGCGATCTGGGTGAGCTTTTCAGCCTGAATGAGGGTCTGGATGCCGCCGTGGTTGCGGGGCTCGGGCTTGGGGTCCGGGATGGGGCGGTTGAAGGGCATCCAATCGCGGTTATACACGCTGAACGGGCTCCCACGCGAATGGCCGCGATCGGTTCGCTGGACTTCGAGGCAGGCCCATTTCTTCTCGTGCGGGCGGTAATGCGCAACTGAAGGGCCCGCCTTCCGCTGGCAAGATGAAAGATATACTGGCAGTTGGACCAAGGGCGAAGCTGGCCCGCAGAGGAAACGAACGTGTTTGATTCTGAATTTGAGCGCGGCCTGTTCGCCTTGCGCAGAGCAAAACTTGAGGAGATCGAGAAGCTGGGCCAGGCGGCCTATCCGAACCGGTTCCCCGTTGCGGAGAGCAGCACTGCGAGCACCATTCCCGAGATACGGGCGCAGTGGGGCGAGACGGCGGGCGAAGAACTGGAGGCGAATCGAATCACGGCGGCCATTGCCGGCCGCATCATGGCCATCCGAGCGCAGGGTAAAGCCGGCTTTGCCACCTTGCAGCAGGGCGGCGAGCGGTTGCAGATTTATGTGCGGCTGGATGCGGTAGGCGACGAGGGGTTTGCGCTCTATAAGCTGCTCGACCTGGGCGACCACATTGGCGTGTCGGGGTATTTGTTTCGGACACGGACCAATGAACTGACGATTCATGTGGAGCGGCTGACGTTTTTGTCCAAAGCCATGCTGGCGATGCCGGAGAAGTTTCACGGGCTGGCGGACGTCGAACTGCGCTATCGGCAGCGGTATGTGGACCTGTTTGCGAATCTCGACAGCCGGGAAGTTTTTGTCAAGCGCGCCAAAACGCTGAAGGCGATGCGCAAGTTCTTTGACGAGCGCGGCTATCTGGAAGTGGAAACGCCGATGATGCAGCAGGTCGCGGGTGGCGCTGCGGCACGGCCGTTCAGGACGCACCACAATGCGCTCGATCAGGATCTGTTTTTGCGCATTGCGCCCGAGCTTTATTTGAAGCGACTGGTGGTGGGGGGCCTCGACCGGGTATACGAGATCAACCGCAACTTCCGCAATGAAGGCGTGAGCACGCAGCATAACCCTGAGTTCACGATGCTGGAGTTTTACCAGGCATATGCCAATTATCACGACCTGATGCAGATTACCGAGGACCTGGTTTCGTTTGTCGCCAAGGAAGTAAACGGGACGACGAAGACCGAATTCAACGGGCACTCGATTGATTTGGGCAAGTGGCGGCGGTTAAGGATGCGCGAGGCGATTCGGGAGTTCTGGCCGGTAGAGGCTGGGCCCAAGCCGGCCGAGGCGGCGTTGGCGTCGGGGCCGCTCTTGCAGACCGGGCTCCATGTGGCGATGGACGCGCTGGAAAAGACCGAGGGCCAGACGACACGGCTGGCGCCGGAGCGGATTCTGGAACTGAAAACGATTCTGGGCGCGATCACAGGCGTCTATTACGACTCAATGAAGGGCGCGCCGCTTGGCAAGTCAGTCTACAACCTGTTTGAGGCGGTCGTGGAGCCGTTTCTGATTCAGCCGACGATCATCTACGACTATCCGGTGGAGGTTTCGCCGCTGTCGAAAGCCAAGCCGGAAGATCCGGCGCACGTGGAGCGGTTCGAGTTCTTTGCGGGCGGCTTTGAGCTGGGCAATGCGTTCAGCGAGCTGAACGATCCGGTGGAACAGCAGAAGCGCTTCGGCGCGCAGTTGGCCGAGCGCGACCGCGGCGACGACGAGGCGCACCAGATGGACGAGGACTATGTGCGGGCGCTCGCCTATGGGCTGCCGCCAACCGGCGGCGAGGGGCTGGGCGTGGACCGGCTGGTGATGCTGCTGACCGGGTCACGATCGATTCGGGATGTGATTCTGTTTCCGCTGATGCGGAACAGGGAACACGGTTCAGTGGGCCGGGATCCGGGGACGGAGACGCCTTGAATATCTTGTTTGTTGGAGATGTGTTTGGGAGCGCGGGACGGAAGATTGTGCGGGAACACATTGGCCATGTGCGCCAGGCGCACGACGTCGACCTGACCGTGATCAATGCCGAGAACGCGGCGGGCGGGTTTGGCGTGACACCGCAGATTGCCGAAGACCTGTTCGATCTGGGCGCGGACGTGCTGACCACCGGCAATCATGTGTGGGATAAGCGCGAGTTGATTGAGTATTTGAACTCGGTGAGCGCGGACAGCGACAAGCGGGCGCGGCGAGTGCTGCGGCCGGCGAACCTGGTGCCGGGGTTGCCGGGATACGGCGTTTTTGAGGGCGCAACCGAAGGCGGCGTGGCCTATGCGGTGATCAACATCATGGGGCGGGTGTTCATGAATGCGACCAACGATCCGTTCCATGCGATCAACGAGATTTTGCGGGGGATTGCGGCCAAGGTGATCCTGGTGGATTTCCATGCCGAGGCGACCAGCGAGAAGGTTGCGATGGGCTGGCACCTTGATGGCCGCGTGACGGCGGTGCTGGGGACGCACACGCATGTTCCGACGGCGGATCAGCGGGTGTTGCCGGGCGGGACTGCCTACCAGACGGATGTAGGGATGAGCGGGCCTTACGACAGCGTGATCGGGGTCGAAAAAGAGCTGGTGCTGCAGAAGTTTCTTACCGGAATGTCGGGGAAGTTTGAACCGGCCAAGGGGAATCCGAAGATGTGCGCGGCGCTGGTGACTTGCGATCCGGCGAGCGGACGGGCATCGGAGATTCAGCGGATCATGCTGGGGGAATAACGGGCCTCGGGCGGCCAGGGCCCGACGGGGCTTAGCCGATGCCGGTGGCTGCGGGCAAAAGCCCGGCCAGCGGTCTGGCAATTGTCAGAGAAACGAGACAGGCTCTCAGGATGCGGGCTCGATTGAGGCGAGGCTATGGGTGCGCTACGCTGTAGGGGCCGGGCAGGATGGGGGCTGCGGGCGTGTCTTTTTCGGCATTTTCCGGAGCGGCTGCGCCAGCGGTCCGTTTGGAGAAGATGCGGAACTGGACCACAAGATCAAGCATGACCGGGACGGGCTGGCCGTTTTTGAGGGCCGGGGAGAATTTTGCCTTGCGGATGGCCTCGACCGCGTTTTCGTCGAGGCCGAAGCCAATGGGGCGGGCGACGGCGATTTCTCCGGGCTTGCCGTCAGTGCCGATGACGGTGTGATAAAGAGCCATGCCAGCCACCCCGGCGGCTTGCGCAAAGTCATTCGAGTCGGGCTCAAAGCTGGTGAGCAGGTGGGCCTTCTGGTCGACGGTGTTCTGGCGCTGGATGGCGGCGTCGGCGGGGCGGTAGTCGGATTTTGCGGCCACGGCCTGGTAGTAAAGCTTCCAGAAGTTGGGCATGGCGGCCATCATGCGGTCGTCGAGGCCGGGAGCGAAGATGGCCTTGAGGGCATCGCGCAGCAGGCGATTGGCGTGGGCCTGCGAGGTTGTGGTGGTGACGCTGGTCGGATCGGCGGGGCGCTCGGCTTCCGGAGTGGCGGCGATCGAGGCTTGGAGCTGATCGGCTTCGCTGGCTTCGGCTCGGTCCGCTGAGGCGGAGGGAGCGGGGTTGGCGGCTGCGGCGGGTTCGGGCGCCTCGGTTGTCGGAGCGGGCGCCAAACCAGTGGCCGCTGCTTCGCCTTTTTCCTTCGACGATTCTTTCTTCTTCTTCGCGTTCACGACCATTTCGCGGTCAATGGTAATTCTGACGACCTTCTTTTTGGGCGTGATGCGCACCTTGTCGTAGGACGTTGACGAATCTTCGTAGGCCAGCTGCTCGTTGAAGTGCAGGCCATAGCGAATGCCTTCGAGCTCGACCTTGTGCTTGCTGAGGCGGACGTGGTCGATCTGGAGGACGCTGAGCGTGTAGGAGCCTTGCGGCGAGTGGCCGATGATGCGGCCGTGCTCGTCGAAGCTGATCGAGTCCCCGAGGTACCCGCCGCGGAGGTAGAACTGCTTGCTCACCAGCATCTGCTTGAGCTCTTCTTCGCTGAGAATGTCTGGCTGAGCCGGGCGTGCGGCGGCAATGGGCTGGGCCGCGGTTGCTGGGTTGGGTGGCTCAGTTGCTGGCGCGGGAACTGGAGCCTGTCGAGAATCGGTCGAGGTTGCCGCAGCGGGTGCCTGGGCCTCGGCCGGCGCTGGTGCGGGTTGGATTGGTGCAGGCTGGGCGGGCGTTTCTGCCGCGTCTGGCACGGGTTTCGTTGGCGCCGGAACAGGCTGCTGCGGCGTGTCTGGCTGTTGGCCGCCGGCTGTCACAGTGAGCGCGAGCCACGCCCACAGGGTCGCGGCGACGCGCCGGGAAGACGCGGCCCGGGCAACTGGGAGACGAGCAAAGGCCAGGAGCATGGGGACCCTTGAGGCTCACTTTATCAGCAATCCGATGGTTTTGGCCGTGCTGCTTTCGAGGGATGCGCGCGGGGTCTGGTCTTACAACGGGCGTGCCAGGACCTAGCCTTGGCCAGCACGGCGATCGAGATGCCAGAGGATGCGGCGGAAGAGGCCGAGGATGCGGCGAGTGTCCCGAATGCCGGGAGAGAGGCGACGCAGCAGCAGGCGCAGGTCGTGGCGGTTGGCCGCATGCATGGAGGCGGGTGAGTATCCGGAGGCGAGCATGGTTTCTTCGATAACGCCGGCGAGCAGGTCGAGGCTGGCCGAGGGAGCAGGAGCCGGTTGGGCGGCCAGCTCCTCGATTGCGACTTCATTGTCCGGTTGCGCAGCTACCGATCGCGCCTGCGGTGGGAAGGCTCTTGGCCCTAGCTCATAGAGGCAGACGGCGACGGCCTGGCCAAGATTCATGGAAGGCTGCTCGGGGTCGGTAGGGATTGCAACCAGCCGGTGGCACCAGGAGAGGTCTTGGCGGGTGAGGCCGTGTTTTTCCGGGCCGAAGAGGAGTGCGATGCGGCCGCCCCGATTGAGTTGGTCGATGACAGTCGGAGCGAGGGCGGGTAGCAGTAGGACCTTCTGCTCAGGCTTGCGATAGGTGAGCGTGCCGGTGCCGAGGACGAGCGTGCAATCGGCGATGGCTTCGGCGAGAGTCGCGAACTCGTTTGCGTTCCGCAAAAGTTCAGGTGCTCCCACGGCGGAACGTGCTTCGCGCCAGTGTTCGGCGAAGGGCGCGACGACGGACAGTTCCCGAAAGCCGAAGTTGGCCATGGCGCGGGCGACTGCGCCGATGTTGAGGGGATTGCGCGGCGAGACCAGGACCACGCGCAAGGGCAACCCGCCGACGGATTGAGACTCGGTCTGCAAGAGACGATTGTAGAGCCCGGACACGGTGCCGAGGGCCTGGGGCCCGGTGATCGAACGGCCGCCTGCCATCGAGCCAAAGGAGCGCGCCCGGAGGGGCTAGGGATCAGAGAAGCCTCGGGGGACTTCGTCCCCTATGTGCAGCCTGCCTATCCGCTCTTCTACCAGGCGGTGTGAACCTGGCGCGCGGGCGACGACCAAGGGCGTAGCCATCGGGAGGCCCAGTGTGGAGGGGTTCAACCAGAGGCGGTCGTGGATATGCGACGACCGGCGGTAGCCGCGTCGATGCCCCCCGCAGAGGGGGACGCGATTGGTACACTTTTTCTCGGCATGATCTCCGCAGGCAAGAGCTCCGGGACAGATGACTTTTCTATCGCCGCTGAATCGTTGTGCGCGACGGCGCGCTGGTGCTATGCGCGTGGCTGGGTTCCGGCGACGAGCGGCAACTTCAGCGTGCGTCGCGGGGCGCGGATTCTGATTACGGCCAGTGGGCTGGACAAGGGTACGCTGACGCCGGCGGGGCTTCTGGAGATTGACCCTGACGGGCGCCTGCTGGGCGGCGAGGGCAAGCCTTCGGCGGAGACCGGGCTGCACCTGGTGATCTACAAGGCGATGCCGGACGCGGAAGCGATTCTGCATGTGCACACGGTTTGGAATACGCTGCTGTCCGGTATTCATGCGAGTGCGGGGCATGTCGAGCTGGCGGGCTACGAACTGCTCAAGGCGCTTTCCGGCGTCTCGACGCATGAGCATGTGGAGCAGGTTCCGATTCTCGACAACTCGCAGGACTATGCCCTGCTTTCGACGCAATTGAGGGCGGCGCTCAATGAATATCCCGAGGCGCACGGGGTGCTGCTCAGCCGGCATGGGCTTTATACTTGGGGCAATTCCGTGGCTGCGGCGCGGCGGCATTTGGAGGCGCTGGAGTTTCTGTTCGAGGCCGAAGCAAGGCGCGCGCTGGGCGCAGGGAAGTAAGGGGCTTGTTCCAACAGGAAGGTCGCAGGCGCTTGGATTCTCCGTTGGTTCGATGCCCGTCTCTTCCATCGAAGGAGCGAGTATGGCTGTACTCCGGTTTCCTGATGAAGATCGACTGATTCGGGATGAGCCCGAGATTCATCGCAGCCTGGCTGCCTTGGGCATCGACTACGAACGCTGGGACCTTTCGCGTGTGGCCGAGGATGCTTCGGCCGGCGCGGTGCTCGAGGCCTACGGCGCGGAGATTGACCAGATGAAGCAGCGCGGCGGATACGTGACGGCGGACGTGATCGACGTGAAGCCCCAGACGCCGGATCTGGACGCGATGCTGGCGCGGTTCGACAAAGAGCATACCCACGCCGAAGACGAAGTGCGCTTCATTCTTGCTGGGCGTGGAATATTCTTTCTGCACCTGGACGGGAAAGTGGTCTCGGTGGAGGTTGGGCCTGGCGATATGCTGCGCGTGCCGCGCGGAACCATGCACTGGTTCACGCTATGCCAGGAGCGCCGCATGCGCGCCATTCGATGGTTTCAGCAGACGTCGGGATGGACGCCGGAGTATACCGGATCGGGCGTGGATGCGGGCTATCAGGCCCTGTGTTTCGGGCCGGCTTACCTTGGCGCGCGCGCCAGCGGTCTGAGCGCATGAGCCGCGCATGAACGCTGCTTCGCCGCGAGTCTATCTGCTCGATGTCGAGGGGACGGTCGCGCCGATTGCGTTCGTCCATGAGCAGTTGTTTCCTTATGCCCGGGCTCACTTCCCGGCGTTTCTGGAGCAGAACATCGGCGACGACGCCGTGATCTCGGACGTGATGCAGCTTCAACGAGAGCGCCTGGATGAGCAGGACCCAAATGCGCCGAGCCTGTTGCCGCCCCAGTTCAGAAAAGATGCGAAGTACCTCTCGATCCGTCCCTTGGTCGACATTCGGCCGATTCTCGATTACCTGATCTGGCTGATGGATCGCGACCGCAAATCGACGGCGTTGAAAAGCTTGCAGGGACGCATCTGGAAGAAGGGTTTTGAGTCCGGCGCGCTAGAAGGCGCGCTGTTTGCCGATGTGCCTGGGGCGCTTGAACGTTGGAGTGCCAATGCGCGGGTGGCCATCTATTCTTCCGGATCCCGGGAGGCGCAGCGGCTGGTGTTTCGGTACTCGACTTTTGGCGACCTGACCGGGTTGATCTCGGCCTACTTTGATACGCACGTGGGAAGCAAACAGGCCAGTGCGAGCTATGCGGCCATTGCCGGGGACCTCAAGGTTGAGCCGGGCGAGGTGCTTTTCCTCTCCGACGTGGTGGCTGAACTGAATGCAGCGCGCGAGGCCGGCTGCCCGACGCGCCTGGTGGTGCGCGACGGCAACCAAGCCGTTGAAGAAGGCCATGGACACGCGGTGGTCGAATCATTTGCCGTCGTGTAGCTTCTAAGTATTGTGATCGGCACCAATCCAGCAACAACGGCGTTGACCGAACTGGGGAAGGTTCCATGGGTGCGTTTTGCGGTGCTGGCGCTGAGCTCGATCTTTTTCCTGGTTGACCCGTTTGCGGCCATCGGGTCCTTTCTGGCGATTACTTCCGGAGTGGAAGAGGCGCGGCGCAAACGGATGGCACGCAAGGCCGCGTTCACCTGTTTCATTGTGCTGACCAGCTTTGCGTTGGCAGGGCAGCTGATCTTCAGAATGTTCGGCATCACGCTGCCGGCGTTTGAGATTGCCGGAGGGCTGATTCTGCTGCTGATTGGTCTGGACATGCTGGAGGCCAAGCGCTCGGCCACGCAGGAGGCCACGGGCGATACGGAAGAAGCTTCGCTCAAGGAAGACGCCGGGATTGTACCGCTGGGAATTCCCATGCTGGCCGGGCCGGGCGCGATCTCGTCGGTCATGGTACTGGTAGGGCAGGTGCCAAACCTGTGGAACTGGGAGATGTGCGCGATCCTGGGCTCGATTGCCCTGACCAGCCTGATCAGCTACTGGGTGCTGGCCGGAGCGAGCAGGGTGCGCACGGTGCTGGGCGAGACCGGCATTCGCATCCTGGTGAGGATTATGGGCCTCCTGCTGGTGGCGCTGGCGATGCAGTTCTTTGTGAATGGGCTGACCGAACTGGGCGTAATTTCCAAGCAATAACCGCCTCCGGGAAGGGACTCGGTGAGGTTTCCCACAGAAACGCTGGCTTTCCACAGGGTGAGGACTTGCTTTCCCGCCGGCGCGTTGCTATTCTCGGAAAGTTGCAAGCAGTGAACGCGGTTCAGCTTGGTGAAACTCAGCTTGATGAAAGTTGAGACTCAGCCTGGTAAAAGTTGAGCAGGACGCTTGCAAAGCCCAGTAGCCTGTGCTACTCTTTGAAAGTTCGAGTCAAGCAGTAAGCAACACGCAGTACAGGGGCGAGCAGCAAGCGTCCTTGAGCAAGTGGCCTCCCGGTGGCGATTAGGCCTGCCCGATGAGGGAAGTGGGAAGCTAGAGTAATGGATTGAGTTCGTTGGGTCAGGTGAGGCAAGAGCCCCTGAACCCCTGTAGGGAATCCCTAGAGAGAACAAGCCATTGCACGACCCAGGAGTTGATCTCCTGTGAGCCCTAGCGGCTTATGCGCATTTTGCGCCGGTCGATCTTTGATATTTTGCGCAGTGCGACACCGCCTGAAGAAGCAGTTTCTTCTTCCCGGCTGGTCTGAATTCGCCATCGGAAATCGTTGCCGGCCGTTGGTCGGGCAACGGAAAAACATCTTCCGAAAACGAAGTAAAGATTCAGCTTGACATGAAGATGAAACTCTGATAAATTCAGAAAGTTCGCGCAAAAACGCCGAAACCTGCAATCAGATGCGGAAATCGGTGTGCGCAACAAGTTCGAGGACACCCCGGCGTAACAGCCTGGGCCTCGATCCAAAGAGCCCGCTTAGGCGGATCACTCTAAAGGATCTTTGACAAATTGGTTGAACATGCCAGTCGTGAGAAGTGATCGAGTTTGGCTTGATCATTCTCACAAGGTAAGAGCATCTGCGTGCACCCTGTTTCTCGGCTCGTCCGATTGACAGATGCGCAGATGCCAGTCTCGGCATTCTGACCTCCGTCAGAGTGGCGAGACATCAGGTTTCAAACGAGAGTTTGATCCTGGCTCAGAATCAACGCTGGCGGCGTGCCTAACACATGCAAGTCGAACGAGAAAGGGTAGCAATACCTGAGTAAAGTGGCGCACGGGTGAGTAACACGTGACTAA